>JAPHEE010000023.1 GCA_029259545.1 Candidatus Alkanophaga volatiphilum
CGCTGATGTCCACCATTCCCAGTCTCATCTCAACACCCTGCTACGGCGGCCACACTCCGTAATATATCTCAAGAGCGAGGACGACGGCGCCTATCAGAACCCCCATGAGGACTATCGTCTTCGGCGATACTTTTATTGCGGATTCCTCGACGTCGAAATACCTCATCAGACCGGCGGACGACACGAGCCCCGCCCGCTCGCCCCTGCCCCTCCTCGCCCTCTTGCTCTTACCCTTGACAGCCCTCTTCGCAGCCATCGTTTTTCATTTTTAGGTTGAGATTAATGTTTGTTTGCGTCTGACTTTGTGTGGCGACTGCTAGAGATCAGACCTCTAGCCCTCTCCAGCTCCTCTCTGTTCCCCAAAACCACGAGGACGTCGCCTTTTTCGATTTTTGCGTCCAGCGGCGGGTTCATGAGCAGCTCGTCGCCCCTCCGAATCGCCAGAATCAGGGCGCCTGTTGCCTCCTTGAACGCAGCGACCGTCTTTCCGGCGGCGGCGTCCGCCGCAGGCAGCTCCGCAATGTCGTAGCCGAAGGCTGCCGTGGAAACGTCGTTCAGAAACTTTGCGACGGAAGGCTCGAAGGCGGCGCTCGCAAGGAGCCTCCCGCCGAAGGTCGCAGCGGAGACGACTTCGTCGGCGCCGGCGTGCCTCGCCAGCTCCACGTGATCTCTGCTGTTTATGCAGGTCACGACCCTTGCGTTCGTCAGCCTCTTGCAGAGGAGCGTCGCCATTATCGCCCTCGAATCGTCGTTTAAGGCTATGAGGACGTGCGCGGCGTCCTGTACATTTGCGTTGCGGAGCGTCGCCTCTCTGAGAGCGTCGCCCCTGACGGCGACGGCGCCCCGCCCCCTTATCTCATGGACGTGCTCCCCGCTCTCGTCCACCACGACAACGTCGTACCCGTTCGCAGCCAGCTCGCTCGCAGCCTCCTCCGCAACCGGATTCCAGCCGATAATCACGACGTGCCTCCCTTTTTCGTACCTCTTCAAGCCAAAAACCTCCTCTAAAGTGCTTTTCACCCTCCCCTCGATCAAAAGCCCGCCCAGGCTTGCGGCGGCGTACCCGTAGACGCCAAGCCCGCACGTCACGAGTATTATGGACACGAGCTTTCCGAGCGGCGTCTGCGGCGTGATGTCCCCGTAGCCGACCGTCGTGCACGTGATGACCGTCCAGTATGCGGCGTCGAAAAACGATATGTTTTCGGTCCTTGCGAACGAAAACGTCCCGAAAAGGAAGATTACAACGAGCATCAGAAGAACTCGCAGCGCCCGCCCCCTCATCTCTTTGCTCGTGGCGTGGCTAGCCGCTCAGCCGCCGCCTCACCTAACTATCTTCAATATATCAATTTCGAGGATGTCCTCAGCACCCAGCTCCTTAAGCTTCGGTATCAGAACGTTAACTTCCTTCTTACTGACCACGGTCTCGACGGCGTAATATTCCTCGCCGTCGCCGTAGAGTCTTGAGATCGTAGGTCTTTTCAGTGCCGGCAGCGCTCGCACGACGCTTTCGAGCCTATCGGCTCGCACGTTCATGCTCAACAGGACTCTGCCGCGGGCTTCGAGGACGCCGAGAAGCAGCGTTTTTATCTCTTCGATAGCTTTGCGTTTTGTTGGGTCGCTCCACGCGTCTTTGTTCGCAATGAGCCTCGCCGTGGACTCCATAAGCACATCAATGATGCGCCAGTTGTTCTTTGTGAGCGTCTCGCCGGTCTCTGTAAGCTCGACTATGCCGTCCATCATGTCCTTGGCTTCCGTCGCTCCATATGAAAAGAAGATACGAACTGGGATTCTAAGACGCTCGAAATAGCGTCTTGTGATGTTTGGGTACTCCGTGCTGATCTTTGCGTTCTTAGGCATTTGCTCCGGACGCTCGATCCCGCTGTCCTGCTGGACCGCCAGTACGATCCGCACGGGAGCATCTGTCCGCTTGTTATACCTGAGGTCTGCAACCTCGACGACATCTGCTTCTCTTTCCACAATCCAATCCTTGCCAGTGATGCCGAGATCAAAGTATCCCTGCTCTACATATTCTGGAATCTCTTGTGGACGCAGGATCTTAACCTTAGAGATGCGGGGATCTTCGATCGTCGGGTTATAGCCCCGTTCCGTCAACTTAACCTCTAAGTCCGCCTGCTTGAACAGCAGTAGCGTCTGTTCTTCCAGACTCCCCTTTGGGATCGCTATGCTTAACATCGTCTTCATATTCGTATGCTACGTTTAAATCTTGCGGCGTGCGAGCGTTGAGTTTTAGCAGCTACCTGCTCTGCCAGGGCTAAGCATTACTTAAGCACAAGTGCCAACATTAGAGCTGGAGCTGAAGAGTATAGAAGACACTAAAGGCTCAGGTGATAAGATGCGTTGCCGCAGCTGCGGCAAGCAAATACCCAACGGGAGCAACTTCTGCATGCACTGCGGAGCCTATCTGGGGCGTGTCACAGCCGTAGATGCCGACGTCGAGCGGCGGCTACTGGCGGCAGAGCTCAAGAGTCTCCAGTTCTCGCCGACCGACTTTAGATACGCCGTCGAGGACCTCAGGAAGTACCTTTCGGAAGAGGCTTACATACGTTATAAAGCTAGGGTAGAGGCGGCGCTCGCAAGGGCATTTCTGAGGCGAGGGCTGATAGACGAGAAGATTTGTGAGGAGATCGAAAAGGCATGCCGAGAAGTCACGGCGGCAGAGGTCTACGAGGAGGAGCGGCGTATTAAGCATGACATCCGAGCGTTGGTGAATGTAATCCGGCGGAAGGTAAGCGACGCTGCCAAGCCCTTCGTGCACCTCACCGCCACGTCTTACGACATTGTAGATACTGCAAACGCACTGCGGCTGCGAGATGCGACGCTAAACGTAGTTCTCCCTGACATGCTGGCACTTGAGCATTGTTGGATTCAGCTCGCGAGACGTGAGCGAGCGACGCTGCAGATCGGCAGGACTCATGGGCAGCACGCCGAACCCATAACCTTCGGCTTTGCGATCGCCTTGTACGTGGAGCGTTGGGGCACTCGCATCTTAAAGCTCAAGGAGGCTGCCGAAAACCTCGTCGGCAAGTTTTCGGGGGCGGTCGGCGCCTACAACGCGGCGTCGCTGCTGTTTGACGACCCTGAAGCTTTCGAGCGTGAGGTGCTCGCAGAGCTCGGGCTGGAGCCTGCGAGGATAAGCACGCAGATCGTGCCGCCGGAGCCGCTGAACGACTTCGTCCATGCGGTCGTCTCGGCGTTCAGCGTGCTTGCGAACTTCTGCGACGACATGCGGCACTTGCAACGCACGGAAATAGGCGAGATCGCAGAAGCTTTTGCGGCGGAACAGGTCGGCTCTTCGACGATGCCGCACAAGAGGAACCCCATAACCTTCGAGGGCGTCAAGAGCCTGTGGAAGCGCTTCATGCCGTTCGTCGTGACGGCGCACCTCGACCAGATCTCGGAGCACCAGCGGGACCTCACGAACTCGGCGTCGCAACGCTACATCCCGGAGCTGCTCGTGATCTTCGACCACTGCGTGCGCACCATCCGCCGAGCCTCCGAAAGGCTCGTCGTCGACGCCGAACGCATGCGGCGGAACTTCGAGCTTTCGAAGGATAAGATAATTGCGGAGCCACTATACGTGCTTCTTTCTATCTATGGGCATCCTGACGCTCACGAGTGTGTGAGAAGGCTCGTAACGAAAGCTGAAAAAGAAGGCAAAACCCTTAAAGAAGTTGTTTTTGAAGACGAAGAGCTTACAGGATACATTGAGAGGTTCACGCCCCTTCAGAGAGAAATAGCGTTTAATCCCGAGAGGTACATAGGCATCGCTGCAGAGAAGGCTAAAAGTGTAGCAGATTACTGGGAGAAACGTTTAAATGATTTGTTTGAGGCCTGATGCGTCGTCGTTCAATCATACGCTTTCTATCATTCTTATCTCCTCTCTGAGCTCCCGCAGGACTTCTTGGTAGTTTGCCTCTCCTCTTTCGATCTCATCCTTCTTCGCTTCGAGGTTGTAGGTGCGGGCTTCCGACACGAACGTCTCGAAATTGTCAAACAGGTATTTGCAGACGCTGATGCCGCGTTTCGTTGGCAAGAGCCGCCCCTGCCGCTCGTAGACGTATTTTCGGAGGAAGAGTTTTTCAAGAATCGTTGCATACGTCGAGGGTCTGCCGATGCCCCGCTCC
Organism: Candidatus Alkanophaga volatiphilum; assembly: GCA_029259545.1. Taxonomy (GTDB): domain Archaea; phylum Halobacteriota; class Syntropharchaeia; order Alkanophagales; family B39-G2; genus Alkanophaga; species Alkanophaga volatiphilum. Next base: position 4,146 of record JAPHEE010000023.1, read on the forward strand.
TTCATCAGCCTCACGATGTCCGATTGCGTGAACGGCGGCTTCTCCGGCACCTCCAGCAGCGTCGCAGTCGTGCGCACCGTCCCTTCGGGCAGCGGGCTGCGGACGCGGACGCTCCTGTAAAGCTCGTAAGCCCTGCCTTCGGCGTGGACGACCCGCTCCTCTTGGAATTCTAAGCCGTTGAGCTTCAAGTCGTAAGTCTCTTTCTGCACCCTGAAGGGTTTGCACTGCGACGCCATGAACCGCCGAAATACAAGGTCGTAAAGGGCGAAGTGCGTGCTGCTCAGCGGCTCCGAGACTGTTATGACGTTCTCCTGGATGAGGCGAGCGACGTCACTCCGGTCGAGCGGTCTCGTGGGGCGTATGCACTCGTGGGCGCCGGCGCTCGTCCAGACCCTCGGCGAGAAGTCGTCCTGCAGGAACTCCTTGGCAACCTGAAGCCCCCGGTCGGAAACCCTCGTGCTGTCCGTCCTGTGATACGTGATGAGTCCGAGCTCGAAGAGGCTCTGAGCTATTCTCATGGCGTCGGAGGCGCCGAGCTTCAGGATTCGCCCCGCATCTTCGAGCAGGGCATCCGTCGTGTACGGCGGCGGCGGCTCCACCTCCTCCTCGGTCGTCCTCACCTTCTCGATCTCCAGCTCCAAGGTCACTTTCCTCTCCCTCCCCGCCCTCACGGCGTCGCCCAGAACACGCTTGATGCTCGGAGCGTCGAGCTCGATCCGCAGGTCGAGCTCCTGCGCCAGAAGCACGAACTTCCGCCTCTTACTCGCCTCGTGCCGCTCCACGATCCAGCGGAGCACCGGCGACTGCGCCCGCCCCGCCGACAGATTCCTGTCCTCAAACTCCTCCCAGAGCTTCTGGCTGAGCGCAAAACCGATCCAGCGATCCTCGACCCTGCGGACGATCTGCGCCTCGACCATGCGCTCGTCGAGCTCCCGCAGCTCGCTCAACGCTCGCTCTACCGCTTTCTTTGTCACCTCATGGAACTCTGCACGTTTTATTTCTGAAGCAAACGGCTTCAACAAATTCTTTAAGTCCCATGCGATCTTCTCGCCCTCGCTATCCGGGTCTGTGCCTATGATAACGAGGTCGGTTTCCCAAGCTGCTCGCCGTAATGCCTCTATTCTGTCATAGCTATCGTTTATGTCCTCACTACCGCACTTCACGCATTTCTCACCCTTTGTGAACTGGTAGCCACAAGCTCGACATCGCTTTATCGTTGCATATACGGGGACGAACTCTTCGTTCTCGAGGACGCCGTAGAAGCCGACATCTGTGGTCAGGTCGGTGACGTGCCCGAGAGAGGTGGCAATAAGCAGCACGTACCTCGGCGTCATGACCTCGTACACGGGGACGCCGCCGAAGATGCGGACGCTCGGCATCCCGAAGAACCTCGCTATCTGCCTCGCCTTCGTCGGGCTTTCCACGATGAAAAGCGCCGGCTTTATCTCGAAAGCTTCGACGCTCTTAAAGCTGCGGCGGCTCTCATCGATCTCCCTTACCAGTTCCTCCACGTCCACCTCCTCAAGCGGCTTGAACTCTATGTCGTGAAGCTTCGCCCGCTCCACGAACGCCCTCAGCCTGTCCTCGTCGTCTTCGAGGAGGAACGCCGCGCCCCTCGTTATGCCGCCGGCGTGTATCCGGGAGGAGCGTCCTGAGCCTTGGATGTAAGTCCTGATGTCCGGCAGGAAAATTTTGTTCTCCTTCACAGCAACATCCTTCACGTGCATCTTCGGGCTTCTCATGACCTCCTTCAGCACCGCTCGCACTTCATCCTCTTGGGCATTTGCGCCGAGCCTTGAAACCCGCTCGTCATCCCTGAAGACGTAAAGTAGCGTCCTCAGCGTACCCTCTGACAGTCTGTCGACATCTTCGATCTGCAGCTCGAAAAACGGCGCCCCAAAGAAGACCACGTATCTTATGCGTTCTGGAAGATCGATCCCGCGAACGAGCGTCCCGTAGTAGTGGGCGGTGCCCACGAGGAAATCCAGCTCGCCTCGCCTGAACTCTTCGAACATGTTGCGCTTGGCGGAGACGATTCCCACCTTGAAAGTCCTGCTTAACTCTTTGAACAATCGTTCGGCTTCTTCAGCGCTCTTGGTAAATATCAGGGCACCGCCGCCCATTCGCCTGAGGATTCCCACGAGCCGTTCGTAGCTCTTCTCCGCCGTTATATCTGCGATGTTCCGGGCAGTGTAGTTACTTAGTCCAACGTCGAATCCGAGGAGCTGCCTGAAAAGCTTTACTTTCTCACCACGCTTCGCCGTCGCCGTCGAGACCATGAGCACGCCCCTCGGCTCGCCGACGAAGCCGCCCCTCGCCTCCTTAAGACCGAGGAGCGTGAGCAGCCGCTCTACGTTCCTCGAAGCTTTAAGGACGCTATCAACATCATCCACGAATATGAAATCGAACGTCCGCCCTTTCAGCTTTGAGAAATGAATGGAAAGGAACATCGAAGTTGTGATGAGCACGTCAAAGTCGTTCCTTCCAAGTCTATTGAAAAACTCTTCCTTCTCCCTTTTTGGAAGCTTGCCGTGGTAATAAAGGGGATTTACTCGTACACTTGCATTATTTCCGATACGTTTTACGATATCCGCCGCTTGCGTCACGAGGAGGCTCGTCGGGACTATGATGAAAGATTTGCGGCGAAGCGTCGCGAGAAAGCATGCCATCACCACGCCAAACGTCGTCTTTCCCATCCCTGTCGGCGCAACGGCGGCGAAACTCTCACCTCGTAGCACTCGCTTTGCCCAGAACATTTGCAAACTCCGTATCCTACCAACGGAGCGCTCGAAAAAGTCTACGAACGATTCAAGCTCTTCTAAACGCAGCTTTAAGTCCCGACCTTTGGTGTAGCAGCGCCCCCTATCAACCTCCTCGACGCTCAGGATGCCATTGCATACTGGGCAGAGACTTTCGTACAACGCAGTTGCCATCTTCAGCAATTGTATCCCGAACCTTTTTACTCTTACGCCAGCAATTTAACCGAACAAGAGGAATAGGTGAAAATAAATGCCAGAGCCGCTCGTACATTTCATAATTCCGTTTTTCGTGCTGGTAAGCGTGGGCGTGAAGCCCAAGCGTGCCGCTGCACTTGCAGCGCTCGCCATCTTACCAGACTTCGACGTGCTCATACATACGCACCGCACGTTCTCACACTCCTTCATCGTCCTGCTGGCGCTGTGCGTCCCGGTCTTGCTCTCATTACGAAAGCTGCGCCCGGAGTGGCTTGAGGACGCAGAACTTGCCACACTTTGCCTTCTTAGTCATCCATTTCTCGATATGTTTTGCTATTACACGGCGGTGCTTTGGCCACTGTTCGATAAGAGCGTCTGGATTTATGCTGAAGCTTTCGTGAACCTCAGTAGTCTCCACGTCAGCTTTCAGTTTGATGTCAAACTCCTCTCCACAGGGCTTGAGCCACCAAACATCGACGTGCCCATGATCACGAGCACGGGCGTCGGCGTCGCCCTCCTGCTGCTCGCCGTCATGGCGCTCTGTAACTTGCGAGCACGCCGTGCTGGCGGGCGACGCGCTTAAGTTATTACGGTATTAACATGATCCATTAAAGCGCATAACATACTTTTGGGTGATAACGTGAGAGACCCAAGGGCGGATATCATTGAGGCGATACGGAGGCGGGACGCAAGGTGGCTGCTGGACAAATCGGTAGAGTTTCACGGACATTACTGCCACAAGGTGGTCTACGGAATAAGGGCAAGCCTTCTCGCACTGAAGGAGCTCGGAATGAGCGCTACCGACGACGAGATGATGGGAAGTGTCGTCACGCTCGTCGAAACCGCAGGTCCTTTCTGCAACGGCGTCCAGCTCGTGCTTGGAACGCTCGGCGGCTCCGATCTCGTAATCCGGGACTGTGGGAAGCTTGCAGTCACGCTACTCAAGAGTGATGGCGCCGCCGTTCGCGTTTCCGTGCGTCCCGAATTCTTGGACGGCTTTGTGGAGAGGCACCCTGAGATGAAGGGGGTGTTCAGCGGGAGATATGCAACGATCTCCATCGAGGGTGAAAAGCCACCGCTGTCGAAGCTTCGCCTCATAGAAGTCATGACTAAGGATATAAAGCCTGAGGAACGTGAGAGGCTGATGGAGGAGATGATGGAGCGGCACAGGGCGGCGGTGCTGAAGGAGCTTGAGGCTCCAGACGAGGAAATGTTCAAGGTTGAGCGCAAGAGACTTGAGTTTTCGGCGTTCGCGCCGATTTGCGAGTGCACGGTGCCCGTCGTCGTATGCGAGGCGTGCGGCGAAGCCGTCCTCGAAACGCACGTCAGGTTGCGCAACGGGCGGAAACTCTGCTCGGATTGCGCAGGCGAGAAGACGCCAACGCTCATAGCTGGAAGGATCTCCTTAAGCTGACTTAATGGCTCCTCGCAGCCGCCCTGCTAGCCTTTATCTCCTTTATTTCTTCTAGAGTTTCCTTTTCATCGTCGGTCAGATACTCCTTGAACTTCTCCAGCTCCCCGATGTGGCTTTCGGGCACGTCCACGTAGAGGATGTCTTGTTCCTTTATCTGACGCCCGACGGTCGGACCGATGATCGAGACGGCAACCTCCATACCTTGTCGAGCTTCTGGAATGTTGTTGCCACGATCCTGAATTTCTTTAATGCTGCCAACAGCGACGCCATCCGCTCGCATCAGCGGCGCCCCGGGCTTTATCCGCCCGCCGAGAACACGCACGCCTACGATCGCAGGCTTGCTCTGTCTGAAGACGTAATCTGGCAGAATCATGAACTTCCCTGGAATTATCAGCGCCTCGAGCGCCTTTCGCATCTCTTCCTCCCTGCGGCGTCGAGCCCAGCTTACGTAGTCTTCGATGACTTTATAGATGACGTCGCCGAGAAATATCGGGATGTCGCTTTGTTGCGCCATTTCTCTCGCATCAGGCAGGACATCGACGTTGAAGCCTATGATCACTCCCAAGTTCGGATCCTTTTCCTTCACAGTTGCTGCGTCTATGACGTCACGTTTTGAGATGTTGCCCACCTCTGCCTTCATTATGCTGATGTTCTCTCGCTGGAGCTCGGAGGCGAGCGCCTCTAACGCGCCGAGCGTGTCCGCTTTTATCACAACGCCTTCCGCCGCGGTTTCAATCCGCAACTCTTCAAGCTCAGCTTGCATCTCTTTTATCGCATCTTCAATCCTCGTCTCGTCCTTCACGACTCTGAGCTGCGAGCCCGTCAGCACGCTCTCGAGGTTCGGCGCTATTATCTTCACGCCGGCGGCGGCGGTCACGCTTCGCACACGCTCGAATTTGCTTTCCGCTCGCATCTCTCGCAGAGCTCTCGGCTTCAGTAAGCCTCGAACCTTCGTCACGATAGGCGAGCGGTCGAGGCTACCAATAATTATCGTGTCGCCGACACTCAGCGTGCCGTCGTAAAGAATGACATCGATGGTCGTGCCGATGCCTCGCTCCTCCTTCTTTTCAAGGACGACGCCAACGCCCTCCGCCTCTACGTGCAGCTGCAAACTTTCCTCTAAAAACCTCTGCGCCAGCCCTATCAGCACCATGAGCAGGTCGGGAATGCCCTCGCCGGTCTTTGCACTTATTGGAATTATCGCAACAGTTCTCGTGAAGTCTCGGATCCTGTCGTAGCGTTCTGCTGAAAAACCTTCGTCGTAAAGCGTCCCTACGATCTCATAAACCTTCTCGTCGAGAAATCTGCGAGCTTCGTCGCTTTGCTCCTTGTAACTCAGAACGAAAGGCTTCTTCTCGGAACGCCACCCTCTTATTCTGTCTATCTTGTTTAATGCCACAACGAACGGGGTCTTAAACGTCCTAAGGATGTGCAGCGATTCATAGGTCTGCGGCTGGAAGCCTTCCATGATGTCGACGATGAGGACTGCAAGATCAGCTAGCGCCCCGCCGCGCTTTCTGAGTGATGTGAACGCCTGATGCCCTGGCGTGTCTATGAACAGCAAACCTGAAACCTCTATCTTCCCGACGTCGAGCAGCGGCCCGCAGATTTTCTTTATGACGCTTATCGGGATTTCCGTGGCGCCGATGTGCTGCGTGATGCCGCCGGCTTCACGCTGCGCTATCGCCGTCCCTCGAATGTTGTCAAGGAGTGTTGTCTTCCCATGGTCTATATGCCCCAGCACCGCCACGATGGGCGTCCTCATGACTTTCTTCTTACTGCCGCCTCTGTTGCTCATTTTCACCTCCCTCAATGCCCGTGGCGCCTAGCATCGCCGCCAGTTCCTTCTGCTTATTTTCATTCATTGTTATCAGTATTTCAAAGACTTTCGTAACGGAAGCGGCATCAATCCCCCGCTTTGAAGCCTCCCGTGCAACGCGTTCGAGAACCTTCTTACGTTGCTCTTCGTCCACGATGCTCGTACCTTCTCTGAGCTTAGCTCTTAAGAGTTCTTCGGCTAATGCCGTCCGCTTCGCTATCAGCTCTATTATTTGGTTGTCTATACTTTCGATTTCTTCCCTTATCTGTTTAAGTGTCTTCAACCCCTTCATCCACGACGCCTTAATCAAAACAGAGGGTATTGTTCACCTTAGTTTCTATAATCTTGGAGCGTTCGATGCGACCCCAGACCTCTTTTAAAGCATTCACGCTTTCATCGGAGACAATAGCGGCGTAGGAGGGACCGGTACCCGAAAGGCTGACGCCTCGCACGCCGCACTCCAAAGCCCTCATCATGGGCTCGGTGCTGAAGCGGAGCGCCGCGCAGTATAAGAAGCCGTTGAGCGTCATCGCCCTCTCAAATTCGCCCCTTAAAGCCAGATCAAACGCCACCTCGACGTAAGGTGCTAAAAGATGCATCCTTTCGACGTCAGCATCCACTGTGAACGCACGCCTCTCCGGCACGAGCACGAGGACTTTTGCATCTTTTTCTACCCTTCGCAGCAGCTTCGTTTCCTTATTGTCGGTGACCACGAAGCCGCCGAGCATCGAGGCGCAGGCGTCGTCGAAGGCACCGGTTATCGACACGCCAGCTTCGAGCGCAGCACGCACGCCAATGCGAATGGCATCAAGCGGGTGAATTTCGTCCTTCAGCTTCGGCAGCGTTTTGTCCTCAAACGGCGGTGGCACCCTCTCCGGAGCGTCCCACGAGACGTGAACGCCGAGAGCGTCGAGCGTTGCGAGCGTCGCAGCGTTCGCCGCCGCACTGCTGCTCTTCAAGCCGCTCGCCAGCGGGATTTCGCTCTCGGTGCGGACGAAGCCGCCGAGCCGTCGCTCGCCGCACGCCTCCAAGGCGAGCTGCACGCACCGCTCTATAAGCATACCGTCCTTTTCACGCTTGCCCTCGACGAAGATTTCGCTGCTGACGCCCCGGAAATCCCCGCCAAGCTCCACCTCCGCCCGTGTCCACAATTCTATGCCGAATGCCGAGCCCTTGAACGTCGCAATTGCGTTTATAACGGTGCCAGCGGCGCTCGCACAAGCCTTGCCTCTCATCTCTCGCCCCCATCCATTGACGGTGCTTAAACAGTTAATTCAGAACTTCAGGCGGCATCAAATCGTTAAGAGAACCGATCACTATGGTTGTTTTTGAACGGCAGCACCAATTAAAGGGGGGAGAAAAGAAAATCAGACTTCAATTCCGGACTCTTTCAGAAGTTCTTTCCACTTCTCTTTGAGGAACGGACCGATCTCCGTCGAGTCTTTTGGGCCGATTATGATTTTCCAATCAGGGAGCACCTCTTCCATGTCCTCCTTGTATTCGGCGACGACCTGCCCGACGATGAGGATACGGTGCTTAACCTTCTCTGCCACTTTGAACTCCTCAACAGCCTCCTCTAGCATATCGGGCCACTCACCGGTGCCGGCTACGGTGTCAAGCGACAGCCCGCCCGTGTCGACAACAAGCAGCCAACACGGCACCTTTATGCGTTCAAGCTCGCTTGAGACTACGCCATAGGTCATTGTATAGTTCGTTGTCACGAGCACCGGCGAAAGTTCATCGGGCTCGTTGAACTCATAAATTCCGGGGTCGACCTTCTCCTCTGCCTTTGGGTGCTTGAAGATGCTCTCTCGTAGCATTACCATCGGGAAGAAGCCCCACGTGTTCGGGTAGTGCAGGATGACAAGATTTATACCTTTCGTGATGAGGGCGTTAGCTAGCATAGTTTCGAACTGCGCCGCCTTCTTCCTGTCGCCGACCGTCGTCGTGATAGTCGCAGGCACCGCCATCGTCGGATACGAGACTTCTTTAACTCGATCTTCGACGCACGCCCGTCGTAGCATTATCAGGTTGCAAAACGTCTGAAGGAGCGAGCCCGGCTCGGTGAACGTTCCTGGGTCCAAGACGAGATCTTCTACGCCGTTTTTCGCAAACGTCTTTGCAATCGCTCCGAGCGTGTCGAGGTCGTTCGGCGAGAATATTGCGACCGGCACGTCGTACTTCTTCGCGATCTCCAGCACGTCTGCCCAGTTGTCTTTCGTCGCCGCATACAGCAAAGGACGCTTGTCTTTCACGATCTCAACCGCCGCCCTCAACGCCTTTGGGTTGAACGAGCAGAGTATGAGAGGCAGGTCGGTCTGCTCCGCAACTATTTTTACGGTCTCTTTGAACTTCTTAGGGTCGTCAGAAACATTACGGACGGCGATGGCATCGACGCCGAACGCCTCTTTCACTTTCACCGCCTTTATTTCATGTATCTCCTTTAAGCGATCTCTGAGCCGTTCTTCGCTCATAGTATCCCAGACGTCATAAGCAATGACCGTCTTTCCAAAAAAGCCCAACTCCTCCCTAGTCATCACCTCCTCGCCGCCGATACGCCTTGCGTGCTCGCCGACGCCTAAAACGACCTCACGCATCGGTGGCGCCAGTAGCTTCGCAAGCGCCTTCTTCTGCGCATCATTGAGCTTCGTGCACTCATCATACCGCTTCCTGCGGTCGAAGATTGCGAGCGCAAATTCGAAACATGTGTCAAAGCCGCACTCGCCGCAGTCCTCGCCCGGCAGGTGCTTCATTAGCTCCATGGGAGAGGCTCTCACTTCCTTTCCCTTCTCCGCCATCCTTATCACCCTAAGGCAGCTCCTTTATCCAGTTCGCAACCTCCTCAGGCTCCACCGCCGGCGGCGACGGCGGACTTAGCAACCTCCTCACAACACGCTTCCCGGCGTCGCCCAGCCGCTGGCACTTATCAACGTCGGCTTCGCCCTTGAGCACGGCGTCGGCAAGCTCCCTGCACGCCTCAAAGCCGCACGCCTTGCAGTTCGACCCCGGCAGATGTCTCAGCAACTCTCGTACGCTTTCGATCTTCGGCATGTAGAGCCTGTCGAGGAAGTTCTCTACCGCCTCTATTGCATACTGGTCGAGCATTACGAGGAGATGCGCGCCAGACATCAAAGCTGCCATCGCAGTACCAAGCTCCCACGCATGCCCCCGCTGCTCGGTGTCCCCCCACTCCTCAACGTCATCATAGCACTCACGGTACATCCATGCGTTCGCCGGTATGTACAAGAGTGGCATCTGGTAACTCTCGTCACCGATCAGTGCCTTGTTGTATATGGCATCCATCGCCGAAACCGCCATCTCCACGGCGTAGCCTATTGCCACGGAGCCCGGATCGATCAAAATCTTGTTCTTCGGCACACCTGTCTCCATTGCTGCTTTGTTCAGCACTGCAATGCCCGGAAGGTTGAGCGGCTGGTATGTAACGATGACGTGTCCATACTCTTTTGCTGCCCTGAAATACTCGTAAATCTCCTCAGCCAACGCCTCGCCCGCCGCGAGAATCGCGGGCAGCGTGATACTCCCACAGTACAAAACTATATTCTCGCCGGCTGCGACCTCCGCCACCTTCTTCAAAACCTCAACGTCCTTCTTCATGTCGCCAGAACGCGCGCAGACCGCTAACGGTACGTTCACAGCCTCTAAAACAGCTTTTACGGTTTTAGCGGCATCCTCTGCAGAGCGGTTCGTGCCATGCGGATCCGTGCTCCTCAAATCTAAGAATATCATCTTTGCGCCGAACTCCTCAACGCACTTCCTCGCCCATGCCACCGGATCGTCCTTCACATCCCCGTAGTACTTCAACAGAGTTTCCGGCAGTCCCGGGTCTTCATCGAAGACCAAGTGCGCGATCACCGGGCGGTGCGGGAGCTGCCCCTCAAAGGCATGCATCGCTGGCGTCTCGCCGCCGCCGACCGTCAGCGTAAACGCCCTTGTCCCTCCTTCCTCTTTCGTCGCTCCTATCTTCACCTCTTCGAACTTCCCTACGTAACTTCGCACCGGCTTCTCGAACTTGAACGCCTCAAGCTCCGGCTTCGGCGGCGCCGCTACAGCCTCCGCAGCTGCTGGTGCTGGCGCTGCCTGTAAGGCTGCTGACAACAACTCTAATGGCGGTGTGACTCCCTCGATGATTATTTCGTCAGCCTCGATTTCCACGCCTTTTAGGCCCTCCACACCATCAAGGAGCTTTGCAATTTTTGAAAGCAGCTTAAATAGCTCCTCACCCTCTGCAGAAGGCACCTCCTCCTTCTTTTTTAACTTAACCTTGAGCTTTTTCTTTTCCTCACTCATCGCTTTCACCACGTAATTCCTATGCCGGTTTTGAAAAGGAGAAAAACTATTTCTTCAGCGAGACCTCCTCTATCCGTATCTTCACGCCCCGCAGTGTTATCTTAGGGGCTTTCGCAGCTGTTGCGATAGCTGTCGTTGCAGTCGCTGCCGTCGGCGCCGTTGTAGCAGGTGCAGCTGGCTCCCCCTTTTTCTTGATTTTAATTTTCAGCTTCTTCCCTGCCATCTTACATCTCCAAGACGCCTTCCTCTACGAGCTCGTTTATAAGCTTTTCTACTTCTTCCTCAGTGACGCCGAACTCCGCAGCGCACTCCTCAAGGTCTATCTCGCCCTCATGCTCCTCTATGTATTCGAGCAACGCCTCCTTCGTCAGTCCGACCTTCCAGCCTTCTGTGATCTTCTTGCCGTCGACCGGGCGGACCACGCCCTTCACCACCGGATGGTCTTTTTCCATAAGGAACTTCTTGAGCTCCTCTATGCTGTTCGCCTCTTTTTCTGTCGCTATCTTATCACGCATGTCCTCTGGAATGTAATCCAAAAGCTCCTGTTTCAGGTGCGATGGCATCCAAACAATGCGATACCAGCCGCCGTCAGCCTGCCAGAACTTCCGGGAGCGGGCATATCCCTTCGAGCAGCCGAGGAGACCCTCGACCTGCATCCCGCCGCCGGTCCTCGCCGCCATCGTCGAGAACGGTAGCTTGTTCGGGGTGGGCTTCGTGTACTTCCGGTCGACGAGCCCGATTCCGTCAACCTCCGGAATGTAGAACGCAATCATCTCGAAGCAGCCGCAGCTCGTGTGCGGGTAGCCGAAGAGGCTGTGCAGGTTCACCCTCTTGTTTATTCCGCCCGACCTGTTCTCGATCTCCTTGTTCGCACCGCTCCACTCGCCCCGTATCGGGTCGAGGCACTCGCCGGGGTCGAACGGCTGCCAGGCGCCCGTCGGCTCCATCTCATAGCCCGCCTTCGCATCCGCCCACGTTATGGCGCCGCAGTTCGCCGGACGCTCCGGCGTGATCAGACACACGTGGGCGGACGCGAAACTCTGACATAGTGTGCAGGAGTACCAGGGTCTCGTGTCCTCCTCCTTCATCTGGGCGAGCGCCCGCTCCTTCTCCTCATAGTAGCGGCGCATCTCCTCGACGTGCTCCTTCACCTTCTCAGGCTCGGTGAATATCGTGACCTGACACTTGTGAACCCTCGGGAACTCGGAAACGTAGAGCCTCGCAAGCACCGTCCCGTACTTCTTGAGGTTCATGCCCTTCTCCACAGCCTCCTTCGAAATCCGGATCCAGATGTCATCCCTCGCATTCAGGTGCATCATCCCGTTTATGAAGTTCGTCCAGTGGTGTATCCTCGCGCTCAGGTTTATCTCCATCGCCGGGGAAAGCTCGCCCGCACACTCCACCAGCGTGAATATCGGGTAAGAGCCACCCGGCTCCAGCTGGTCGACGTCGGGTCCGACGACCTCGACCTTCTGGTCCTCGACCTCCTCCTCGCTCTTTATGACGACACGCTCGCCCTTGTACTCAACCTTGGGACCGCCGAACTCGCAGTACATGTCGGACGCTCTTATCCGCTCGCCCTCAAACTGCCTGCCCACCGCAACCGGAATGTCGTCCCACGACGCCTCGGTCTTCAGCGAGAGTTTCATGAAATCTCTGAACTCGGGACGCTCCCACTCCCGCTCGAACGCCGTCTCCCGCTTGCCGCCCATCACGAATTCTTCGCTCATGCCACCACCCCTACCTCAATGTTTGAACAACTTCTTCTAATGCCTTTCCCCAATCCTCCCTACTCATGTTCGGGAACGACCAATCAGCGTTCGGATGGTGCATGAAGCAGAGCGTCAAAGTCCGCAGGTGCGGAGCGAAGTGCTTGAGCGTCGCCAGCCCCTGCGATGCCATCCAATAATGGATGCCAAGAAACACTACGAGGTCGTGCGGCTTGTCGTTTGCTCCCCAATTCGGGTCTTGGAGTCGGTCGACTACCTCCACAAGCCCCATAATCTTAGTGTTCACGTCCTTTACGTCTTTGAACACCGAAATGGCATTTGCGGTCGTGATGGTCACGCAGCCGCGAGCCGAAAGCCTTTTTGCAATCTCTATCGCATACTCCGAAAGCCTCCTCCCGCCCGCCTCCTCGGTGACGAGCATGCTGCCCACGACGAACAAGGGGTTCTTCGCCGCATTTATGATCTCGCCGGCGGTCCGCCCATCCACCACGACGGCGGTCAGCGGCCCCGGCACGTTCCCGGTCTTGTACGCCTCAGAAATCATACGCACCACCGCATCACCTCACACCGTGAACCATCTCAGCCCCCGCCGCATCGCCTCGAACGTCCATAACTTCTCCTTCTCAAGCGTCGAGACGTCGACAAGCTCCTGCTGCGGCAGCTTCCTCGGCTCCCAGCCCTCCCGCTTCAGCTCCTCGAGGACGACCTCCCGCATTTCCGACGGTATGTCATCCTCGCTCCGCACCAGATACTTCAGATCCTCAGGCATCCGCCCGAAAAACTTGAAGTACGCATCCACGTAGTGCCTTATCTTCGACCTGCGCCCCTCAGTGAAGTCGTTGTACCTCATACAGAGTTTTATCGCCGTCACTATGGCTTCCTCCTTGCTCTCCGCCACGTATAGCAGGTGTTCGGGCATCAGGACCTCGTCACGCCGCTTCCCGGTCTTCACGTTGTACACGGGCGTCGGCTCCTCCCTCCTGCCGAGGTACAGGCGGCGGTACTTCGAGCCGTGCGGTCCGAGGATCACGGGAATGCCGAAGCGGTTGCACGCCGTCGCTATCGAGTACGCCTTCTGCGACATCGCCCCCCAGACGATGCCGCAGGCGCCGGTCCGGCTGAGCCAGTAGTCGGCGATCTCCGCGAAGTTCCCGCGCATTATCCGTCTTGCGAACACGACCGCGAGCCTTATGCCTGCAGCGATGATATGAGCGTTCGAGACGCAAGAGCCCACGTTCAGCATGCCACCAGCATCGAAAATGCCGTGATGCTTCTCGTAGAGCGTCTTGCCGTCTTCATCCTTGTACCTCGCGATCGCCATCGCCGCGCAGCCCGTCGCCACCACAATATAACCACGCTCCAAGAACTCCTTCGCTATCTCGAAGACCTCACGCTCGGACCCCGGATAATTTGCGCAGCCGACGAGCGCAATGCAGCCCGGCACGATCCCTGAGCCCCAAGTGTCGGCAACCATCCGCATCTCGTAGTCGGTTATCGGACCCCTGCCCGCCCGTATCTTCGAACGCTCCTCCTTGAGCTGACGCTCCGCAGCCTTCACTATCATGCTCAGTATTGGAATATTCCTCGAGCACTCGGTCTCGCACTTTCCGCAACCGAAGCACTTGTCCTCAAGCTCCGCAAGCTTACTTAAATCGCCATCGGCTGCGGCATACATTGCGTCGCTTATCTTCAAGCTGTTTGGACACGCCCGCTCGCAAGCTTTGCAGTGCTTACAGTATTTTGCGAGACTGACTATCTTCTCGACGTCCGGCAGCCCCTTATACTTTTGGCGGCGAGGCGCTAGCTCCATAGCGACACGTACAGCAACCTCCGCTACCTTCTCAGGGTCGAAAATCAGCACGCCCGGCGCGCCGTCGAGGAGCTCTTTTACGATTTCGTCAGTCGGTGCGTTCGTCCTATCTGGGAAGCCGCGCATTGCCTTCGGCGACGTCACGATGACCGCCGCCTTCACTTTACGGGCTTCTTCTTGAAGGTCCGTGTAAATACACTGTTCATCTATGACGACGACGTCGGCGAATCCGGAACGTACGAACTTCTTCTGCTTCGATATGGGACCTACGATCTTCGCAACCTTGCTCCTGTACCTTGACATGTCGTGGGCGGTGCAACAGAGCGCACAGACCTCGACGGAGTCGGTTAGCCCCTTCTCCTCAAGATAGTTCAGGATTTCGCTTCCGGGCGCAACGTTGTGCCCTATACAGAGGATCACTGGCTTGTTTATGTCGACGGTGCCGACGCCGAACTCGACGAGCGGGGGCTCTATCTCGCCCTTCGGGAAGTCGAGCGCACAAATTTGAGCGATGTCGGCGATCTCCATGGAAAGGGCATCGAGCATGCCCGCATGCAGAACCTTGGACTCGAAGTCGAGAGGGTCGCTCTCCTGTCCTATATGTATCGACGCTACGAGGTCGCCGATTTCACGCCCGATATAGTCGAGAACGGGCTCAAAATCGCTTATCTTCTTCGGAACTATCCCGGTGACGACCCTCGTTATCGGCGCCTCGACCGGCGTCTTCTCGCCCATGTCGATCGGGACGTCCGGACCCTTCGTCTCTATCAGCCACTCCACAAGCTCCTTGGCGTGACTGAAATGCGTCGAGAGTCCAGTTACGGCTGTCAGAAGCGACCACCGTCCCTGCTGCGCCCTTATATCCATGCCGCACACGCCCTTCTTGTTGCCGGTCAGGTCGCACTTCCCGAACACGCAGAAGCAACACATGTCGCAGATCGGAGAGTAAAAAGGTTTATAGCGTCGCAGCAGGATCTCATCCCAGTAGCGGAGGTCTTTAATTCCGGGCATCGGCGTCGGTCCCATCGGCTCCTCGCCTTCCGCAACCTCCTCAGGCCTCTTCACCCGCCCTATGCTTATTTCAAGGTCGCTGAGGCTGAGGTTCGGCGTGCGGAGCGATTTCAACCTAGCATTAAACGGTCCCTCCTTCATCCCTGCCAATACCCCCTAGCTTTAGCAAATCCCCAAATTTATAAATAATTTTCCTGAATGTGGATGGGGCTATTTAAAAATGTTATATTCGCCCCAGCTCCTTCAGCATGGCTGCGGTTTCTGGGAACAGGTCGAGGTTCTTGTTCGGGATGTACATTGCTTCGGGGTACACCTTCATGAAGTCGGGGTGTATCGCCGCCTCTATGAACTTCACCCAGTTCGACAGCTTCTCCATCTTCTTGCGGGCTTCTCTGGAGATGAGCGCCATCCGTGCGCCGGTGCCGGCGGCGTTCCCGATCGTCCGTATCTTTTCGAGCGGCACCTCCGGGTACATGCCCATCGTCCGTGCGCTCGCCGGGTCTATATAGCTGCCGAAGGCGCCTGCGATCACCAGCTCGTCTATATCGTCGGTGGTGACGCCCATCTCCTTCATCAGCAGGTAGGAGCCGGTGAACATCGCCGCCTTCGCCTTCTGCAGCTCCCTGATGTCGTTCTGCGTGATCGTGATGTCCTTGCCGTGTGCTGTCTCGTGCGCCCATGCGATGACGTATTCGAGCTGCCCGTCCGGACGCTTCCGCATCCTCGGGTCGACGCCGAGCAGCTCCTTGTTGAACTGCCCGTTCGTGTGTATGATGCCCGCCTTCACGAACTCCGGGAGCACGTCGCAGAGCGCCGAGCCGCATATCCCGATGGGCTTCGTGATCGTCCGCCGGTACTTGGAGCAGGAGCGCACGCCACGTGCCCAGATACCTGTTATGACCTTGTACTCCAGCTCCCTCGTCTCTGGGTCTATTCTTATGCGCTCGATGGCGCCGTTCGCCGCCCGCATGCCGCACGAGATCATCATGCCCTCGAACGCCGGTCCTGAAGCGCACGAGACGCAGTATGCACCATGTCTGTTGCCGAGCGTGATCTCGGTGTTCGTGCCGATGTCGAGTTCGAGCACCATGTTCTCGATTTCGAGGTAATTCACGACGAGCTCCGCCGCAACTTGGTCGGCGCCGACGAAGCCCCTGATGATAGGAGCGAACCACGCATAGCCGTTCGGGTGAATCTTCAAGCCGAGCTTGTCCGCCGGCGCACGCATCGGACGCTTCACGCCCGCCGGGTACGGTGCTAAGGACACGAATTTCGGCCAGACACCGAGGAAGAGGTGCTGCATCGCCGTGTTCCCGACGAAGACGCCCTCGTAAATCTCTTCAGGCTTTATGCCCGTGAGCTCGCACATTTCGAGGATCATGTCGTTTATGCCGTTTATCACCGCCTGCTGGACGGTCTTCAGCGCCTCTAGACTCCTCTTAGCATATGTTATTCTTGAGAGGACGTCCTCGCCGTACGGGATCTGCGGATTCATCCGTGAAGAGACGGCGACGACCTTGCCTGTATTCAGATCCATAAGGAAGCCGGCGAGCTTCGTCGAGCCGATGTCCACTGCGAGCCCGTAGCAGCGGTCGGTCGTGTCTCCCGGCTCTACTGCTATAACTTTCTTGTCGTCATAAACCACGACGGTGACATCAAAGTCGCCACGAGTCCCACCCTTTTCTCGTAGGATCATCGGGAGGGTGGTCGCCACCTCCCACGGAATCTCGAGGTCTTCAAAACCATAAAGGTCTCTCATGTAATCGAGAAGCCTGATTTCATCCGCCCTGTCATCTTCGAGCGTCCCCCGCTTCATTATAAGGTGATACTTACGCACGGCGGGGTCGAGCTTCACGTCCACTTCCAGCCCCTCGGTCTGCAGCCGCTGCGCACCAAGCCTGCTCGTCTCCGGCACCCTGATGACGAGGCGTTTCACGCCTTCGGGCAACGAAATCATGCACGCAAGGCGGTAGTTCTGCCTCTTCTCCTCCTCAGTGAGATGCGCCTCTTCCGATGGCGTCAGCGGTCCGAGCGCCTCTGCGCCCTCCTCGATGATAACTTTGCACTTCCCACACTCGCCCTGCCCGCCACAGATCGTCGCAAGGTCGACACCAAGCTTCGTTGCTGCCTCAAAAATGCTCGTACCCGGTTCGAAAGTCCCTCTTAACCCTGATGGGAAGAATACTATATTATACTCCTCTAATCTACGTCCTGCCACTTCTGCCCGCCCCCTCGGTATAAAAATGAGACAGTGAAATCTATTCTTCTTTCTTTTCCGCCTCCATTCTCTTCTCTATTTCAGCCATTGCCATTTTTACCTCTTCGACGAGCCTTTTTACGGCGTCAACGCCTTCGACCGCGTCTGCTGCCCATGCATCCGCCCCTATTTCATCTGCAAACTCCCTAGATGTAGCGCCACCGCCGATTATCGTCTTTATCTTGCCCTTAAGGCCCTTTTCCTTCAGCTTCTCCTCGATCTCTTCCATGCCCTCGAGGGTTGGCGTCATGAGCGTCGAAGCTGCGATGACCTGCGCGCCCTCCCTAACAGCAGTCTCTATGAACTCGTCGATGGGCACGTCCCTCCCCAGGTCTATGACCTCGAAGCCAGCGGCTCGCAGCATCGAAGCCACGATCGTCTTTCCGATGTCGTGGATGTCGCCCTCGACAACGCCGATCACGACCTTGCCTCTGGGCGCGCCCTCTCCGGCTTTCTCCTTCTCCCGCAGCTCCTGCTCGATGAGCGGCATGACGATCTCCATGGCGGCGTCCATGGCGTCGACGCACATCAGCATCTCAGGCACGAAGTACTCGCCAGCCTCGTACTTATCGCCCGCCATCGTCATGCCCACGCCCAAGCCGTCCTTCAGAATTTCCAGCGGGTGCGCTATCTTCTCATCGACGCCCTTCTTCACAAGCTCGACCGTCTTCTCCTTGTCGCCCGCACACAACGCCTCCGCAACCGCCTTCAAATACTCCTCTTTCTCCATAATCTCACCCCGACCTGCCGCCCATCCGCACCGGGCGGCGCTCGCAACTCAGTTGATCGTGATGGGGAGTGTGCTGTAAAGCGCTCCCCGTCGGGCGGGTCCGCAGGTCATGCCCACGGACTCGTCACACATATTATTGAACGCAATAATATAAAGTGTCCTTACCCCATTGAGAGGGGATTAGCGGCAACGTCGTCTTAAGCGCCTCGTGCCCGCCTCGGCACTCCTGAGCTCCACGCCGCCCCGCCCCTCCGAGGAGCGTCAGCAGATCCTCGGAACCGGATCGCCGACGGGCGGCTCGACGATCTTGCGCCCGCCGACGCTCGTGCGCATGACGACGCCCCGCACGTTTTTCGTCGCATACCCTATTATTTCTGCATCCTTCCCCTCTTCGGTCTCTTTCAACGCCTGTAGGACGCTTTCCGCCATCTCACGCACGACTGCGAGCACGACGCAGCCCTCGTTACCTATCTCCAAGGCGTCGATGCCGAGCATCTCGCAAGCCGCCCACACCGCCTCCCTCACCGGTATTTTCTCCTCGAAAATCTCGATGCCGACGCCGGACTTCGCAGCGAACTCGTTGAGGGCGTTCGCAAGCCCGCCACGTGTCGGGT
Source organism: Candidatus Alkanophaga volatiphilum (assembly GCA_029259545.1). Taxonomy (GTDB): domain Archaea; phylum Halobacteriota; class Syntropharchaeia; order Alkanophagales; family B39-G2; genus Alkanophaga; species Alkanophaga volatiphilum. The sequence goes on from JAPHEE010000023.1 coordinate 22,793, forward strand.
CCTTCATGGCGACGACGCCGCCCTCGTGCAACGCCCGCTCTATCATCTTGTTTAAAGGCTTGACGTCCGATTGTATTTCACTTTCAAATCCGTAACCTTCCCTGAAGGAGAGTATTGCGATGCCGTGATCGCCTATATACCCCGAAACGATGATGGCGTCGCCGTCACGCACGTTCGAGTCCTTAAGCCAGCGCCCTTCGAACTCCCGGTATCTGCGAACGACCTCTATGTTCCTGTCGAGGCTCTCGCTCCGCCGCCCGACGCCGGCGGTCGTGACGATGATGCCGTCGAGGGCGTTCCGCTCCACGACCTTCGTGTCGCCGGTCACGATCGGGACGCCCGCCCGCTCGCAGGTCCGCCGCATACTCTCCAGAATCCTCTCAAGGTCCTCTATTGGGAAGCCCTCCTCTATAACAAGGGACGAGGAGAGCGCTAGAGGCTCCGCCCCCATGACTGCGAGGTCGTTGATCGTGCCGCTCACCGCAAGGACGCCGATGTCGCCGCCGGGGAAGAATATGGGCTTCACCGTGTGGGCGTCGGTCGTGAGCACTATATCCTCGACGACCGCAGAGTCGTCCAAGTCCTCCAAAGAGACCTCCACGGAGACCTCCGGGTCGAAGCGCAGATGCTTTAGGATGACATCCTTTATGAGGCGTTGCATGGCTTCGCCGCCCGCGCCGTGCGCCATCGTTATTATCTTCATCTTCCCACCCCGCCGAGCAACCGTAACAGCGAGCCGAGCACGCTCTTGAGGGCTGCACCGCCGTAGAGGACTTCCATCTTGCCCTCCGTCACGTCCTCCTCCCTTCCAACGGCGTTCAGCCTCAAGCTGAAGTCGCTCTCGTGAGTGTTCACACCGTTCCTGAAAATCACGTTGAACCTTGCGTCACAACCTCCATCATTGAAGACCTTCCGCACCTTGAACCTCGCCACCTTCGACTCTCCAGCTTCTATGTCTCCGAGGAACGCCCTTGAAGTTTCGAGCTGCACGCCCTCGACCGCAACGTCCAAAACGACGCCTCGAATCTCGGAGACGCCGCAGTTCGCAACCTCCACCTCCAAAAACCCCCCTTCCTGAAGGAACTCGCTCAGCGGGACGACCTCGACGGCGGGCTCGCAGACTACTATCGGAATCCAATAATGGATGCTCTTGGCAGCGTTCCCGTACGTGTCCTCGACATCGACGACGAACTTCACCATGTGGATACCGGGGGCGTTCGGTGCTTTTATCTTAAAGTTCAGGGTGAGCGTCCTGTCAGGACCGACGACGCCGACGTTGCTATGGCTGTTGAAGACGGTGACGCCCCGCTCCACCAAGTACGCCTCCTTAACATAGGCGTCGAGCGTGAAGGTGGTCTCAGTGCTCCCCTCAGCCCCGCCGGCGCCCTTGATGTCAAGACTCCTCGTCCACTCGTCGATGGGTTTTTCCTGGGAGTTTCTGAGCGTCACCGTCAGAACGCAGAAGTCGCTGGGGAACGGGATTTCGGGGTCGAGGGCGTAGCTCTCGACGGAGAGCTGCGGCACGGGCGGCGGCGCCCCCCCGACCCACCTCTCGACCTCCGAGGCGGCGTCCTCGGCACGTGCCGCCCGCAACAATATGGAAAGCGCAGAAAGCACGAAAAGCAGCACGATGAGCAGCGTTACGATGACAATGAAAATTCTCATAAGCCTCTCCCTTCTCGCCGCTCGTTTTTTGCTCGCAGCGCTTCTTGGGCGTTTCATCATTCGCTCCTTTTCGGATCTGATTTATAACGTTTTCGAGTCGCAGCGAGTCTCGGGCGCGCCACGTCTCGGGTCTGGCAGCTTCCGCCTCGAGGTTTGCTCGTTGTTTGTTAAGCTTCTTGCACTCTGGGCAGCGTGAAGAAGAAGCGGGAGCCCCTGCCGACTTCGCTTTCCGCCCAGACCCGCCCGCCGTGCGCCTCGACGACGCTCCGCACGACGAAAAGCCCGACCCCTATACCTTGGCGGTGCTTCAGGTAGCCGTTGACATCGCGGCTGCCTGCCTCATAGAAAGCCTCGAAGATTTTCGGAAGCTCGTCCTTCGGGATGCCGACGCCGGTGTCGGCGACGCAAAACTCGATATTATCCTCTTTGTCCTCAACCGTTACTTTTATCGAGCCATCCTCGTCTGTAAACTTCACAGCGTTTTCAAGCAGACAGTAGAGGGCGTGCACGACCTTTTCGGCATCGCACCTCAACCGTATTTCGGGCGTCGTCACCTCTAACTGCTGTCCTTGCTTCAGCATGGGTCTGACAGCTTCGACAGCGTCCGTCACGAGCGTCCTGACATCGCACTCTTTAATGTCAAGACGCAGCCCTTCATCTCTGATCATAGCTACCGTTCGCAAGTCGTTTACGAGCCTTGAAAGCCGTCGTAGTGCCCTTTCGATGCTGAGGAGCCGCCCCTCCTGCTCAGCGTTCACCGCGCCAGGTGAGCCGTTTAATAGCAGCTCGACGTTGCCCTTGATTATCGTGAGCGGCGTAGCTATTTCGTGCATCGCTACCGTTATGAGGTTCGACTTTAGCGCCTCAAGCTCGCGTTCTCGGGCGTAAGCTCGCTTCAGAGACTCGTACGCCTTCTTAAGTTCCTCTTCCAATGCTTTCTTTTCAGTGACATCTTTAGCGATGACTACGACCGCCTCGCTGTCGTCGGGTCTCAATCTGCTGGGACGGCGCACGCAGCTCGCCGTCGCCTCCATGATGAGCGCTCTGTCTCTCCCTTTGAATCTTAAGAGGCTTGTGATATCTTCACCCCTTATAGCTTTTAAAAAGACTTCTAACGCTTTTTCGCGGTCTTCTTCAAGTATGAAATCAAGTATGGACTTCCCTAAAAGATCCTCCTTTGAGTGCCCAGATAACTCTAACGCCCTTTTATTCACTTCCAAGATGCGTCCTGCCTTATCAAGCACGATGATAGGTTCGGCGGCGCTTTCAAAGAGCTCTTGATAGCTCATTTTCACCTCCGTCAGCTCCTCAAGGAGCGTCGTCTTTGTGATGGCGTAAGCTGCTAGATCTGCGAGCGCCGAGAGCAACCGCAGTTCGAACTCGCCGAACTCCTTATATTCGGTGGTTGCGATACTGAGCACGCCGATGACCTCGCCTTGCATCTTTATGGGCACCGTGAGATACGATTTCAATCCATACTTGTCGATGATTTGCTCTCGCACTTCCTCAGGGAAGTTCCGCGTCCGCAAGTCTCTGGTATAGTGAACTCTCCCGTCGAGCGCTGTTTTGTCCCTCTGGTCAAACCCAAACTCACCGGGCTTTATGCGGTCGCGCAGCTCCCAATACTCCTTGCCAAAGCCCCTAACAGCGACGGTAACCAACTCATTTCGTTGCTTATCAAGCAGCCTTATGGAAGCATACTTTATATTCATCGTCTTGCATACCGTATCCAAGATGGCGTCGAGCGTCTCGTTCAAGCTCGCATCGTTAACCACCCTCTTACTGACATCGTAAAGCGCATCAAGCTTAGCCCCTCGCTCTTCGGCGAGTTCTTCGAGCCGCTTGTTAAGCGCTTCAAGTCGCTCACTGAGTAACGCCGTTACTGCTGCAACTGTAAGGAAAAGCAAGCTCCTTGAGATATCTAGCAAGAACGCCCCAGACGCAAATCTATAGACAAAGTGAAAACCGAGCAAGAAAGCGGTAGAGGCGCCCGCAACGCTCACACCCCTCCAGCGCCACCAAACTGCCGCGAGCACGATGGGTACGTAGAAAAGATGCGTATGGAACGTCTCTACGTAAAGCATTTTACGGAAGTAATAGGCGGTGCAGCAGCAGAGAACAAACGTCGTGAAAACCACGAACACTTTAACTTTGGTCCCCGATGCCCGCTTTCGGACGATTTTTTCCTTCCAGATGTCTTTTAACTTCAAGCGGATGACCTCATTGTGTTTAGTGCCAGCCTTGCGCTTAGTTGAAGTTGTTTAAATAATTAACTGCAAAAATGGCGGCGATGGAAAACTATTTATGGTCCAAAGGCGACAGAACCGTATTCAGGAGCAGGAGAGTAGCGGGTGGAGGGAGAAAAGCCGAAGTTAGAAAAGTTTTCCTGCCCAAATCCTGAGTGCCCGGATTTCGGGGCTCTTGGCAGGGGCAATTTGGTTTTACATGCGCCTTACGGTACGCAGCGCACCTACCTTCTCAGGTGTAAGACCTGTGGCAAGACGTTCTCCGTACTCCGAGGGACTCCTTTCTTCAAGTTGCGGACTCCTAAGGACAAAGTTATAAAGGCGTTCTGGCAAATAGCTGAAGGGCGCAGCTTCAGAGAGACCGCTAGGGACCTTGGTGTGAGTGAGGATTCCATCACAAGATGGGTGAGGCGAGCTTGTGAGCATGTCGAATTCCTCACGCAGTATTTAGAGGAAATCGGATGGGAGGAGGCTCGAATCACGGCGTTGTGGTTTTATATTAAGAGGCGCAAAAAGAGCTAGGGTTCAGAGAAGCCGTACCTCCCGATGAGCGGGACGAAGACGACGCTGCACTTCCGGTGCATGACCACGCCGTCTTTTTTCTCCACGAGGTAGAGTTCCTGCGAATGCCTACCTATGGGGATGACCATCTTGCCGCCAGATTTTAGCTGCTCTAAAAGCGGTGGCGGGACGTCGGGGGCGGCGCACGTCACGTTTATCTTATCGTAGGGCGCCGCAGGGGGGTATCCGAGCGTGCCGTCGCCGACGATGACCGTGACGTTCCTGTAGCCTGCCCGCTCTAAGTTCCGGCGGGCGGTCTCCGCCAGCTTTTCTATTCGCTCTATGGTGTAAACATGTCCGGACTCGCCGACGAGTTCCGCGATGACCGCCGCATGATAGCCGGAGCCAGCGCCGATTTCCAAGACCTTCTCGCCTCTCTTCAAGTCGAGCAGGTCACACATCATCGCTACCATGTGCGGCGCACTTATCGTTTGTTCCTCGCCGATCGGCAACGGATAATCAGCATAAGCTTTATCACGAAGGTGCTCGGGCACGAACAAGTGACGGGGAACCTTCTCCATAGCCCTTAGAACGTCATCACTTACTCCGTACAAGCGTAACAATCTGACCATGTTCTTCCTTTCTTCTTCAAACCTATCTTCGTTCATCATCACAAACATGAGGAATGGGCCCGATGCGATTCGAACGCATGACCTCCGCCGTGTGAGGGCGGCGTCATAACCACCTAGACCACGGGCCCTCTACAAGATAGTTCCTCCGAAGCCTTAAAAATTTTCAGCCGCGACGGTCAAAAAAAGAGGTTATTGGGTGGTATCTTCGAGCGTGCCGTACGAGGAGCCCTTGCCGCTGTTTATGATTTCCATCCTCTTATTCACTTCATCCTCCGGCAGCGCGCTCTCCTCACCGACCCTCGGCTTCTTCAGCTTCGCTATGCCTATTTCGAAAGCCCTCTGGCACCCGTGCGAGCAGAAGTAGTGCTTCTTGCCGTCGGGCGTTACCGTGACGTAGGGCTCGTGGGGAATCTCAAGATACCCCTCCAGCTCCTTCCCCTCATCGTCATATCCGCAGACCTCGCACTTCACCATCCACCTCACCACGACTTACCTTCCAAGTCATACTATTTAAGCCTTACCCCCCGCCGCCTCGAAACGGTCACGAGCGATTCACGCCCCCTCACCCCTCGCACCCGCAGGCGGCACGATCCTCGCCCTGCCGGGCGGCAGCACCTTCGCTATCTCGTCGGGCGATGCGATCTGCCGCACGAGCCGCTTTTCGACATCGCTCACCTTCTCCATGAAAACGTCGAAAATTCTCTTCGAGAGCTCCGTCCTCTCCACGTCGCCGGGTTCTATCTCCACGCAATATTTAGCACGCTGCCGCACGGCTTGCGGCGGACCTGCGATAAGCCGCGTCTCCTCGTTGATTTCGAGACCGATGCAAAGGCGTAGCGGCACTTTGAAGTAGCGGCGCTGCCCTCTGACGATGAAGCTGCCCTTTTTGATGTACTCCCCGCTCTCCGGCGTTTTGCTCACCTGCGTAGCGGCGACGCAGTAACAGTCGGCTTCTGCGAAGCCGTGCTTCCACATCGAGGAGTACGCAGCGGCGAACTGTGCAGCTTCGTGCAGTGAGCGTTCCGGCACCTCTCGCCCCCCGGTTTTAAGAATCACAACAGGCGCGCCTGGCGTTTCAGTATGGAAGAAGAGATCTGTGCTTTCCATGTGCTTCTTCACCAGCTCTTCGTTCGTCGTGGCGTCCTTGCCGCCGACGCACAAAAAGCCGTCCGACGTTTCGAACCACCGGTAACGCTCGTACCAGCGCTCCCGGCGTTTGATGCGGCGTTGCGGGTAAAGCTCAGCTGCTTTCGCTTCGAAAAGCTCCCGCTCAAGCTCCTCCTCAAGATGCTCTATTTTCATGCGAACTTCTTGAATCGCTTTTTTGACGCCCTCTTTTTTCCTTCTTAGCGCCTTCGCCTCCTCATAATACCGCTGAGCGCTCCTCTGCACGATTTTTTGAACTTGTGGCGGCGTCAGCTCCCCTTTTAAGAAGGCATCGAGAAACTCGCCAAGCTCGAGTTCGAAGTCGAAGTCGAGGGTGGGCAGCTGCAATACGGCACGCCTTGCCTTTTTGTTGATTTCTAATTTTTGCGATGCGTCTCCTCCTGTGGCGGTGAGCGCAGCCTCTACTTCTGCATAGTGCGTGTACAGCGCCTCCGCCTTCTCGACGCACGCCGCCTCCTTCTCCTCAAGCTTTTCCAACGCTTGCTCCTGTTCCTTCAAAATTCTCCGATACTTTTCCAGCTTTTCGTTCTTCAACTCTTTAAGCTCTTCTTTTACGGCTTCCACTGTCGTCGTGGTGAAGAATTCGTCGAGTGCCTCGTTAAAGCTGTCAAATGCTATTCTGTTGCGACGCTCGTAAATTTTCAGCTCGAAAGGGAGCACGTCATCGTATTTCTTCTCTGGGGCGGCGTCCATCGCCTCTGCGCCGTCTGCTGCGGCGAGGACGATATGCGGCTTCAGCTCTCCACGGAAGAGCGGCGAGAAAAGCTCTTTAATGGCGGCGTGTAGCTTTTTGATCTGCGTGTCGTCAAGGCTTGCGGCGACCTCGTCTTTTTCAACGCCCGCCCGCAAGCAAATCTCTTCTGCGAAGAGCCCGCCGAGGTTGAGCTGCGTGGCGAGTGTCCTGACGACGTCCTTCTTCGACGCCTTGAAGATTTCTTTTAGCGTTTTCTCGTCGATGTTCAACGGACTCGGTTTCGGCGGAGGAAATTCATAATGCTCGCCCCGCTTGAGCGCTCGTGCCGAGAACTCGACAGTCTTCAGCGGTAGGAGTATGCGACCGTCTTCGTCAAGAAGCACGACATTCCCTCTAGGCAAAAGCTCCGCCACGAGTGTCAGCGTCCTTCTCTCACCATCAATCCAAGTTTCAACGTCAATGAGAACTACCCTGTCGAAGTCATGCTGGCGAATCGCCGAGATGCGACCGCCGCCGATGTGCTTACGTAGGAACATTGCGAAGTTCGACGGGAACTTCGGCGAGGGCTTTGGATACTTCGTGAGGTGGATGCGTCTGCCAGCCTCGATGATCAAGTCTAATGAGCCTTTCTCCCTGTGACGGAGGCGAAGCCGGATCTCAGTGGGACCGTGCTGGTACGCCTTTTCTATCTTCGCACCTTTGAGCCACTGGAGCTCGCCGACCACCGCTGCGACGTCAGCACTGCTCATCCCTTGTTTCATGTTCGTGACCTCCTCCCCCGACTAGGGGGCTTCCACGTGAAGCTGGGGAGGTTGGGGAGTGTGCAGGATGAACCTGCGCTCCCCGCCGGGCGGGTCACGACAGCCCCTGCCCAGAGCATATAGCCTTGGGCTCGCTTCAGTATATTTTTAGCTCCGTTTACATCTGCATTAATCTGGTATCCACAGTCTAAGCAGATGAAAAGTCCCTGAGAAGGTCTTCTCGTGTTCATCGAGCCACACCTAGAACACTGCTTCGATGTGTTGTATTCTGGAATCTCTACGACTGCAATCCCTCTCTCCAATGCCTTATTGATGTATTCCTTCAAGCGGTAGAAAGGCATCGAATTAACTTTCCTGTTGACTTTTCTTCCCCTGTTGTTCTTCCTAACTCCATTCAAATTACCTATGGCGATTATTGCGTTGTGCTTCTCAGCCTCATCAACGATGTCCTTAGCAATCTTGTGAAGCTCATCACTCACAATTCTCTTTTCTTTGTCTCCTATCTTCTTTATCGCCAGTGTTTTCTTCTCCTTTCCAAGCTTTCTCCTTAACCAGAAATACTTCCCCCTTACTTCTCTAACTCTCTTGCCATAGAACTTTGGTTTGCTGCGGTGGAGTGCCACCGACACCCCCACCCAGCGAGCTCCCACATCAATGGCAATGATGGATGAGTATTCTTTTCTTAGTTCAACTTTCTTTTTAGCTGTGACGTGCAAGAAAAATTCTCCATGCTTTCTAACAAGCTTAGAACCACAAATCTCCCATTCTTCAAAGTTGAAGGGCTGATGGGCTAATGCGACCTTAATACCACCTCTTACACCATAAATGGGAATTCTTGCCCAGTATTTTGTGAGCTTATTGTTTGTTTTCCGAATGTCCATCAAATCCTTTCGGATTACAAGCGGATATTCTCTGTTAGGATCAATCTTCCGATAAGTTCTCTTTCCTTGCTGTTTCGTTGCGGAATAAACACCTTTATCTTCTCCTGTCTTCAAGTAGTGTTGGAAGTTGTCGTATTCTCGATTAAGTAGCTCAAGCTTCCGCTTTGTCAGACCAATGAGCTTACACTTGATTGTCTTTTGCTATCTCCGTTTCCATCATTTTTACACTAGCTTCAAAGTATAAATTAACTACCTCCTACCAGCCCCTCCCGCCTCCCCTCATCCCCGCTTTAAAAGCGAGGCTTTCTTAGCTTTTGTAAAAATTTCAAGAAATGCCGTAGCAGTTAGGGTAACTAACTAATGGCGACGCTCACCGGCACACTGAGGTCGGTTTACTTCGGGTCAGAGCCGCAGTAGCGTTCTTGCAGATGTTCTCAAGCCTCACAACGTCAATGTCCCTCATAGCCCTAAAAAAGCCGTTGAACGAAGAGCAGGACGATACGCTGCCAAATTTCGCCTGCGTATGGAGAAGGATCATTCGCCAACCGTCTGTACTTCACTACGTCGTTCCTACAATCATTTTCATTATTCTCCTGACAGCGACAGATGCCGGTGAGTCTTCGGGAAGTTCGACGACCGGCTTTCCGAAGAGATCGAACTCTGCGACCTTCGGGTCGTAGGGTATGATCTCATGGATTTCGATGCCGTACTTCTTCGCCTCTCCCCGCACCTTATCTTCAAGGCCTTCGGGGATTCTGTTCGCCACGTTTATTATCTTTTTGACGTCTATATCTATTTCTTCGGTTAGTTTTCGGATGCGGAGCGCCGTTAAGATTCCTTTGACGGTCGCATCTGTGATGACGAGCATGATGTCCACGTCGCGGGTCGTCCTGCGGCTGAGGTGTTCAAGCCCCGCTTCGCAATCGATCA
>JAPHEE010000024.1:0-19807 GCA_029259545.1 Candidatus Alkanophaga volatiphilum
GTCACGGAGGAGACGAGAGACGTTTTCATCGAGGTGACAGGCACTGACGAGGCGGGAATTTCGCTTGCGTTGAACATCATCGTGTGTGCGTTGGCGGAGCGTGGCGGCGAGATTCACAGCGTCGCCGTGCACGACGTGACGACGAAAATCACGCCGAACCTTGAGGCGAGGAAGATGCGGGTGCGGGTGAGCGAGGCGGCGAGGCTTATAGGCGTTCAGCTGACCGCCGAGACCGCAAAGGAGTGCTGCGAGCGTCTGCGGCTCGGCGCCGAGATCTTGGGCGACGACGAGCTCGAGGTGAGCATCCCCGCATACAGGACGGACATCATGCACCCTTGGGACATCATCGAGGACATCGCTATCGGCTACGGCTACGAGAACATCGGCGGCGAGCTCCCGAGTACGGTGACCGTCGGTGAGATCCACCCGACGGAGGAGCGGAAGGCGCTCGCCCGTGACGTGATGACCGGCTTGGGGTATTTAGAGGTGATGACGTTCACGCTGACCAGCGAAGATCGACAATTCACGAAAATGCGGCGTCCGCAGCCGCCGTCGCTGCTCAGGGTTGCGTCACCGATAACGACGGAGCACACGATGCTGCGGGTTTCGCTGCTGCCGAGCCTGCTTGAGGTGCTCTCGATGAACAGGCACTACGAGCTGCCGCAACGCATTTTCGAGGTCGGAGCCGTCTTCCCGCCGCCGTCGTTCGAGGAGCGGCAGAGCCTTGCGGCGGTTTCGATGCACGCAGACGCCGACTTCGCAGAAATACGGGCGCTGGTGGACGCCGTGCTCAGGGAACTTCCGGTGGATGCGGCGTCCGTGAGGTTCGTGCCTTCGGAGGACAGAGCTTTCTTGGAGGGGCGCAGGGGCAATATAATGGTGGGCGGCGTGAAGGTCGGCGTTTTCGGCGAGCTCCACCCCGAAGTCTTGGAAAACTTCGAGCTCGTACACCCGGTCGTCGGCTTCGAGCTCGATCTGGATGCGATTTTCGAAAATGGGCGGTAGGGAGGTCATAATAGACACGAATGCCCTTTTCATACCCGCACAGTTCCACGTTGACATCTTCAGCGAGCTTGAGCGCCTCGGCTACACGAAGGCTTTAGTGCCGAGAGAAGTGATGTGCGAGCTTGAGCGTGTAAGGAAGAAGCTTAGGGGTCGCCACAAGGTGGCGGCGGAGCTGGCGCTGGAGCTGCTGCGGAAGTACAATGCCGAAGGACGCCTGCTGGTCGTCGAAGTGGAGGAGTGCAGCCCCGAGGACGCCGCCTCGGCGGCGAGCGTCGATGAGGCGCTAATACGGCTTGCGAAACGGCGGGGGGCGGCGGTGCTCACGAACGACTCGAAGCTGAGACGGAAATTGTTAAAGGAGGGCGTTACTGTTGTTTATTTGAGGGAGAAAAGCCGGCTTGAAGAAAGAGGGAAGCTAGGAGGTGATTGAAATTATAGACGTCCATTGCCACCTCACGTTCAAGCAATACGATGAAGACCGTGAGAAAGTTATCGAGGATGCGAAGAAGGTGCTGCATGCGGTGGTCGTCAGCGGGACGGAGCCTGAGGACTCAGAGAAGGCTTTGAGGCTCGCCGCCGAGCACGAGGGCTTCATCTTCGTGACCGCGGGGCTGCACCCGATACACGTCGAGGAGCTGAGCGACAAGGACATCGAGAGGTATCAGGAGTTCATCGCCGAAAACAAGAGGCGGATCATAGGCATCGGCGAGATCGGGCTTGATTATCATTGGATTAAGGAGCCTTTAAAGATAAGGAGGACGAAGGAGGTCTTTTTGGAGTTCTTGCGGCTTGCTAAAGAGTTGGACCTGCCGGTCGTGCTGCACTTGCGGAACGCTGTCGAGGAGGGCTTCAAGCTCGTCGTGGACGAGGATATTCGTAAGGCGGTGTTCCACTGCTACACTGGGAAGCCGCAGCTCGCCTCCGAAATATGGGATGAGGGCTATTATATTTCACTGCCGACATCCATCGTGCGGAGCAAGACGATGAAGAAGGTGGCGAAGGTCGCACCTTCGGCGCTCCTGCTTGCGGAGACCGACGCGCCCTACCTGTCGCCGTTCGAGGGCGAGGAGCGGAACGTCCCGCAGAACGTGCGTGTGGTCTACGAGAAGATTGCGGAGCAGAAGAAGACCGACGTCGAGTCGCTGGATACGACGCTCCTGCGGAACTTCGAGGAGCTCTTCGGCGTCACGCCCGAAAACGTGCCGAGGCTCAGAATGCGGGGGAAGGAGGAAAAGGGAGAGGAGGCGGAGGGGGAAGAGTAATGCCGTCAAGCGTTACCTTCTAGCATCCTTCCAAGCCTTTGCAGCCCCTCTCTAATGCTTTCTGTGGACGTGGCGTAGGAGAAGCGGACGTAGCCGCCGCACGAGGGTCCGAAGGCGGAGCCGGGCGTCGTCGCCACGTAGAACTCCCGTAGTGCTTTCTCTGCAAACGTTTCCCCGTCCATGCCCGCCGTCTCGACGTTTACGAAGACGTAGAACGCGCCGTCGGGGCGCTCGCAACGCAGACCGAGCTTTTGTAGCCCCTCGACTATTAGGTCTCGCCGCCGTTTGAATTCTGCAACCATCTCCTTCAGGCTCTCTTTTGACCGTTCGTCCCTGAGGGCTGCTAGCGCCCCGAACTGCGCGAACGACGTTGCGCACGTCACGGAATGCTGCTGAACCTTAAGCATTGCATTCAGAATTTCGGGCGGCGCCACCGCATAGCCGACTCGCCAGCCCGTCATCGCATACGTCTTCGAGAAGCCGTCGACGAGGATCGTGCGCTCCGTCATGCCGTCGAGCGTCGCAAAGCAGATGTGTTCACGCTCGTAGATTATTTTACTGTATATTTCATCCGAGAGGACGAGCAGGTTCTTATCCTTTGCGAACTCTGCAATTTCTTCAAGTTCCTTCTTGCTGAGAACGTACCCAACAGGGTTGTTCGGGCTGTTTATAACCAAGATTTTCGCCTTCGGCGTGAAGACTTTTTCAAGACGCTCATATGTTACTTCTTCCCTTCTATCCGCAAACCGCTTCGTCCAGACGACTTCGCCGCCCACGAGCCTCACGCCGGCGGCGTAGCTCACCCACGCCGGCTCTATCAAAATGGCTGCGTCGCCGGCATCAAGAATCGCCATGAACGCCTCATAAATCGCGTGTTTTGCACCAGGCGTTACGAGGACGTCGTCGGCACGCACGTCAAGCCCGTAATCTTCATTGAGCCGAGAAGCTATTTCCTCCCTCAGCTCCGGAATGCCAGCAGCCTGCGTGTAGTGCGTGTGCCCCTCGTCTAATGCACGCCTCGCCGCCTCTTTTATGTGTTGAGGTGTGTCGAAGTCCGGCTCGCCGAGCGTGAAGTCCACAACCGGCTTCCCTTGCGCCTTCAATTCCTTCGCCAGCCGCCCCATCTTAAGCGTCGCTGACTCCGCTATCCCGCTAAACCTCCTCGAAACCCGCATCAGGTATAAATGGAACTGAGCATATTTAACAATGAAGACGTGAGCCCCGGTAGCTTAGCCCGGCAGAGCGGCTGACTTGTAATCAGCAGGTCGGGGGTTCAAATCCCCCCCGGGGCTTAGCATTATCAGTGTCCACCCGAACGGGCGGCGTGGCGTCGTCTTTGCAGAGGTATAATTAAGCATGCAATCGGCTAGCTCACTAACCGTTTAATCAGTATCACTTGAGGTGGGAGTTCTTAACCAACAATTGGGACAAGCTGGACAATTCTCTCACCTCCTCTGATGCCCTTTTAATTCTTCTCATGAACCTGCGGCGGGCGTGTTTAGGAATTCAACCCAGTTAAAGTAGGAGCAGGAGGAGACCTCTCTCCCGAAGTCGGGCTTCGCTGGAAGCTTAAAGGTTGAGGGTGTGCGGGAAGAAGATGTGGGCTCCCCGTCGGGTGCTATCTAACCCCATTACGGCTGAATTATAAAAGGGCAGTTTAACGCTATCCAGCATCAAAGAACTCTGGAGAATGATCGCTGAAGCCATATCCGGACATCGGACCGAAAATCTAAATTTTCGGGAAAGATTTAAAGGGCTGGAGAGTGACCTCCTCCTGAGGGGCGTCCACCGGCGGGAGGTGGGGAGTGTGCTGGTGGCGCTCCCCTCCGGCGGCTCACCGCAGCCCTGCCCGCAGGATATACCCACGGCTCGTTCCGAACTTACGTTATCTTTAAAAAGCTTTTTCCACCCATCTCCCCTAATTCATCTCCGCCCTGTCGGACGGAACCTTCTTAACGATTGAGGGCAAAATTTGTCGATGGGCAGGTTGCTGATAGTTTCTAACAGGTTGCCGGTCACGGTTGTGAGGAAGAAAGGCAAGTCAAATTTTCAACCAAGCGTCGGTGGATTGGCTACCGGACTCGCATCGGTTTCAAAGAGGTACAGCACGTTATGGGTCGGATGGTCGGGTATAGAGATGAACTCGGAAGAAAAAATTCTGGAAGCAAGGATGAGGTCTGAAGGCATGTATCCTGTAAATTTGTCGAAAAGTGAGGTTAACGGATACTACCACGGCTTCTGCAACAAAACTATCTGGCCCCTTTTTCATAACTTTCCGCAATATGCGATCTACAATGAAAAATGGTGGGACGCTTACAAAAAAGTGAATGAAAAGTTCCAAGCCGTTGTAACTGAGATGGCGGAATCTGATGATATAATCTGGATTCACGACTACCACCTCATGCTACTTCCAAATCTTTTGAGGGAGGAAGTGTCGGAGGCGAAGATAGGGTTCTTCCTCCACATACCCTTCCCACCTTTCGAAATGTTCAGACTGTTGCCTTGGCGCAGGGATCTGCTTGAAGGTCTCCTTGGTGCGGATCTCATCGGTTTTCATATATACGATTACGTCCAGAACTTTCTCCAGTGCATTCACCGCCTGCTAGGGTACGAGCATGAACTGGGTAGGTTGATTGTGGAAGATAGAATTGTAAAGGTCGACGCATTCCCAATGGGTATAGATTACGATAAGTTCGAAAGTATTACTAGCTCTCCAGAAGTAGAAGAGGAAGTGAAGAGGATTCGTAAGAGACTGGGAGGTCGAAGAATAATTTTATCCGTGGACAGATTGGACTACACAAAAGGAATTCCTCTAAGGCTTGAGGCTTTCGATCTCTTCCTCGATAAATACCCCGAATACGTTGGTAAGGTCACATTCGTTCTAAAACTCGTCCCGTCCCGAACGAGAGTTGAACATTACGTTCAGCTGAAGAAGTATGTTGATGAACTCGTTGGGAAGATCAACGGGAAATACGGTGACATCGAGTGGGTGCCGGTGCAATATATTTACCGCTTCCTCCCGCTCGAGAAACTCATAGCTCTTTACAGAGCCGCTGATATTGCCCTCATCACACCCCTGAGGGACGGAATGAACCTCGTCGCCAAGGAATTCATTGCATCTAAGATCGACGGCAAAGGTGCTTTGATTCTAAGCGAAACCACCGGAGCCGCATTTGAGCTCGTGGAGGCTATAATCGTGAATCCGAATGACAAGGAAAGGGTCGCTGAAGCTCTGAAGATAGCTCTGGAAATGCCTGAAGATGAGCAAATAAACCGGAACAGGACCATGCAAGAGAGGCTGAAGCGTTATAACGTTGAAAAGTGGGTTGAAGACTTCATTCAAGAACTTGACAAAATAAAGGAAGTTCAGCACGAATTCAGCACGAAGTACCTTATGAGAGATGCCAACAACCTTCTGAAAGACTATCGGGATTCCTCCAAGAGGTTGTTGTTGCTCGACTACGACGGGACGCTCGTGCCGCACGCAGACGATCCGAGGAAGGCTGAGCCCGATGAGGAGCTTGTCGGCATTCTGACCGAGCTCAGCAGCGATCGAAGAAACACGGTGGTGATCGTAAGCGGGAGGGACAGGAAAACCCTTGAGGGGTGGTTTAAAAATTTGAACGTTGATCTGGTGGCTGAGCACGGTGCAGCCGTGAGGAGAGGCGGGGAGTGGAGGTTGGTGGAGGGCGTTGACGACTGGAAGGAGAGCATCCGCCAGGTTCTCGAACTGTACGTGGACAGGACTCCGGGGTCCTTCATTGAAGAAAAGGAGTTTTCGATCGTCTGGCATTATCGCAAAGCCAACCCGGAACTCGGGCGGCGCAGGGCTGCAGAGCTGGAAAGCGTTCTGATGAGCCTGATCGCCGGCACCGACCTCAACATTCTGAAGGGCGACAAGGTCATCGAGGTTAGGAAGGCGGGGGTGGACAAGGGGAGAGCCGCTCTGGAATGGCTTTCAGATGATTGGGAATTCGTACTCGCTGCTGGTAACGATGTGACCGACGAAGACCTCTTTTCAGTCTTACCCGAAAATTCTTACTCGATTAAAATCGGTTTCGGCCCGTCGAGAGCTAAGTATTATCTGAGGTCTGTACACGAGCTGAGAAGCGTACTTAAAAAGCTGCAAAGGTTATAAGTTTGCCTTACAGACTATTAGTATGCTGCTGGCATCCAGTCTCATATCCAGCAAGCTCCACGTGTATTGGGACGATCCCGTGCTTCTCGTTTTGAATGTGATCGCCGGTACCGGTAAATGCAGCCCGTACAGGCTACCGGTTGTCGGCAGCGGATTGAAGGTGAGAGGCGTTATAACTGGTCGTAGGCTGCTCGAAGTTCTGTTAGGTTGGAGGGGTACTGCGCTGAGAGAAAAATTGGGAATGAGGGGCGTGTTAAGAAAAAGCGTTGGACTTTTCTGCGATGAAGCCCACAACGTTTTCAGCGAGAAAACTCCGATCCGAGCCGTAGCCCAGTTCATGGTCGAGAATAATATTGGAAGTGTTTTCGTCGTTGACGAAACTCTTACCTTCAAGGGTGTAATTGACGAGACGGCGTTTCTGACCAAGATGAAGAAGAGGAAGTACGACATCGGAGTTCGTGACATCATGCGGACGGACGTTTACACGGTGTCGCCACAGGTCGATATATTCAGTGCTGCGCAGGCGATGCTCGATAACAGGGTTAGGAGGCTTCCCGTGGTTATAGACGATGAAGTTGTGGGGATCCTGACGATCACGGACATACTGAAGCACATTCTGACCGAAGAAAAGCACATTCCAGCCGTGCTGGAGGACTCCGAACTCGCACTCGACGAGAGCGTTGAAGAGATCATGATTCGGGATGTCGCCAAAGTTGGGTCTGAAACCGACATCGGCGCCGCCGCAAACCAAATGCTGGAAGAAGACGTCAGCTCCTTAGTCGTTGTGAAGGATGAGAAGCTCGAAGGTATAATCTCCCGAATAGATCTAATTTCTGGATTAGCGCGAATCTCTGGAATTGATGCACTGACGGAGCTAGTGAAACGATGAGGGGGATTGAGGATTACGTTCCGATAGTCGGTCGCGACGAGATTGAAGAAATCATGTACCTTGCAGAATACGTTGAGGGTGCTAAAGTCATTCACGTAAACTCCACCAAGTTCGGTGGCGGGGTGGCTGAGATTTTGAAGAGCCTGATTCCCCTCGCAAATTCAATTGGGCTTAGAGCGGCATGGGAGGTTATAGAAGGAGACAGTTACTTCTTTCAAATAACAAAAGCAATTCACAACGCACTGCAGGGCGAATCGTCGGTGGAGCTGACCCCGGAAATGTATCGGCACTACTTGGAGGTCAACGGGATCAACGCCGAAAAGTTAGACTTGGAAGGCGATGTCGTCGTCATCCACGACCCCCAGCCTTTGCCTCTTGTGGAGCATAAACGTAACGGTAAGTGGGTTTGGCGGTGCCACATCGACATGTCCGAGCCGAACGTCGGCGTCTGGAAGCTCCTCAGGGGGTTTGTAGAGAAGTACGACCTAGCGGTTTTCACGATGGAAAGGTATATCCCAAAGGATTTCAGGGGGAGATTTCTTATTGAGTACCCCTGCATAGACCCGCTCTCAGACAAGAATAAACCGTTAAGTCATACGAAAATACTTGATGTCCTCGAAAGATACGACGTCGATCCAGACAGACCGATCATAGGTCAGGTCGCCAGATTTGACGGGTGGAAGAACCCGCTGGGGGCAATTAAGGTTTACAGGTCGGTGAAGAAAAAAGTTGAGGGCGTTCAGCTTTTGCTGATCGGCGTCTTCGCCCACGACGACCCTGAGGGGGAAGAATGGTACAGGAGGACGCTGGACCATGCCAATGCTGACAGGAACATTCACGTTTTAACCGACAACGACGGTGTAGGAGACCTTGAAGTCAACGCACTTCAGAGATCGCTCACGGTCGCCCTGCAGTTGTCGATCAGGGAGGGATTCGGCTTGACCGTGACCGAAGCCCTGTGGAAGGGCGTGCCGGTCGTCGCCACGAAAGCCGGAGGGATCCCCCTTCAGGTCATCGATCACGTCACGGGCTTCTTAGTGGACGACTTGAAAAATGCGGCTGAGAAGACCGAAATTCTGATCAGGAGACCGTGGCTGGCGAGACAATTCGGAAGAAACGGCTATGAGCACGTCAAAAACAATTTCTTGATAACCAAAGCCTTAAAAAACTATTTGAGAATGCATATAGAACTCGTGGGATTGCTTAAAGCTTAATTGGACAAAGCTCAATTGGATTCTATACTGGACTGCTGATCCGCTCGCATCCGGCTGCAACACTTGGAACGCTACCTGAGAGCGCTGCTCGAAGGCGATCTTTCCGCAGTGGCGATGTGGTGTGCGTTTCGGCTTGCAAGCTGCCTCTGCATCTCCGGGCTTGGGAGCGAAATTCCACCTCAAAACGGAGCGGCTAGTCCTCGTACTTTGCCGTCAGCACTTCTCGTATCCGCCTAGCCGTCGCCGCCCCGACCCGCTCCACAGCCTTTAGCTCCTCCTCAGCTGCCGTCATCACGCGTTCTACGGTTTTGAAGTGGCGTAGCAAGTTTCTCGCGACCGTGATGCCGACGCCGGGGATTGAGGACACGATATACTCCTGCTGCTCCTTGAGAGTTTTCGCCGTTTTCCTGCCGTGCGGGCTCACAGCTCGCCTGAGCTCCAGCTGTTCCCGTCTTGCAATCGCATACAGGAGGGCGGCGGTTTCCCTTTCGTCCTCAACCCGAACGACGGGCACGCCGAAGTCCGTAAGTATGGCGGCAAGTGCGCCCCGCAGGGCGTTCGGGTGTATTTGCGTCTTGCTGGCTTTCAAGTCACCCTCGATGATGAGCAGGGGGCGTTCGTAAGCCTCGCTTAACTCCTTTACCTGCCTTAGCAAGCTTCTCTCCGCGGATGTGAGGGAGCTAAGGAAGTCCGCAACGGTCTTCCGCTCCACGCCGACCCGCTCGCTGAGTACGTAATCGCCGACCTCCAAGTTTTTAAATTCCAGCTCTACGTCCAAATTCATGAGATGCTTGACGACCTGCGATCTCAATTCCCTCTGATCTACAAATATCCTTATTTTCACCCTCCTTGCGGGCTGGAAGCCTCTGGGAGGAAAGCCCCCCGAAACATTTTTATTTCCTTCTAATTTTCTATCGATGATGCCCTGAGGCACGCCCTCAGGGCGGATGGCTCCCTGACCGACCCGCATGCGGTCTGCCGCAAGCCCGCCCGTTCGGGCGTTCCCGTGTCGGGAACCCTCGCCCTCAGGGCGGGGAGGCAGGTCAGCAGACGGCTCCTCATTCATCTCTCTCCGCACGGGCGCTCGCTCGGCAAAAAAGTCTTGGAGGCTTTTCTGCATCACCCTTTTCCCGTCAGCTGAGCTCCTTACCTCGGCGACCGCCTCTTGCGTTTCTAACAGCCTCGCATCTGCAGGAGCTTCAAGCACACCATGCTCCAAGCTAAGCTCGCTTATCTTACGCAACATCTTCAACTCTTTTCTCCTGCTAAGCCAGTAGTAAGCTTCGTCTTTCGTGCCTTTGGCTATCAGAATGACCACTTTCCCTATCCTTCTCCTGCCAGCTCTGCCCTTTCTCTGTATGCTCCGTATCTCCGAGGGTATTGGTTCGTAGAAGACAACAAGGTCTGTGGACGGCACATCTAGCCCCTCTTCAGCGACGGATGTCGCCACGAGGACGTTGTATTCACCCTCTCTGAACTTCTTTATGATCTCAACCTGCTCCTTCTGCTTTAAGCCCTTATCGTCGGCTTTTGACGATTGTCCGACGAAACGCACCGCCCGCACTTGGGGATATAAGTCCTGAAGCGCCGCCGTTATCATCTCGGCGGTGTCCCTGAAGTTCGTAAACACTATGATCCTTGAAGCTTTGTTTATCATCAGTTGCCGCCTCAGAATCTTCTTTAGCACTTCCAGCTTCGGGTGTTCTTCGTCGGTCACATTCGCCAGAAACATGGCTTTTCTCACACGCTCGTCCTCAGCGAGCCTTTTTGCAGCCTGACTCCCACCGCGAGACTCGGCTTCGTTCCGCAGACGCTCGAAGTAACGACGGAGCGCAGCGAGCCCCTGCGTCTCCACAAGCTCTACCGCATGCTTTAATTTCAGAATCTCGGCTTGTAACGACAATGCCTTATACAAGTCCGCGTCCGGGTGAAGCGTCACCCTCTCCCGCAACGCACTTTGCAACTCTAAAAGCTCGGTCTTCGTTATATCTTTCCTCTTATGCTTTAATATCCCCAAGTCGTAAAGCTCGCCGAGCTTGTCCTCAAGAACCTGCAGCAGCAGGGCTCTTATCTCTTTCATCTCCTTGGGAACGTCCACACGCACCCATTCGAAGTTCTTCCTGAAGACGTAAGGCGCAACGTCCGGATCATGTTCGGTTCTGACCTCCAAGGATTTTATCCTGAGGTTCTTACATATCTCCAGAATTCGAGCCTCGTCACTGCCCGGCGACGCCGTCATCCCCAAAACCAAAGGACGCTTGCCCGCCGCCGCCCGCTGCTCGTGGTATTTTTCTGATATGTAAACGTAGGCGTAGTTACCAACCGCCCGGTGACACTCGTCGAAAACCACGAGCGCAACCTCGCTTAATTCTATCCTGCCCGAAAGCAGATCGTTTTCGACGACTTGGGGTGTGGCAACGATTACCTTTGCCTCTTCCCATAAAAGCTTCCTCTTATCAGGGGGTACGCTACCGGTGAGTGTCTTTATGAGCGACGGCTCGATGTCCAGTACTTCTTTTAAAAAGGAGGCGTGCTGCTCCACAAGCGGGCGTGTCGGCGCGAGGAATAATATCTTACCTTCTTTCAGCTTGTCTGCAATTACTAAAGCAGCAATAACAGTCTTTCCTAAACCCGTCGGCAAGACTACCATCAAAGAGTCTTTCTTAGCTTTTTCAGCGATTGTCATTTGATATGTCCTTTCTTCTATGCTTCCCTCCCTCACTAAAGGGTGTTTCACGAATCGCATTCATCATACATGTCGCTTGGATGTGAGCTACTCCGCACTGAAGTGCGGAGCTTCACTTTAAGCCTCTCCACTCCGCCTCCTTGAGGAGCACCGCTCCGGAGTCGGAGCTTCACGACGCGTTCAGGGCGGCTCACGCAGCCCCTGACCGGAGCCTATAGCCCCAGCCTCGTCTCGATAGAATTGACTTCAAAGTATAAAAACTTTCCCACCTCCCCTCATCCCCGCTCTGAGAGCGAGGCTTTCTTAGCGACGTTGTGTGACATCCTCCCCTCGCTATCGCAAGAGGCTTCCACCGGAAGCATGGGAGGTTGGGGAGTGTGTAGCACGAAGCTACGCTCCCCTTCGGGCTGAGCACGCAGCCCCTGACCGCAGGATATACCCACGGCCTCGTTGCAAATCTATACCGTCTTCAGAGTATAAAAAAGTAACTACCTCCTGCCAGCCCCCTCCCCCCAATTCATCCCCGCCCTGTCGGACGGAACCTTCTTAACTTGAGGTAAAGAAATCACTGCCGACCACAACTCTCGTTTCATGCTGATTTCAATGGAGCGCGCGTACTCATACGCGCGATTTGACGCCGCCAGCCACGTCTTAGGGTCTGGGATCACTCATCAGTAAAGCTCCAAATTACGATGATCATAAACAAGACCTTCGACGGGTAGAAACCGAACGACTTGGCTATCGACAGATGGGCGGAGAGGAATTTTAGAGAAGTCGACTGCCTGCTTGCAGGGCTGAATAACGTAAGAATGGGTTCGAGAGGGGGGCGGGAACCTAATTCAGGAGTACCGCATATGGTAATCAGACGAGCAATTCCGATTAAATATCCAAGAAAAACGGGGGCGAGCCCCATAGCTGCGCGTGGAGAGTCATTCTGCTCCGTACCTTAACGGAGGTCCATGAACAAGACTCATGTGATGGCGATCAAAACCTTACCGGAAGGCCTCCTTTCGGCGTCACGTTCTTATAGACTTACAGCTTACATTCATAAGGGGGTCGTGGGGTAGCGGACTATCCTAGCGGGCTTCGGACCCGCTGACCTGGGTTCAAATCCCAGCGACTCCGCTTTATAATTTCTAGATTTTTGTAACCGTCCTGATCAAGATGTTTGCGAATTTAAATAAAGGGCAAAAGGCCTCTTTTCACAGGGAGTCCAGTTTGTCCACCAGGGTGGCTTTCTTAATGATGAGTCTTGCGGTGTGCGCGTCCTCCTCGAGGACGTAACATTCAAGTATCTCAAGACGCTTTTTGAACGGTGGAGCATCGAGGACGAGGGTCTCGAACTCCCCTCCTTCCCCCACTATGCTCACTCCATACTTTGCATGGAGGGTAGTAAGCTGCTTTACCCTCTCCTCGTCGAGCCTCGCACCGAGCCAGCTCTTGTCGAAGCCGTACGCAGCAACCGCCGTGAATATCACCTCAAAACCCTCTTCGAGTAGTTTCGTAAGCAGCTCTTTTTGGTCTCTCCCCCACAGCGGGAGGACGACATCAAGAGAGAGTTCTCTGCACACTTTTTCGATTCGCCTCCTCTGGTAATTCGAAAGGACGGCGCCCGCAACCACGCCTTCGATCCCAAAGTTCTCGACGGCTGCTCCCACCGCCGCCTTTAGATCGGCAAGCTCCTCCTCTTCTCTACCGGCAGTCCCTCTTACGACGAGAGGCAACTGCATCGCCTCCGCTTGTAACCTCGCAAGATGCACGTTCGGCGTGTGAAACATGAAAGAATAAGGATTCTCGCTCTCCACGGTGATGAGGCATTCCACCTCGTAGCCACGTTGCATTGCCTCATATAACGCGAGCGTGCTATCCTTCCCTGAACTGAACAACGCCCCTAGCCGCATTCGAGAGTAGTAGGTAGTCCTATTAGAAGGGCATTTTGGTTCGGAGGCGAGCGACTCGTAGCGACGCACCAACACGCGGCGCGCGCCAGCATGCAAAGTAGTCGGACGCCTCCTCGCAAACCTTATATATCACGGAAGTGTCTCTTTTGTCAGGGCTCCTTGTAGGGAGCAAGGAGCTTTAGCTGTGCAGGAGATTGTTATGAGTGCGGAATTACCCCCACAGGTGCAGAATCAATTAATGCAGCTCCAGCAGCTTCAGATGCAGTTACAAGCCATAGCAAGGCAGAAAATGCAAGTAGAGGCGATGCTTAAGGATGTGGAGCTTGCGCTGGAAGAGCTGGAAAAGCTCAGCGACGACGCAGTTATCTATCGGAACGTCGGTGAACTCATGATAAAGGCAAGCAAGGCTGAGGTGAAAGAGGATCTGACCGACAAGAAAGAAACGTACGACCTCAGGCTTAAGACGCTTGAGCGGCAGGAAGAGCGAATGCAAAAACGCTTCCAGCAGCTTCAACAGCAGATAAGAGAGGCTCTCGGCATCGCTACCGGCGGCGAGTCCCAGATCATGGGAGCGTAGGCGTTCTGGTCTTTGAGTCTTATTTTTTGCCCACTTAGCAGGATTAAGCATCTCGCACCCGACCGCAACGCATATAAGTTGCGTATCGAAAATTAAGACGGATGGAGCCTGTTAAGTTGCCGTTAAAAGTCCTACAGGGCAAGCCGGAGAGGCTTCATGATGAGGAGTTGCGTGAAAGTTCTTTTGCCGTTGCGAAGGAGCTTTCCGACTTCTTAGCCTCGACGCTCGGACCTCAGAGCCTGCAAAAGATGATCGTAGAGGACGAGGGTCGTAATTTCATAATAAGTAGCGACGGGAAAACTATAATGCAACGCTTCGACCTCATGCAGTTAAAAGCGAAGCACCCCGTCGCCGTTCTCTTCCGAGAGCTTTCAAAGACGCAAGACTACGACGTCGGCGACGGGACGACGACAACGGTCGTCCTCGCTGGAGAACTCCTCGACGAGGCAAGAAAGCTCGTCGGCATGGGACTGCATCCGAGCATCATAGCCGACGGCTACAAAATGGCTGTGGACAAAGCTCTGGAGATCTTGGAAGAGTTAGCGTTCGAAGCGACCGATGATATTCTTTATAAGGTTGCGAGAACGGCTATCGACACAAAGTACTTAGAAGTGGCAGAGGAGCTTTCTAAAATCGTTGTGGAAGCCGTGAAAATCGTAAGTGACGGTGGTAAAAAAGAGGCAAACCCCGAAGACGTGCACGTTGCGAGGAAAGGTGGTAAGGAAGCGGCATCCACCACACTTTTCAGAGGCATAATACTTGAGAAAAGCTTCCTGCACGAAGACATGCCGAAAAGGGTGGAAAACGTGCGGGTGGCGGTCATTGACGCTCCGCTTACGGTCAAACCCGAAGAGGGTATGTTTGCTTCTCATTATCTCTATTCCACGAGGGCGAAGAGCCTTGAAGACGTGCTTTTGCAAGCGGAATACGAGCGTGAAATCCTCAGGGAGAAGGTTAAGCGGATAAAGGATGCGGGCGCAGACGTGATAATCTCAAGACGCCTCATAGACAAGCGACTTGTCAAAACCCTGTTAGGGCTGAACATGGTTGCGATCCAAGCCGTTCCGACGGGTCAGATCCTAGAGAGAATAGCGAAAGCCGTGAATGCGAGAATTGTGACGAACATAAGCGAGATAAGCGAGGACGATCTCGGGTATGCGGAGTATATCGAGGAGGTCAAATTTCCAGACAAATCCACCTTCGTCTTCATAAAAGGCACGAATCCGAAGAGCGTCACGATCTTTCTGCGGGGCGGCGCGCAGCACACGCTCTCCGACTTTGCGAGGGCGGTGAACGATGGATTGCACGCAGTGGCGAAAGCGTTGAACAAGAAGGTTTTGCCCGGTGGCGGAGCCGTCGAGGTCGAGCTTGCGTTACGTCTTCGGAAGTTTGCGATGTCCGACGCCACGAAGCGACAGCTCGCCATCTCGGCATTTGCCGACGCTCTTGAAGCAATACCGAAGACGCTTGCGAGGAACAGCGGCAGGGATCCGCTATCCATCCTGCTTGAGCTGAGAAAGGAGCATGCGAACGGTAATTTGAACTATGGTTACGATGCGAGAGCAAGAGAAATCCGAGATGTCGTGGAAGCTGGCATCTTGGAATCGCTAAGGCTGAAAGAAATGGTGATAAAGGGCGCTTACGAGGCGGCGCTCATCGTGCTGCGATCGGACGACATCCTTTACGGAGATGTGCTTCGAGCGAGGATCGAGGAAGAGGAAAAGAAAAGGGGAAGTTACAGCAGCGTCAGGAAGTGAGAGGCGAGCACAAACATCGCATGCGCCCATGCTAACGGGCATACCGACTTTTGCAGTCTATTCTCGAATACCTGCTCAGGTATGTATTTGTCGACACGCCTTAGAACCCACGTATAGTATTTCTCTGCGCTCGCAGCATCCCTTTTTAACGAATAGTAGATGCTCATCCAGAAGTTTAAGAGGGGCACGCTCCCGCCCCCTTGGACCTAAGGCTGCCATCTCGTACCCAGCCGTCATAAAAATCCCTCTCATATCTGCAAACGCCACCGTCTCGTACTATTTTCTCCTCCATCCTCCTGACGGTGCCGATAATCCTTTCATCCCCAGCTGAGAGCAATTCAAACGGATAAACTAAGCCGAGCAGCGACGCATCTACAGTGTCGTCATCGAGCAAGCCTGAGGTCCTCAGGAAGTATCCCTTATCAGCTTTATAAGAGGCTAACGCCGCCCTCTTCATCTCTAAAGCGCATTTCCTCCATTTTTTCACCTCCTCCGCTTTTGCATAGCCCCCGCTTCCCGCGAGCTCGCTTGCACACATTAGCCCTCTGCTGCATGCTGCCAGCGAGTACGTATGGTTGTCTTTTATGTCCGGAAACGTCGCACGCTCCTCCCAAAGGTCGAAGGTGCTCGTAGCAAAATGTTCACCGCTCCAGACTTTGCAGATGCCGTTCGCTGCTCGTCTCACGAGCGTCTCAAACTCTTGCGCCTGCGTTAAATCCTTACGGAAGTGATGCCAGAGCGCCCAGAGCAGCGTACCGGTCTGGTCGGGCTGCAGCTGCCAGCCGTCCCTGACGCCGTTCGTGTGGTATTTCTGGTAAAACACAGCGCCGCTCTCTGCGGAAGCTTCTGAGAAACCTTGCAGCCTCTCAATACACCATCTGAAAAACTTTCTTTGTATTTTCAAACTTGCAACGCCACGCTCTTCAAGAACATCAGCGGCAACGCAGATGTAAGCAGCGTCTCTTATCCAGACGAACCTATAAGGCGATACGTCTTTGGGATAGTATTCCATGTCCGTATTTGCTGCAACTATTGCGTCGTTTTTGACGGAGCAGTCTCGCAAAACACGTACCGTGCTTTTTAGAACTTTTTTGCATCTGGTCTTTAAGTCTTCATTTAGGATAGGAACCATAGCATACTTTTGCCTCATAATTAACAAGAAATACTCTTGCGACAAAACAGAAAGGTATGTGGAAAGAGATAATGAGCAAGTTTGAAAAAGCGCCATCGCAGAAGAAAGTGGTTCGCTTGTTGCTAGAGCGTGGCTTCCGCATCGACGCTAGAGGGCGAATCTCCTCAGGGAACATCAGGATACCGCACTCGCAGGTTGCGAAGGAGGCGGGCGTTGACCGCAGGGTTGTTGATATGACTGTGAAGACAATAATGGCAGATGATACTTTGAGGAGAATATTTGAGAATTTGAGGTCCATACCGCTTCTGGTTAACGTGGCGCCTTTGCTTAATCTCGGCGTCATAATAATACACCCAGAGGACGCAAGAGATAAAGGCATACTTGGTGAAGTCGCCACAGTCATTGCAAAGCACGGGCTCAGCATCCGGCAAGCAGTGAGCGACGACCCCTATTTCGTGGAGGAGCCAAAACTTACAATAATTGTGGATGGCCAAGTCCCAGGACGCTTAATAGAAGAGTTACGGCAGGCGAGAAGTGTGAAGAGTGTACAGGTGCTCTAATAGGGTGAGCGATCCCTAACGCTTTTTAACAGGCGAGTGTTATAACAACAGCTTAATGCTTATTGTAACGTCTTTCGTTTTGCTTTTTACAGGGCTTTTCACATTGGTGGTGGCGGCAGATGTCTTCGTTGAGTCCTCTGCAGCGGTTGCGAGGCGTTTCAACATTTCTGAGATGGTTATCGGACTGACGCTCGTCGCTTTCGGGACGTCGGCGCCGGAGCTCGCAACATCGCTTTATGCGGCGGCGGTCGGCAGCAGCGGGATTGCCGTCGGTACGGTCGTCGGCAGTAATATTACGAACGTCGCCATTCTTGGTATTTGCGCCGCCATAGTACCGCTCGCGACGGACGAAAACGTCGTAAGGGACGGGCTCGTAGTGCTCAGTATATCTTTGTTGCTCGCGGTATTAGCTTTTCAAGGTATTTCAAGATGGGAAGGGTGCGTCCTCATCGTAGCGTTCGTTTCATACATGGCAGCTCTCAGAATGCGGGGCGGTGTGACGATGCAAGATGAAATAAGGTTTAGTGGTGTGTTGGAGTTTCTGAAGCTTTGTCTGGGCGGCTTTGGTATCTTTTTGGGGGCGAAACTCATGGTAGACTCCGCCGTGAGCATCGCTGCGTTCTTTAACATCCTTGAGTCGGTCATAGGGAGCACGCTCATCGCTTTCGGTACGTCAGCGCCGGAACTTGCGGTTTCTGTAAATGCTGCAGTGAAAAGGCACGGCGGCATCTCCGTAGGAAACATCCTCGGCAGTAACATCTTTAACGCCGCCCTGATAGTGGGACTTTCGAGCCTAGTGCGTCCGCTCGGCATAGATGATGCTCTTTTTTTCTGGAATATTCCTATGATGCTTTTCACAGCCGCCCTGCTCCTGATCTTCATAAGAACCAAACACGAATTAAGCAGGCTCGAGGGAATTGTTCTCATAGCCACCTATGTGGTTTTCCTTTGCGTCAATTACATGCTGTTCTAGTGAGGCGGAACAAGTCGGTATAAGAGCGGTTGGGGGATTAACGCAGCTTCTGAGGCAAAGTATTTAAAGTGCGTGGAGAGAAAAATTTTGAGGTCAGGGCTTAGGGGGTGGTTCCAATACCGTGCGGTAGGAAGCGTTGGAGGCAGAAGATGCGAAAACATAAGTTGAAGAAGAGGCGGAAGAAGATGCGGCACAAGAAGTAGGTTAATTAAGCTTTCGCACTCGGATTTTGTTCACGCCCTGCTCGTCCGTTTCTTCAACCATTAGCTCGTGATCATTGAGGATGACTTTCGCTCCAATAGCAGGATGCTTGCCAAAAAGCTGCGTTACGAGGTCCCTGACGGTCTTAACTGATAGAAGCTTGTTTTTCTTACCTGCGCTTCTGGGGCTGGCGGCGCTCGCAGCGGGGATGCCTCCGGCGGTGAGGATGGCAAGCAATTTGCTCTCCCGAATACCGGTTATTTTCAGGAAATCTCTTAACCGCATGCGGCAGTCGACGATCAAAGTACCTTCGTCGAGCATTTTGACGAGTTTAGCGCTGTCGTCGTATTCGTCAAAGATGTTACCCACCAGCTCTTCAAGGACATCTTCAAGAGTCACCAAACCCACAGGACGTGCCGTCTCGTCGACGACGATTGCCATGTGGAATTTCCCTCTTTGAAATTCTCGCAAAAGGGCATCCACCTTCGTTCTGTAATCTACGAAATACGGCGGCTTCAACAGAGCTCTAATCAAATTGTTGTTACGGCTGTCACAGGCATGCGTCAGCAGGTCTTTGGCGTAGAGTATGCCGATGATGTTGTCCGAGCTGCCCTCATAAACGGGGATGCGTGAGTAGCCATGCGTCTTTATGACCTCAATCGCCTCGCTCAGAGAGGAGTCGGCAGGGACGCAAACCATGTCCTCCTTAGGCGTCATTATGTCGGCGGCGGTAATATCGTCAAGCTCGAAGACCCGCTCTATTATCTCCTTTTCGTCCTCATCGAAGACGCCCTCCTCCTCACCGATATCAAGTAGTGTCTTCACTTCTTCCTCGGTAACCGTCTCGGCAACGCTCGACGGTGTCCACCCCAGTAGCCTCCTAACTGCGACGGTCATCAACGTGAAAACTTTCACCGCTGGGCGGAAAATCCAAACTAGGAGCCTTATAGGCTTCGAGACGATAAGCGAGATCGTTTCAGGATTTCTGGCGGCAAGGGTCTTCGGGAAAATTTCGCAGAACGTCAAGATGACGAGCGTCATGACCCCGGTTGCGATTCCTATGCCGAGGCTGCCAAAACGCTCGATGGCGAGCGACGTAGCAATTGCCGACGCCGCTACGTTCACGAGGTTGTTCCCGATAAGGATGGTCGTGAGCAGAGCGTCAGGGTCTTTTTTAAGCTCGTGTATATCTTCAGCGCCTTCTTTACCCTCATTGATGAGCTTCTTTACTCTTATTTTGCTTATTGCCACCAGAGCGGTCTCTGACGCTGAGAAAAATGCGGAGAGCAAGAGCAATATTATCAGGGCTAGAAACTTCGCGCTTGTATCTATCAACTCCTTGCCCTCACCAATTTTAGGTTGGGATCGTTATTTATAAACCTTTGGGTGCTGTCTTGTTTGCTATAGGATTACAGAATGTCGCTACGGAAGCCCCCCGGTGGGGAGATGAAGTAGGGGAGGTGGGTGGAAGTTTTTATACTTTGAAAACCTGACTGGAGCGAGGCTGGGGCT
>JAPHEE010000024.1:20082-29222 GCA_029259545.1 Candidatus Alkanophaga volatiphilum
TTTCAGCAAAATGGCAGTCTAGCGCCGTTTCAATTCCAGAAGCTCTTCTGGCGTGAATATGCCCTTCTCGGTGATGAACGCCGTGACGAGCTCATGAGGGGTGAAATCGAACGCTGGGTTGTAAACATCGACGTCAAGCGGTGCTATCTGGACGCCGCAGAAAAATTTCAGCTCGTCTGCGCTGCGAATTTCTATTTCAACTTCTCCTGAACGTTTTTCAAGGTCAAAGCTTGAAAGCGGCGCTGCCACGTAGAAAGGGATATTGTGGTGCTTTGCGAGGACCGCAAGTGAATACGTGCCGATTTTGTTGAAGAAGCCGTCGCTTACGACGCGATCGGCGCCGACGATGACTTTAGAGACGAGCCGTCGTTGCATAACGAAGCCACTCATGCTGTCCGTGATGAGCGTGACTGGGATTCCATCTTCGAGAAGCTCGAAAGCTGTAAGCCTTGAGCCCTGGTTCAGAGGTCTCGTCTCGCAAGCGAACACCCTTATGCGCTTGCCTTTTTCCACTGCTGCCCTCACGACACCTAACGCCGTCCCATAATCAACGCATGCCAGCTTTCCAGCGTTGCAGATTGTCAGGACGTTATCGTCGTCCTCAAGGAGGTTTGCCCCATATTCTCCTATCTTTCGATTCGTCGCAACGTCCTCCTCTGCCATCTTTTTCGCCTCTTCGAGCGCCGCCCGCCTCGCCTCTTCGAGGCTTTTCGCCGCACGAACCCGCTGCATCGCTCTTGAAACGCCGTAACTTAGATTAACAGCGGTGGGCCTTGCGGTGCTGAGCTTTCTTGCCGCCTCCTCCACATCCTCAAAGCTATTAGCATTGAACGTAGCAAGTGCGACGCCGAAGGCGCCAGCGACGCCAAGGGCGGGGGCGCCTCTGATTTTCATCTCCTTTATCGCTTTTATTAGCGAATCAACGTCGCCGCACTCCAGAACTTCAAGGCGAGCTGGTAGCAATGTTTGATCTACCATTTTTATGACGTTCCTTTCGTCATCCCATTCAATGGTTCTCGGCAACATCTCAGAAAGGAAGGCGACGTGTTATTTCTGGTTTGCGATGCGTCGTCGTCACAGCAGATTTGCTTATCGTTACGTATGGTGGTGTAAGGAAAAATTAGAACGAGCAGGATAGATCAAGCGAAGTGATGAAGTGCAGTCTTGCTCGTTGCCGCCGATGTCGAAAGAGGGAGCTGAGAGAAGAGCGGTTAAAGCTGAGGGTTCACGTTTTGTTGAGCTGCATATTGCCGCCAAAGCTAAGTAAGGGTTACTAATTTCTGCGCCCCAAAGAATTAGATGTTCGACTACGTGGTGGTAGTACTCCCGGACGAGACGCAGGTTGAAGATTTCAAGCGGCTGCCGCTTTCGAGCGACGCCATTAATTCCAAGCTAATCCCGGTTTCAGAGGCTGCATGGCACGGCGCCGCCGGAAACGGCCTCGGAACGCTTTTTGCCATCGAAAATGCAAGCACTGCGATCGGTAAGAATCTCGTGGCGGAAGTTAAGCGCGGTAAAAGCGTCTTAATCGTGCACACTGCAGGCGAAGGTACAAGAAACCTGCTTACAAGAACCTGTTCGAACAAATCTTTTGTAAAATTACCAGGAATGATGTTACTTGAGGCTGTAATAAAGCAATTTCAAGAAATATCCGTACCTTCAAGGATTTTAGTGACATGGGGTGACCAGCTCATATTATTTGAAGATAACGCTGATGAAATAAGGCGTTGTGCGGAAAGCACGCACGTCCTCCTGTTCGGGCTGAGCGTGCCCGAGCTTACCGAGGAGATAGCGAGCAATTACGGCGTTCAGATAGTCAGGTGTGGCGAAGAAGATAGAAGCTGCGAGCTTCTTGAGTTTGACGACTCTCGGAATTACGAGGCGGTGCGGGCGAAGCTCGAGCGTCTGCAGCGAGCGGTGGGCGACGTTAGAGTCATGATAAACATGGGGACGTTTCTGATGAGCGGTGACGCCGCCGAGAAGATGCTTGAGGCTTTCAGAACACAGCTCGACGCCCGTCATGGAAAGTTTAACTCCGACGAGCTTTGGCAGCTTTGGATCTCCTCGGAAGTGAGCGCCGAAGACTGGTTACACGAGCGGGCGGAGCGGTTAAAGGAGACATTAGAGGGTTTAGGAGATCTGTCCTTAATAAAAAGCTTCCCGTTGGGAAAAAGGACGGTTTGGGTAGATTTTGGAACGAATGAGAGCTATTACAAGAGTTTAATGAGTATTCTAACCGATGCGGGGTTGAAGCTGAGGGAATTTCTGCGCGTGGTGCCGAAGACGGCGTTTCTTGGCTGCGAGGTCTATGACTCCGTCTTTGAAAGATCTAGCTTCTCGGATGGCAGCGTTAGGAGATGTGTCGTTCTCGATTCCATTGCAAAAAACGTAATTCTAGAAGAATCTTGTGTGATAAACTCTAAGTTTAACCAGGTGCGGGCGAGACGCTGCGTCCTCTACAACGTCGTGGACCACGCAGAGATCGACGAAGAGGGCAAATGCGTAGTCGACGTTTTTCATCCTGTTGAAGGTAGGATCCGGTTAAAAATCAGGATTGGTGAAGAAAAGAGCAGCAAAGAAAAATGGTGGTCGTCAAGACTCCCAGAAAATTGTTTCTCGTTGCAAGAAGTTGCGGAGATGATGAAAGGCGTCAGCCAGAGGGAGCTTGAGGACACGAGGCATAGAATAGAGAGTGTAGCCTCCGCTATCGTTATGAGCGACGAGGGAGCGTTGCGAGAATCGCTCAGCGACGTGAGAACGAGTCTTCTACTCTTCAGGATGGGGATGCGGGGTGATACGCTCGGAGAGGCGTGTTTAGAAAGGGCAATGACCGTATTAAAGGACGGCTTGCAAGACGCTGTAAAGAAGCCGCTTAAGGTTGAACCTTTCATCGAGAACAAGCCGTGGGGCTATGAGTTCTGGTGCGCATCGCCCCGAAACTTCGTCACGCTCCCTTCAGGGTTGAAGTTGCGGCTCTGGGAGCTTGCAACGCTCTTTCCTGAGATTCTGGGCGACGTTGCGCAGAATTGCATCGTTTCCGAAATTCAAGCGGCGGTTGTACGACGCTATGAATTTCCGCTGGTTGTGAAGATAATAAAAGCGGATGAAAACCTCTCAGTGCAGGTGCATCCCGACGACGCGTACGCAAAAATGCTCGGAGACGCGTTCGGCAAAAACGAGGCATGGTACGTCCTCGAAGCTTCGGAGGGCGCAAAGATTTACGTCGGTATCGCAGAGAGCTTGCGCCATGGTGGCGGTGACGAGAAAGCTGTGGCGTGCAAGTTCTGGGACGCCGCACGCAGTCGTAACTTCAGTCTTGCCTTTCTTAACGAGTTTAAAGCGGGCGTCGGCGACGTCTTCCACATACCTGCAGGAGTTGCTCACGCCCTCGGCGGCGGCACAAAGGTTTATGAGATCAGTACCGCTTCAGAGCGAACTTTCAGAATATACGACTACGGCAGGGGACGAGATCTTCACTTGGAGCACGCAAGCAAGGTTCTGAGATTTGACGACTTGGGTTTCGGGCGTGGCTTGAAGAAGACGCCGGAGACGCTAAGACAGCATAACGGCGCCTCTGAACTCCTACTTGTGAAGGACAGGCGTTTTGAGCTGCGTCTTTTCAAGCTTGACGGTGGCAAGCTCAAGGTGGTCGCAAAGAAGCCGCTGCTATTAACGTGTGTGCGGGGACGCTTAACGCTGCAATGCGACGACAGGACGTGCCTGAACATAAGCGAAAACGAGACAGCATTCATACCTGCGAGCGTCAATAACTTGAAGGTGAAAGCGGAAGGCGGTGATCACGCTTGTGAAGTGCTTTGTGCGATCCCAAGATGATTCACTCTTGTACCCGCTCAGCAATCAGCGGCTCTTAGCGTAAAGCAGTGCCCTCCTGTCTCATCTCCATTTACCTTGCTAAGAAGGCTCGTCCTGAGGGCGGGATGAATTGGGGGAGGGGGCTGGCAGGAGGTAGTTAGTTTTTACTCTGAAGACAACGTAGATCTGTAACGAGGCGTGGGTATATCCTGCGGTCAGGGGCTGTCGTGACCCGCCCGGCGGGGGGCGCAGCTTCGTGCTACACACTCCCCAACCTCCCGCCGGTGGAAGCCTCTTGCTAAGCAAGGGAGGAGGTCACTGCAATCAAAACGTGCTAAGCTTGCCCTCTATTATCATTTCCGATATTTTTCCGATTTCCGCGAGATTTTCATCTATGATTTTGCGAACGGCGTTTTCGATGGCGTTGAAGTTGGAATCGGAGCTTGGGACAATCTGAGCGCTTGCGACCTGCGGCTCGTCGATTCGATGCCCTATTTGGGAAAGTATTTTGATGTATACCTCCTCTATACCTGCGACCCTCTCAACGATCTCGTTGGCAATTTTGTTGGCGAGCAAGTTGTAGATTTTGCCGGTGTGGTTTATGGGATTCTTTCCAGAGGCAGCTTCCATGCTTATCGGGCGGTTTGGCGTTATCAAGCCGTTGCAGCGATTGCCACGCCCGGCACAGCCATCGTCGCCCATCTCCGCAGAAGTGCCGGTGACCGTGATGTAGACGGCTTGTGGCGTGTCCCCTGTGTTTACAGCGACATTCACTTCCTTTTCTGTGAACTCCTGAGCAACGTCCTTCACGAACTCAGTGAGAAGGCTCTTTATCTCCATATAATGGTCGTAGTCGTCCACGTATCTTGATACTATGGCATCTGCGACCGTCAGACATATCTTGTCGCCGTCACGCACGCCCATGACTTTCATGTCCTCCCCTATAGCCTTCTCCTTCTCCCTAAGCTCCTGCATCACTCGCCTCTCAGCATTCAGCACGATTTTCTCGGTTTCGGAAAGCGGAGCGTGGGCGACGCCGAAGGAGGTATCGTTCGCATAAGGCATCTCATCTTTGAGCCTGCAAACTTCAATTAGGTCCGCAGAGCCTTTTCCCAGCTTGCAGTCCACGACGACGTGGCTTTCGACGTCGAGATTGCGGACCGTCCGCCTCAAATAATCCTTTGTCGCCCTCAAAGCTACAGTATCTGTGGCGAAGTCCATGCCTTCATACTCCTTTATCGCACGCCCGGCGACGACCACGTGTATCGGCGAGATGACCTCACCGCCACCGAATTTAGGTGCGGAGCTGCCGGCTACGATAAGTGTTTTATCCGTATTATGGTGGAGGACGATGCCGCATTTTTTCTTGTATTCTCGGCTCAGAGCTACACTTATCGCTTCTGCAATTCCGTCACAAAGGCTGTCTGGGTGTCCTAATCCCTTCCTTTCCACTATTTCTATTCTCTGCTTCTCCACGGGCGTCGTCCTTAACATCTCAACCCTTATGTTCCTCGTCGTCATTCCCGCCTTTCCCCCTCATCACTCCACCTTTGCTTTCTCAGAAATTATAGCGCTGTTGCCAGTCGGGTCCTCAATTATTAGCCTCATCCTTCTCCTTCCTGCTTTTATCTCTTCTATCTTCCTAAAAAGTTCAGCTATTTTCTCCTTCTGCTTCTCATCGGCGTCCCGCTCTAAGAATTTTAAAACGTCTTCAACACGCTGTAGCACACCTTCAACGTTTGAGATAAACGCTTCACCTCTCTTCGGCTCCACGACGACACCAAGTTCCGGTATTTCTATCCTGCCACAGTGCGACCTCACGACCCGTACGTTTAAATCTTCCTCAGAAGTGACCTCCAACTCATACCGCCTGTTGCGGCGCTCCGAAAGGATCATGACATCAGTAGACCTATAGCCGCAGCTACACATTGCGCTGAATATCATAATTTCGCCAAAATACGGCACCTCGTAGGGAGTGAACTTCAAAATCATTCCGGAACCACAGATAGGACAAGCTCCCTTCATCTGTCCTCCACTCATACAAGCCCTCCTGAGCGTCGTTATTTGGCTATCTTCCGTCTTTCTATCTTTATGCCCGTCGGAGTTACTATTATCTTGTCGTCGTTCAGCCCGGCAATGTCCCCACCAATGTCCGCCACTACTCTCTTCAGGTCCTTTATTGCCCTCTCCACAGTGATCTTATCCTGCTTTATTAAGGATATGTCAAGGATGAGGATGTTTCCCTTGTATATTTCCTTCTTGAGCTCAGGTACTTCGTTCAAGTTCGTTAACTCCACAGCCTTCACGTACGCTTTCGCATCCTCCTCCGCAAGCCCCTCGTACTCCTCAATGTCGAGATCAACATAGTCCTCTACACTCTCTCCCCTCGCCCGTTCCTTTCTTTTGAATATCTTCCGTAGTCCTCCCATATTTTCCCTCCTTTCTTAGGGGATGTCCATTGGAACGTTTTGGTCTCAAAACGGTATCAGAGTTATCACATGTTTGCTCTCATTATGCGCGTCCGACGCTGGGGTCGAGGAGTGTACTCATGGGGCACTCCTCTTTGGCAGGTGGGGATAATGCATGGCACCGCCTCGCCGTTGGAGTATTCTCCTACGTTATATAAGAAATTTTGCCCTCCTCCCCCTCTACATTTTGTCGCTCGAAAACACTACCTCAAAAGCTTCCCTTTTCACACTCCTTGCGGACTGGAAGCCTCTAGGGGGAGGAAAGCCCCCGGAACATTTTTATTCCTCTTCTAACTTTTCGATGATGCCTGAGGCATGCCCTCAGGCGGATGGCTCTGACCGACCGAGCTGATGCGTCTCCGCACGCCGCCCGTCCCGTGCCGGAACCCTCGCCATAGGCGGAGGCTGGTCAGGTCCAGAAACCATAAACATGCAGTCAAGATTCTTTGAGCACCTCTTTTAGTAGAGTCGTGAGGTAGTCAGTCTTTTTTCTAAAGCCACGTCGCTTTGCGAGTTTTTTTAACGCCTTGTCGAAGCCGCTGCCGTACTGCGCAGCCTTTTTGCCGCGTAGCGCCACGCTCTTGTCCACACCGACATCGATAGCTACGCACCTCAAGATGTATTTATTCACAACGCCACTATCGCTTTGATACAGTTTCCACGCTGCTGGCAGCCCTAGGGCGAACGGTACAAGCTGTTTATCGAGGAACGGTAGCAGTAGTTCCAGATTTTGCGACGTAGCCACGACGTAGTCCCTGTAGAGGTCCCGCTCGTGCATCGAGAGCAGCCCCTCCAAGCAAGCATCGTTCAGTCTTTCCAAGCTTACGGTCCTATGCCTCTCATAGCCTGCGAACAACTCTTCAGAGCCGAGTCCTGAGAACACAACACGAGTCTCGTCCGCTGCGAGGCGGCAGGCGGCGAGCAGCGGAAGTGCCACGCCGACCTTGACGACGTCGGGCTCTTCGAGCATTGTTAACACCTCTTTTATAAGTTCCTCCACCTCATCAAAGCGCACGACCGCCTCTTCGAGCTCAAAGCCGTGCAGCTTCGCAGATGTGCGCGCCCACACCAAGTCCTCAGCTTCGGTTTCGCCCCAGGAAACGCCGGCGGTGTAGCACACGAAGTCTGCGTTCAGGTGCTTGCAAATTATGGCGATGAGCGTGGAGTCCACACCACCTGAAAACAGGATACCAACTCGTTTTCCATGCTTGAGTCTTTTCGCAATAGCCTTAAAAAGTAACTCTCTCAGCCTCTTCCTCGCAGTTTCAAAGTCCGGCGGGGGCGGCGACGGCTCGAAAAAGCGATGCCCTACCGCCCATATCTCTTGCTCCTGAAGGTCGAAAAGCAGTATCTCCCTCGGATTGAGCTCTTTGATCCCGACGGCGGGCAGGCGTCGCCGCAGCTCGTGACGCAGCGACGAGAAGTAAACGCAACCGTCGTGGACGGCGTACCACAGCGGTTTGATGCCCAGCACGTCCCTCGTAAGGACGGCAATGACGCCGTCGCTGAGGGCGAATGCGTATTCGCAGTCCATCTCGTCAAACCTCTCAACCCTTCCGTCTTTGGCTTCATCGAAAAGCGACTTTAAGTCTAAGTCGCCCTCATAACAGGGGAGGTCGGCGTGAAAGCCCGCAACGCCCTCGCAGAAGCGTCCTGAGATCTTCACATTTATGGTTTCGGCACACCGAGAATAATACCTTACGCTTGAGCCAGCCTCAGCGTCGGCTCCTGAGGGTCGCCAAAGCCTCCAAGATGTCCCCCGGCTCCCTGAGCACGTGTATGCCCATTTCGATGAGCGTCAAGACGTTCCTTGCGTCCACCTTCCTGACCCTGATCTCGACGCTTTCGCCGCCACGGATGGCGCCGTAAGGACATGCTGGGACGCAGAGCGCGCAGCCGTCACATCTCAGCAAATCTATTTGTCCCGAGATTGCGTTCTTTGGGCATACCTCAGCAGGCGGGCATCGCTTGCATTCATGCGTCCGGCAGACTTCTCTGTCTATGGTGTAGGGCATCTTCGAACGTAGCACGCCGGTGCCGTCGTCGGAGTCGAAAACGAAGTCCGTCGGCACGACGAAGACCGGGATGTCGCCTTTCATCGCAAGCGAGACGGCGTTCGTGACGAGGGAGTCAGCGATACCGCTCGCTATTTTCGCTACGGTGTTCGCCGTCGCCGGAGAGACAACGACCGCCGAGTACTTCTTTAAAAGGAAGCGTCCTGCCTTCGGGAATGACGCCCCCTGCTCGCTTTCGAGAAAAACCTCCTCAAGATAGCCCCCGCTCGAAATCTTCTCAAGCTGCGGGAAAAGACCGTACATCCTCAAAACCTCTTCAGCCGCCCTCGAGACGAACGTAGTGATCCTAACGCCCTGCTCCTTCAGGCGTTTAAAGGTTTCGACACTTTCCTTCAGGAGGTGCCCCGCCCCGGTCACGCACCATGCAACGTTCATTTCAACTTTTTAAGCGTCGACAGCAGTTTTTCAAGTTTTCTTTTCCCTCTCTGCAGTACGAAGTTCGCCCGTTCGAGCACGAAGCGCAGGAAGCGCTCGTCGCAGAAGATTTCGCCGTCGATGCCTAGTGGCACGTCCATGCGCTCGGTGCTCAGAATTTCGACGACCGTCCTGTCGGCGGAAACGGATTTTATGCTGCTGTACTTGAAGCCGGCGGCGACTGCCACCTTTAAGATTTGCTTGGCACTACTCAGGTCTTTAGCGGCTACATGTATTATCGGCGACTGCGCCAGCAGCCAGAGCTCCTCCCCCCTGTGCATATTGTCAGCCCAAATCTTCAAAGAGTTCTGCAACTCTTCAAAGCTGACAGGGCGGTGCCACTTCGCAACGAACTTTGCTTCTTTCTTAG
>JAPHEE010000025.1:0-10878 GCA_029259545.1 Candidatus Alkanophaga volatiphilum
TTTCAATCCCACCTTGGTCTGATTTCTTTCAGGCACGTCTCCTCTGTCCGCGCCCGATTCAGGGGTGTGTAAAGGTTTTATATAAAACTTTTCATCTCGCATCTTCGATCCCCGCTGCGTCATATAAAGAACTCAGACTCTTCCTGCGAGGCTCTCTTCGGCTTTTCGGAAATTTGATGGAGTTTTTTCAAGACTTCAGCAGAACCCACAGGGGAGAGGCGTGCCGCAGCCACGTCCCGGCGGCTCGGGGCGTTCGCCGCGCATATTTTCACACTTCACATAAAATTCGTATTACCAAGAATCACGATTCTAGATGCTCTCAGCGTGACGCTTGCTCGGAATTTGGGCGTCGCATGCCCGCCTCTTGAAAAAATAATTAAAAGAGTGGGGATTAGGCTGAGAATGCAGGTATGATCTTTTCGGTAATCAGTTGTAGTGCCTCCTTCTTCTTCTTGCCTAGGGGGGAGCCGAAGACGAATTGCGTAACTCCAGCTTTGAGCAGATTTTCTATCTTGCTTATGCACTGCTCCGGCGTGCCGCTCACTGAGAAAGCCTCTATGAAGGCGTCGTCCACGAGGGCGAAGGCGTCTGGGATTTTACCCTTGGATATGAGGTCTTTCATTTTATTTGCCTTTTCGATGTCGAGCCCGTGCCTTTCGAGGACGTTTTCCGGCGAGCCAGCCGCGATGAACGCCACGACGGGCGTCGCCGCCTTCTTTGCATCAAGCTCGCTCTCGGCGACCGAGAAGCATGTGTAAGCGACAATGTCTATGTCACTGAGCTTACGGTTTGCAGCCTCTGCACCGCTTTTTATGCTCTTTGATGCGAAGTCGAAGTCTTTTTCATTAGATGCGTTTATCAGGACGCCATCGCCGATCTCACCGGCGAGCCTGAGCATCTTCGGTCCTTGAGCCCCTATGTAGATTGGGATCATTTCCTTAGGCGGTCTGAAGCCTAGTCGCGCGCCTTCAAGCCGTACGGTCTCGCCATCAAATTTCACAGCTTCGCCGCTCCACAACGCCCTCAACGCCAGCACCGTTTCCTTCACCCTCGTCAGCGGCTTCTCCAGCTCGATGTTCAGGGCGGCGAGCGTGGAGCGGTCACCAGGACCCAAACCGAGCGCCGCTCGCCCTTCGGAAATTTCATCTAAAGAAGCTACCGCCGACGCCGTCGAGGCTATGTGCCTCGTGTAAGGGTTTGTGACGCCGACGCCGAGATTTATGAAGTCTGTTGCCCTTGCAATCAGAGAAAGCGTCACGTACGGGTCCCTGTTTGTATAATGGTCGGTGATCCACACGAAGTCGGCGCCGCCGAGCTCAAACCGCCTCGCATAGTCCACAACTTTGTCCAACGACATCGAGGGCACGAGCTCCACGCCGAACTTCACACGCCTCTCAGCGGGCTTCAGCACTTCACGCCTCGCAAGAGCTTTCCTTTGATCTTCCAAGACGCGTGCTACCACCTGCAATGCGTTGAAGAACGCCTGCGGCGTGTATCTTCCCTTTATCAACGCCATTATGTCAGCTCGCTCCCTCGGCGTCAATGCTGCTTTCTCAACTTCCTCACTCGTCAGTATTGCAAGGATGTCGTCGAGCAACTCATCCTTCGCCTCTTTTCCAAACTTCTCCAGTCTCTTTAGCATTTTCTCCACGCCGTTCCTCGTTATCTCAGCCATCTCCTCCCTCCCCCATTATGCGTATCTCCTCAACACTTCTTGCGTCTCATCCGGAGCAACTCTCATGCACGTCTCTATGGCGTTTCTGAAGGCGTAGGTGGTGTAGTGCCCCTTTACGAGCGCCATGAGCGCGTTCGCAGCCCTGCGATCGAGCTCCGCACCGCTTGCGGTCACGACTTCTAAAAGCGCGTCACTTAGGTCCTGACGTTCGGCATCGCTCATCTCCGCAACTCGCTCAAGCACCGCCTCCGCTAATCTCTCAGCCTCCTCTTCGAACTCCACAGGCTTCAGCTCGAACTCCCGCTCACCCACCATTTCTCTTTCCTTTTCAAACTCCACCCTCATCACCTCCTTCCTTTTCAGATTTCGAGATAACAAGCCGATTGATGACCGCAAGGGTTTCTTGCGGGCTCGCTCTTGCGCAGACGCCCA
Source organism: Candidatus Alkanophaga volatiphilum (assembly GCA_029259545.1). Taxonomy (GTDB): domain Archaea; phylum Halobacteriota; class Syntropharchaeia; order Alkanophagales; family B39-G2; genus Alkanophaga; species Alkanophaga volatiphilum. The sequence continues at coordinate 2,108 of JAPHEE010000025.1, forward strand.
ACACGCTTTTCATCACGTCTCTCGTGCGCACGCCTTTCATCATCCGCATGATTGCAGTCTTTTCAGACGCCGCCAGCTTTACGCCGCTCTCCACGATCACGGAGAGCAACCCCTCGCTCAGCTCCTCGAGCTCGCTGTCGCTCAACGCCATTATGTCATCTAATCGGCTTGTTATCTCGAAGAGGACACCGATGTCCTCACGTTCACGCCTTGCGACGTCCGAGAGGGGTATTAGACACATTTTGTTGTTTTGAACGAGCACGATGAACTTCCTCACATCTTTGAGGTTTATGCCCATTTTTTCGAGCCGTTTGAGCTCTTTACTGCCGAAATAAAGGGACAGCCCCCGCTTCTCACCCTTTTCATGCACACTCACGACGAGGGGTTCGCCCCGCTCCATCGGTGTCCCCAGTGTAACATATGTAACTGGTGACATATAAAACTTTTGGTGAACTCGTGGAAAAGCATTTATGGCGGCGTCGCCCACTACCCTTGATGAAAAGGGTCACCTTCGACGACGTCGGCGACCTCGAAAGGATAAAACGGGAAATCATGCTCTCCATCATCTACCCGCTGAAACGCCCCGACCTGTACGAACTTTACAAAAAAGGAATAAAGAGCAGCATCCTGCTGTACGGACCGCCGGGCTGCGGGAAGACGCTCCTCGCAAGGGCGACTGCCGGCGAGGTCCGGGCGAAATTCTACAACATTAAGACCGCAGACTTGCTGAGTAAGTGGTATGGCGAGACCGACAAGAACATCCAGTTTGTCTTCGAGGAAGCTCGGAAGAACGCGCCTTCCATCCTTTTTTTCGACGAAATCGACAGCATAGGCTCGCCCAAAAATGGTGAGCATCATGAGCGGCGGATCTTAAATGCCTTCCTAACTGAACTCGATGGCTTTGAGGATAGAGGGGACATAATGATCCTTGCAGCTACGAATTCCCCGTGGAACATAGATCCGGCACTTATGCGTCCGGGGCGTTTTGATAAGTTGCTTTTTGTGCCGCCGCCGGATTTTAAAGCAAGGATCGAGATCTTCAAGATCCACCTCCGTGGCAGACCGGTGGCGAGCGACGTCGATCTGGAGGAGCTAGCAAAGCTCACTGAGGGATATTCCGGGGCGGACATAAGAGAGATATGCAACGATGCAGCAACCTTCCCGTTGGAGGAGGCGCTGCAGGGCAAGCCATTGCGGGAGATCTGCATGGAGGACCTTATCAAAGCGATAAAAGGCAGAAGGCCATCGCTTTCATACTGGCTGCGATTGGCGAAACTGAAAATCGTGGAGAGGAAAATGGAAGAATTTTTCCCCGAACTTTTTGAGTATTTTAAAGAACTGGTAGCGGAGGAGAAGATATCTGGGTATGCGTAAAGGGGATGTACATGACTAAAGAGGAAAGAGAAGGGGAAGAGGTGCTGGAGCTTGTGGTTTCGGTGCAGCGTGCTGGCAACGAGCGTGGCAAACGCATATATTTCGATAGCAAGAGCATAGAGGAGATAAGGGAGAAGTGTGGTGATGACTTCTTTCTACTGACGGAGCGCACGCTACTTGCTTTTGTGGATCCCTCTAAGGAAAGGATCACGCTCACACCGCTCAAGGGCATCTATAAGAAGTACCTTTAAGCGTTCCGCTTGCTCCTTCGTCAGCTCGACATCCACACGCCCGAACGTAATTATTATGTTCCCCCCCACCATCGGCTGCACATCTATCTCCATTTCAAGCTTATGTTCATCATTGCTACTCAATGCCACCACCTATACGTAGGGAGTGAGTTCGGGTATTATGCAATCCTCTTCGACGACCACAGTACTTAGGCAGTGATGCCCGGTTTCGGGGCGGATGCCGTACAAGATTATCGCCCGGTCTATCGTAGTTATCTTGAAGTACGCACTAGCCATTTCTGTGATTTGCGGCGCCATTTTCAGCTCAGGCGTGATGCGAACAAGCGTAACGTCACCCCTCGCTCTCGTCTGCAAAGCATACGCCGTCAGTTCCTTGATCGCATCACTCAGCTTACCCCGCTCCTCAAGCCGGTAGAGGTGTTCTATAACGTCCGTTCCTATTATCGTGAGCACGGGCGGGTCGAGCCCCGCAATGTACTTACGCACCATCGAAAGGTCGTCTTCTATAGACTCCCCCATCAGAGGTACGACGTTTCCCCCTCTTATCCCCAACTCTACTTCTCTCTTCACGTCTTCGCTCAACGTCTTACTTCCCTCCTCAGCCTCCTCAAGCTCGCATATCTCGAAAACCGTCACGTACCTGTTGTATGCCTCCTCCCCAACGAAAGGCATTATGTGCGAACGCAAGTACCGCTCGCCCCTTCCCGAGAACGGCAGGCACACGACATAGTACCCGCTCTTAATGGCGTTAACCATTGAAAAGCCGAAGATCGTCAAGCCGCCCCACGCCGAGATGTCGCTGCCCACGTCGAATACGATGAAACCCCCACGCCTGTAACCGCCGCCGAGTATTTCGTCAAGCTCTTTTATTCCAGTGGAAACGTGCCCCTCAACATTAGGGAGGACTTTGGTCCTTGGGTTTTTGATCTTGTGGAAGCGGAATTCGTGGCAACTTCGGAACCTGCCGCCATGTAGCGTGAACGGATATTTATGCTGTTTTATCCTCACGCCCCGCAGCTTCTTTATCTCCAGCTCCCGCATCCTCCTGTAATCCACGTCGAAACTCCTCAATACCACTATGCCGTCAACCATGTAGTCGAGGGTGCCAGTTTCCAAATTCTCGGAGACTAGCACAAGATTTATCCGAGCTTGCCGCACGAGCTCAGCTATCGCTGCCTCAAGCGCTATAATCTTCCTCTCATCTTCAACCTGCGCTATCACGGCGTCCCAGCTATCTATCACGATGGTCGCAGGCCTTTTTATCTTACCAAGCCTCGAATACAATATCTCAGGGAATGACTGTATGCCAAACGGCGCCTCTGCCGAGACGTAAAGCTTCGTTGCATCTATTATGTTAAGCGGCGGCACGGAATCCTCGAGCCATGGAAACTGCTCGTAGAGCGATGATGGCGATACTCTCGTCGAAAGATAAACGCCATTGGAATCACCGAACTCTTTAAGTATCTCTAGGGCGAGCATCGTCTTCCCGGTGCCCGGTGCCCCTTTTATCAGTAACGAGAAACCCCTGTCCGAGGACAACGCCTCTACGAGTTCAGGAGGAAGCCTTTGATCCATCATCAATTAACTTTTTCCTCCTTATTAAAATTGATGTTTTGTCGACCGCCAACTTTTAACCGGTTCCGGACGCTCGGTTTGATGTCATATTGGTTGCTGGTCAAGCCGGTTAAGACATGAGCTGCATGCCGTACGTTGCCCGTCGGGTTGACCGCCGGTGTGGTTCGTGACCCGCTTCCAATCAAGCCCGCCGTGAGCTCAGCCGTGCGGCGGCTCCCGCCTTTCCAGCCTGTACATCTCCACTTCTATGATCTTCACGTCCTTCCTGTGAAAATGGAACCTGCGTTTCAGGGGGAACTTGGCATTTATCTTGTGCGTTATGACGTGGGGCGAGATGAACTTTCTGATGAAGGGCTCGGAGCCTGCGTTGTGTATGGTGTAGACGATGGGTGCAACTTCTAGCGCTTTTTCGAGAAAGATGCGATCCGCTTTCCGGTTGCTACGCTGAGCGCCAAAAGGTGGATTCATCACGACGACATCCGCAGTCGCTTGGAGATCTTTGACATCGCAACATATGAACTCGACGGCGACGCCCAGCTTTTTCGCGTTTCTCCTTGCAACTTCGATGCAACGTTCGTCTTTATCCACGCCAACGACCCTTTTCGCGCCAAGGAGCTTTGCGCCAATGGCTAGAATGCCTGTACCGCAGCCGAGGTCGTAGACGACGCCCTGCAGCTCGCCACGCATGAATGCGAAGTGCAGAAGCTCCGCCGCTATCACGGGCGGCGTCATGTACTGCTCGCTACTTACGTCTGCCTCGTTTAAGTCCTCTACTTCTTCCAAAATTATTTCAAGCTCCTTCTTCTTCATCCGCCTGCCGTCAGGGTGCAAAGCGTGCCGGGCTACGGCGCATCGCTTCCGCCCTTAAAAGCTCGTCGTTTCAGCATCCTTTGCTCTCTCATCATTTCCCAGTGTCTTGTCGTCCGCATGAAATAAGCCATTAATTCCCGCTCTTTCGGATATGCCGTCAGCGGATATATGATGTTCGGGTTTTTATTATCGACGGCGTAGATGCCGATTTTATATCTTGAGAGGCGGTCGCCGGGTCCTGCGAGCCAGTTTTCGAAGTCGTTTAGTGTGACGCCGAACTGCTCTTGGAAAGCCGGGACGACGATGGCGTAGTCGTGCTCGCCGCCGTACTCACGTCGCAGCTCTATCATCCGCTCGCCGAGACTTGTGAGCGAGTCGTCCGCTCGTAAACCTATGCTTGCAAAAAATTTGCGACGCCCCTTCTCTGCATAGATGTCAACATGCTTGCTCTCCTCCTTGTCGGTGACGACCGTGAAGCCCTTGTCCGAAAGCAGGTGTGAAAATGCATTTTTCAAATACTGCAAGGCGTCCTTCTCGTCCTTAAAGCTCACAGACTCCCTCTCCGGCAGCAGCTCCCTTTTCAGACCTTCTAAAGGCTCCGCCTCTCTCTTCACCTTCGGCTCCCTCTTCACCTCGCTCTCCCCGTAATAGAGGTCGGAGATCTCTCTGCCCTCGCCGTCGATGAGCCTTAGCGCTAAGAGCACACGAACGACGTTTGCAAACTCCTTCTTCTCCACTATTTTGATGTCGGCAACCTCCCAGTCCGCCGGATACGGCAGCTTTATCTTTAACCCCTGCCTTTCAAATATCTCGTTGACTTCGGCTACGGTTACCATTATTCCTACTATGAGCACGGTAAGATTTGATGGTGACGGTGGTTTTGTGTGGGCTTTGTCGCCCCTTAGCGCTCACGATAGCTCGGACGCGTCCGTCATCTACGTACCTGACGACTACGCCTTGATTCGTATCACTTGATCATCGTTGTGAAAGCTCGCTCTGAAACGCAGATATCAACAGGCGGCTGCCGCCCCGCTCCGAGAGCGGCTCCGCAAACTGCATTTCTCCCCGCCTCACGCTCGAAAACGCGGGTCAAGCGGGTCTGTTTTAACTCGATTATTGTTACATGAACAACTCCGCCATCACTCCCTCACCTCCGCCTTCAAGACTGTTTCAACTCGATCATTGTTACATGAACAACATGTGCAAGAACACAGAGTCGGCATCGCTCTTATTTTGGCAACGGCACGGTGACGAGCGACATTGCAGCGACAACGACTATGTTGATGAGAAAGAAATAAACATAAGCTCAACCAACTTGCTGTAACAATGACTTTAAGTGGTGAAGATGTTCAAGTCGTTCAATGAAAAAGAGGATAGACGGAAGAGAGCGCTTACCACGGCTCAGCTAAAAGATTTTAAGGCTGCAGTTGGTAAATGCGAAATTTGTGGAGAGAAGCTTCCTATTTCTGTACTCCAACATCACCATATCAGACCAAAGGAAAAAGGAGGCAGTGACAACCTCCTAACAAATGTCATCGTGGTGTGCGGAACTTGCCATAATAAAGCTCATAGTGGCTTTTACACCCAGAAACAACGAGAGTTCTTGAAGAAGAGATCAAAAAGGTTATCGAGCAGATAAAAGCTATAGAGCGTAGGAGACAAAATTTAAGTAAGAAGGGCAAGAGTAAAGGAAGTGACCTCCTCCTCGCTCAGCAAGGGGCGTCCACCGGGAAGCTTGAGGTTGGGGAGTGTGCCGTGCGGCGCTCCCCCTCGGGCTGAGCACGCAGCCCCCGACCGCAGGATATACCCTACCCACGCCTCGTTGCAAATCTATGTTGTCTTTGTATAAATTAACTACCTCCTACCAACCCCCACCCACCTCCTCTAATTCATCCCCGCCCACGGACGAGCCTTCTTAGCGACTATTGAAATACCGAAGATTGAAATGCCAAGGATCGAGATACCAGAATTGACATACCAGATCTGTTTGGTAGTGGGAAGAAAGAGAAGGGTAGAAAGAGAAGGAGCAAGTGAAGATTAGGTTTGAATTACCTGGGAGGTGTGATTATATGGAGTTTGCAGAGATAGTAAAGGCTCTGATTCCTGCGATCCCACTGATCATATTCTGTTGGTACGCCTTTCCTGAATTAGCTGAACTAGCTGGAATGAATATTATTAGGTGGATAAGCCTAAGCTGTATATCTGTATTAGTAGCGATGGTTGTGGTGTTTGTACTCGTATTATTAGGAACGATGAGGAGGTAGAACTTCACCGCTCATAGGAAATTTGATAGACGTTCAATGCTGCCAGCTAGCACGTCATGCTCTACGAGTTGGGAATCGAACTCATGAGCGAGGGCTGCGTGGACTGGGGCTTCATGTCATGATGCCTAACCTAAGGACCGACGAAGCCGCACTTCGGGCAGACGTAGGGGTTGCTGAGCTTCCGGCAGCGCACGCACCTACGGATTTCGTATTCGCCACAGTTCGGACACGGGAACGTTGTGAAGCCCCGTTCAACGAGCCTTACGTTGCATGAGGTGCAATACTCTTCCATAGCCTGCTCCCCTCCTCAGTATTTTCTTGGACTTAAGGTCGACGACGGTCGAAGGCTCTCCGTACTTGGAAGTGCCACCGTCTATGATGACGCAAATCTTGCGTCGTAACTCTTCCTCGATTTCTTCGAGGCACGTCGGCGGCTTCCTCCCCGAGATGTTTGCACTCGTCGAGGTTATTGGTCCTGTAGCATTTATTATTTTCCGTGCCAGTTCGTGCTCGGGGAGTCGCACGCCGACCAGCTCGGAGCCTGCCGTGAGGACGTCCGGGAGCGAAGACCGCCGCCGCAAGAGCACCGTTACCGGCCCTGGCAAAAGCTGCTTTATAAAGAATTCCTCTTCCGCTGTTTCCACAACAGCAACCTCCTCCAGCATCTCGTAATCAGAGACCGCCACGGAAATCGGCGAGCCGAAATTTCGACCTTTCACCTCATAAACCTTCAGCACGGCACTCTCGGAAAATGCGTCCGCTCCTATGCCGTAAACTGTTTCCGTTGGGTATATTATGAGGTCGCCGCCTCTTATCGCATCGACCGCCGCTTTTATTAGTCTGTCTTCTTGCAGCTTGCGCATTAATGCAAGTTCAAAGTTCAAAGAGAAAAAATAAATTATTCTAGGAGAAGCAGCGGGAGCAACTCGGGCTCGACGAGCATGTTCAGCAGCTTCAGTTTGCCCGCTTGCGCCTCGATATTCTTCAAATTCTCCTTCTTCTTCCTTGAGGCGAGCGTCTTTACAGCGTTCACTCCTTCCTCGGAAAGTGGCTGCGCCTCCAGATACCCCTTCTCCGTCGCCTCCTTCACGAGTTCCGCGCCCTTCTCGCTGCGTACGATCACGGTATTCCAGCCGAGTTCCGCGCCGACGCTCCCGACGCTCACGTCTGCGAACTCCGCAGCGAAGTCGTAGCAGACACGACAGGCAGGACGCATCGCCGTCTTCATGTCCTTTATCGGAATGCTCTTCTCCTCACCTTTCACAGTTATCAGGAACTTGCCTTTCTTTATGTTAAACTTCTCTACATCCTCGATTTTCACGTCGATCTCGGCGAGCTTTTGCTTCAGCGCTTCCATGTCGAAGGTTTCCATGCAGAAGAGACCAATGACCATCGTCACGCGGTCGGCGCCGACATCGAAGCTCTCAGAGAGCTGGATCTTGCGCATCGCCTGCACGTGGCACGGGAGCCCGACGAGCGCCACGCTCTTCTTCCCGTCGAGCAGCGCGTCGCCGACGGCGAGCAGCACCGGGCACTGCGTGTATTTCGAGCCTGCTGCCGCAAGAACGTCGTCCTTGCTCGTCGCAACGAAGGGCTCCGGCTTCCAAGCATCGCCCTCAGCCCGCCTCGCCACCGCCGCCGCCTCTATCTTCCCGCTCTCCAGCATGTAGGTGAGAAGGGCGGAGACGACGCCGCCGTCCTGCGCCCGCTTCTGGATTTCGGGGTCTTTAGCCCTCGCCGTCAGTATCTCCCGATAGTAACCGAGCACGCTATCCTTGCGAACCTCGCCGAAGATCGCACGCTCGACGTCGAACGGCGCGAAGAACGTCCTCGGGCAGAAGTCGTAGCAGGCGCCGTGGTACTCGTAGCATTTCTCCTTGGTGGTAGGCTTTTCATCTTCATACGTGATGTACTCGCGGCAGAATGCCCCGCAGGCGCCACAATAGCAACATAGGCCAGCATGTACCACTTTCGCTTCAAGATCTGCGATATTTCCTTTTTCTTCAACCATTCCAATCACCGCCTCTTAAACACGGAGCACGTCCTCCGCTCTCGCTTTTTTCCTAGCTCCTTCCACACTATCCAGTTACGCCCGAACTTCTTCACATTTAGCAGGTTCTCCTGCGACAGCTCAAGGACGTTCGTCTTTGCGGTCGCCCAACTAACACCCACTCTTTTCGCAATTTCCGAAATGGTCATCGGCTGCGCCTCACTTGCCAGTAGCTCCATGATCCTCTTCTTCACGTCCCTGCTCCCGACGGCTCCGTGCATTCTTAAGCTCGGTGTCGAGTTCAATGTTAACAACAGTTAAAGTTTTCGGTTTGCTCACGGCATGCATCGGGTGCGCGCATGTCAAACTTGATGGAAGGGACTTGCGGGGTCTCATGGCGTCATCGACCCGCACGGCGGTTGTCTCGGCAGCTCTGCGGCGGGACCCGCTCCAGTCCGTGATTGAAGCTTTCGCAGCCTCGCAGCCGCTCTCCGGCTAGCTCAGAGG
>JAPHEE010000025.1:11155-23128 GCA_029259545.1 Candidatus Alkanophaga volatiphilum
CGAGCCTCACGGCGTGCCCATGCTCACAAAGCCCCTGCTGATGTGATATGCTTTCGGCTCGCCAACACCCGTAACTTTACTCCCCGCCTTCTTCCCCTTAGCAATGCCTGTTAATTCTGGGCGGCAATCCTAGATTATGATCCTTGGTATAGACGTGGGCGGTGCGAACACGAAAGTCGCCTCTTCCGACGGGAAATTCGTGGAGTCGGTGTATCTGCCGCTTTGGAGGCGTAGGGATGAATTGCGGCAAACGTTGTTGAAGTTGCGGGCGGCGGCGGAGGGGCGACTCGGCGAAAAGGTCGAGGCGGTGGGCGTGGTGATGACGGGAGAGCTCTGCGATTGCTTCAGAACGAAGCGGGAGGGCGTCCGGTATATAGAGGGTGTTGTCCGCTCAGCCTTCCCCGAAGCGCTGTTTTTCGACAAGGACGGCTGCTTTCGCAATGTGAGTACGGGTGATGAGCTATCCTTCGCCTCGACCAACTGGCTGGCGTCCGCCATGCTCGTCCGCTCGATGTTTGGCGAAACGCTCTTCGTGGACGTGGGCAGCACGACCACCGACATCGTCCCCGTAAGGGCGGATACGAGCTGGAAGCCCGACTTGGAACGCCTGCGAACCAGCGAGCTCATTTACAGCGGCGTCCTCAGGACGAGCGTCGCCTCCATCTTGCGTGAGGTGCGGCTGCGGGGTCGTCGCTATAAGATTGCGGCGGAGCTTTTTGCGATCACCGCCGACGTTTATCTCCTTCTCGGCGACCTGCGGCGTGCGGACTACACCTGCGAGTGCCCCGACGGTTACGCATACGTGGACGACGACGAGGCTAAAAGCGAGACTGCAGCGCTACGCCGGCTCGCAAGACTCCTCTGTTGCGACCTTGAGGAGCTAAGCAAGGAGGAGATTTTGGAGATTGCAAGACAGGTTAAGGAAGCGCAGCTAAACGAGCTTGTGGAAAATATGCGGCGGTTGAGTCGGCGTTTTCGATTGCGCACGGTGGTCTCCGCCGGCGTCGGCGAGTTTCTCGTCGCAGACGCCGCCCGCCGCCTCAACCTCGAACACACGGCGGCTTCTGAGGTCTTCGGCGAAAAGGTGTCAAGAGTGCTCCCCGCATACGCAACGGCGAGGCTCTTGGAGAACTCTCTTTGAAGACTTGCTGACGAGATACACCGTTGCTCGCAAGCTTCGCCCTCAAGGCGGTGAAAGGTGAATGTTTTTAACGCCGCTGGATGAGGAGAATTGGGCGGGTAGCTTAGTGACCTCCTCTTGAGGGGCGTCCACCGGGGGAGGTTGGGGGGTGTGCAGCACGAACCGCTCCGCCGGGCGGGTCACCGCAGCCCGCCGCCGGATATGCCCGCAGCTCGTTCCGAACTCACATCAACTTCGGAAAATTAACTGCCTCCAACCCCCTAATCATCCCCGCCTGTCGGACGAGCCTTCTTAGCGACTGGAGGTAAAGCTGCGCTGCAGCCCCGAAAATAGGAGCTGTGAAGTCGCCCTCGACTTGAACCGACCTTCAGGCTCATCGATCGTCACCTCTGCGGGCACTTAACGGTTGGGCGGCAGTTGGCTTTTATATGCAACGTGAGCATCGTGACGGAAGCGAGTTCGTGAGTGGAGTTAACCTGCGGAGGGCTGCGTGTAGCCCGACAGGACGCAGCTCGTACTGCACGCCCACCAGTGGAAGCCTCTCGGAGAGCCGATACCGTCGGCGACTGCCGCCGAAAGTTTTAAGTTCTCAGGCTACCAACAGCGAATCGGTATAGCGGCCATAGCGGCAGGGAAACACCCGGACCCATTCCGAACCCGGAAGTTAAGCCTGCCTGCGTTCCGTGTTGTACTACGGTGCGCGAGCCCGTGGGAAGCACGGATCGCCGCTATGCCCCTCCCAACATCCCTAAAACGGTCATTAACGTCCTCACGTGCTCTATTATCTCGTCGAAGCGTCCGTGCCTCCTCGTAGGCCAGTGCGTAGGCATGACCTTGACGCTCCTGCCTAAAATCCCGACCTCGAACATTTCACCGACGCTCACGGGGCGTCCGCAGAGCGTCGAGAAGCCGAGCCGCGCCGTTCTTCCGAGGAGGCAGATGCCCTCGGGTTTTATGTACTCAATCTCGTGGCGCAAGTGCCGCTCCGTGCACTCCCTTATGACCCCCCTCCTCGGAGGGGCGTTTCGTCCGTTTCTCTCAGATGGGCACTTCACCGTCGTCACGAGGTAGAGACCTCTGGAAATGAACTCCTCCACGCCTCGAACCTCGAAGCCCACGCGCCGCAAAACCTCGAACAAGCCCGCCCTCAACCGATCGCTCTCGTCCTCAAAGTAGAAGTAGCGCTCCCGCTGCAGTGGCGGCGCCTCGGATACGAATAGGAGGCGGACGCCCGTGGGCTCCCGCCCCGGAACCCTCCCTCCCGGCGGGCAGACCACGCCCCGCTCCCTGCATCGTGCTATGCAACACCTCCGCACCTCGTCCTGCAACTCGCGCCAAGATCGCATTTCTTATCCTCCATCACCAGGGTTCAAAGCCCCTGACGAGCGCCCTGAAAAGCATCAGCACCGGTATTATCTCAAGGCGTCCGACCCACATGTTGAAGATGAGGGCTATTTTCCCCAGATAATGCAGGTCCGGGCCCGTCAATCCCGTTGAGAGCCCGACGTTGCTCTGCGCTGACACAACTTCGAAGACGACGTCGCTTATGTCGAAGGGCGGAGGGGCGACGTGCGACACTATTATTATCCCGACGAGCAGGAAGAACAGCCATAACAGAGTCACGAAGCACACTTCCATCACTATCCTGCTGGCCTCTCTCTCGTCTAAAGCCCGCCCGCCGAGTCTAAAATATGTGATTGCGGTTTTCGGCAGCAATATCCTCCTGAACGACCATCGGATGCTACTGAAGACGACTGCCGCCCTCAGCAGCTTTATCCCCCCGGCGGTTGAACCTGCAGCGCCGCCGATGAGCATCGCCGTTGCGAGTATTAGTTTCGCGCCTGCGGTCCACGAGTGGACGTCGGCGGTCTGGAAGCCCGTGCACGTCAGCCCTGAGACCAGCTGGAAGCCGGACTCTCGTAGCGCCGCCGACAACGCCGACATCCACGCCGATAGCGATGCCAACGCCGCTCGCGGCGGCACGCCCCCCACCTCAAGTAGGAGCGGCGGCAGCAGGATGAAAATCAGGAAGAAAAGCCAGCGGCACTGCACGTCCTTGAAGAACGCCTTAAGCTCCCCCGTAAGCACTTTGTAGTGTATGAGGAACGGCAAGGCGCCTAAAACCATTATTGGAAGCAGCGCAAGCTCCACCCTGATGTTGTGATAAGCGCCGATGCTCCCTTTCACTACGGAAAAGCCGCCCGTGCTTATCCCGGTCATCGTGTGGTTTATCGCGTCCCAGAGCGGCATGCCACAGAGCCAGAGCAGTGGGACGCCGACGAGCGTGAGGAGGAGGTAGATCCACCAGATTGTGCGGACGGTCGAGACGACGCTCGGCTTTATCTTCTCCTCTCGGGCCTCGGACACGTAAAGGTGGTAGGAGGCGGTACCCGGTCTTGCGAGGATCGAGAGCATGAGGACGATAACGCCGACGCCCCCGACCCACTGCATCAGCGAGCGCCAGAACTGGAGCGTCCTCGGGAGCTCCGACGGGTCCAAGACCATTGTGAGCCCGGTTCCGGTCCAGCCGGACATCGTCTCGAAAAAGGCGTCGAGGAAGCTCATCCCGCAGTACACGAAGGGCGCCGTGCTCGCCAAGGCCAACAAAAGCCAGGAGAGCGCCGCACACGCCATCGCATGCTTCAGCTCGGTGTCGCCGGCTCGGCGGAACGCAAGCCGCAACGCCGCCCCCGCCGCAAGCACGCCGAGCGCCATGCCTAGGAACGCCTTCATGATGTAAAACTCGTCGAAAACCGCCGCCACCACCAGCGGCAGCAGCATGACGACGCCCGCCGCCTCAAAAACGCTCCCCAAATCCCGCAGCACCACCTTCGCGTTTTTCATCGCTCCCGCCGCTCAGCTTATAAGTAACATGATAACTTTTAACCCCGCCGCATACGAACACTTATGAGCAGGGCTTCCCCTCACGCACGACCTCCGGCACGACCTCGATGCTCAGGCGTTTCTCCGACGCTCGTCGTCAGGCACTGAGGTCGACGCTAGTAGAGTAATACAAGGACGCGCAGTGATGAAGAGATGCCTTCCGTCGGATTTTGGCGAGCTCATCCTTTGAGGCGCCATATGAACCCATCGCGGTCGATGAGCGGGGCACAGCAGCATGCCGAGGATGCAACGCCGGAGGCTCCTTTGTTGGGCGCTCTCGCTCGCCCCTTCGGGTTCTTGGTGACGAGCCACCCTGTGGGTGGCGCTTAAGTCCCTATTGGCACGCTTGCAGATCGCTCCCGGCTCGCGGTCGCTCGCGCCAGATCCTCAGATCGTAACGACCCGGACAGAAGCTGCAGAACACTGCGGCCCTTTTAACGACATCGCACCTTCCTCACGAATATTTCTGACGCCTCGCTGAGCTCTTTCTCGCCCTTTCCTGCTACCGACCTCAAGGAGCAGATTACAGGTGTCGCGCTAAGAAAGAGGGATGGATTGGGGCGGGAGGGTTGAGTCCGAAAGGTTTAAATTCCCGCTCGTCGCCCCGACGAGCCGCGGGCTATATGCTCGGGGCAGGGGCTGCGGTGACCCGCCCGGCGGAGCGGCTCCGTTGGCGTTGGAGCCACACTCCCTCAAGCTCCGGTGGAAGCCTCGAGGGGTCACATCCAAGTCCTCGTGACCCGTATACATGCGATAGTTCAGGGCAGACCGCTTTGCTCCGCCTCGTCAGGTATGAGCGGAGGGCAAAACGTCTCATCGCTCTCGGCGGTCGTCCGCCTCATGGCGATCTGAGATGTCCTGACGCTTCTACAACCTTTCCCTTTCGTTCAGTGGAGGCGTGAGCTCACCTGCTCGGCGCCTCACCCCGGCTGCGTTGCGTAGCGCCATTAAAGAGGCGTGCAGCGCTCCTGCTGCTCTTTCCCTTCCAGTTATTTAAGCTCAGCCCTCTCGCCCGGACGACTCAAGAAGCGCGCTTGAACTTTCGTAATGCTCTCAGCTTTTCATTTTCATGAGGGCTGTACAACCTATCATTGTGACGTTCATCATCCCTCAAGCCTGTTACGTCCAGATTTCCATTTCCACTCCAGTCCCGCTCACCCAGCATCATCATGCCATGCTCTTTACAACGCTCCTTTAGGCATAATGCTTCGTACTTTCGTCCGCCCGCATACTTTTGCATATACCTTCTTGTGTGGGCGGGCTACGAGCTCCTCAGCCTGCCCTCCCTCCCCTCATGTGTCAAGCAAAACGCCAGACTGATGTTCAGCAGGCCCTCTGGTGCTCGCTTGAGCCACCGCGACGGAGCTGAGCCTCCCCCTGTTCGGGCTTTCTTTAGTAATCCTCATGTCATAGAAAGTCGTCCGGCGACAAATCTCTTATAAAAAAATGGAGGAAGGTGTCATCATGGGGAAGAGGATAATGGTAGTGGACGATGATCCAGATATTGTGGAGATGGTGAGGCGGATTTTAGAGGCTGAAGGTTACGAAGTTGTGCACGCATATTCAGGCGTCGAGTGTCTTGAGCTTCTCAAAAGTATGGACAGACGCCCGGACCTCATCCTTTTAGACATCATGATGGAGACCATAAACGGCTGGGAGACTCTCCGCCGGATCAAAAGTGACGAAGTCCTGAAAGAAATCCCCGTGTGCATGCTAACCGTCGTCCCTCTGACTCCCGAGACGGCTACCAGCGAAGACATTGAAAACATCGAGAACTATATAGTCAAGCCCTTCACCAAGGAGGACATTCTGAAGTGCGTTAGAGACATTTTAGAGAGGGAGAGGGAGATAAAGGACGTGGTGGGCGAGCTGAGGAAGATAAGTGACGAGATAGCGAACGAGTATGTGGAGACGCGGAAGTATGTGGAGCGGCACCGCAAGCTGATAAGCGTGCTCATGAAGCTCGGCGGGCTCGACGATGAGAACACGAGGAGGATCATCAAGGAGAAGGAAAAGAAGATTATGGAGAAGGAGGCGCGCCTGAAGGAAATAACGAGCATGCTCAGGGGCTAACCGACGCCGCCGCACACGCCAAGGCGACGCGCCTACAGTTTTGGATTTAAAATATTTGATGATATTCCTAACTAGCGAGCGCATGTCCGAAAGGTAGCTTGCGATTTAGGCAAAGTTTATTATATTTCCTTCGAAAAGACCATCGAGGGTGGTTGGATGTCCGTGATGGTGTCCGGTGACCTGCCGAGGCGGATGGCGGGCGGGGCGGTCACCGACCCAACGGCGTCATGGCGGGAGCTTTTAATCTTGCTAACGCTCCTCTGACTGCCTTGCTCCAAGGAGAGGCTCACGATGACTCCCTCCTCCCTTCTCTTCTTCTCTTTTTCTTTTAAACGCACAGGCTCTCCAAATAAGATTCCACCGACGCGAGCTCATTCGATTGAGGCGAGCGCACCTAACGGAACAACACCTTTACTCTTGAGCCATCCCGTGGGGTGGGAAGCTCGTGAGTGGCTCAGAAGGCAGATCGCTGGCGAACGTATATGAGGGCTTGCTATGAGCTGATGCCGAGGTAGCGGGCATGCCGCCGTCACTCCACAACGCCCATATCCTAGGGGACTTCCCTGCGCCCATCACCTTGCCTTTTTCGTCCCGTCCCCAAAACTGTCCTCATCAGCCTGCTTATGAGACGTTCCGCCCTCGCCCTCGCCCTCGCCGCAGCGACGTCCTCCTCGGGCAGGCGTTCGCCGGCGAGCTTCGCTGCTATCCTTTTGAAGGAGCGAGCCGCCGGCGCTTCCGGCTTCCAAAGGACCAACGGTATCTTCATGGCTGCCGCTTTCCTGACGTTTGCGTCCTCGGGTATGGTTTCCAAGATCGGGACCTCGAGCAGCTCGCTTATCTTATCCCTCGTGAGTTCCGTTTTCTCTCCCACCACCCTGTTCAGGATGGCACTTTCGACCCTGCTTCCTGCCGTCTCAGCAATAACTTTCGTCTTCAGCGCGTCCACAATTGAGGGGATTTCGGGATTCACGACGAGAATGACTTCATCCGCGAGGGCCAGAGGCACGATGACCTCCTTACTCAGTCCTGACGCCGCATCTATGATCACGAAGTCGTACTTGCCGGGGAGGTCATCCATCACACGCCTCAGGAGGTCGGGGTTCGACTTTTGGAAGCCCCTTATGGAAAGGCCCCCGGGCACGATATCCACGCCGCCCGGCCCTTTGTATATTGCGTCGTCTATCTCTGCGTCGCCCGCGAGGACGTCGTGCAACGTTCGCCTGTGCCCTCCGAAATCCACGAGGAGCTCCAGATTCGCCATGCCGACGTCACAGTCCATGACCAGCGTCTTTTTGCCGAGCGTGGCGAGCGCGGTTGCGACGTTAAGGGCGATGGTTGTCTTCCCGGTGCCGCCCTTCCCCGACGCTATTGTATAAACCCTCACGTTTCTCGTTTCGTTTGAATGGGATATAAAACAACCCGAAGTGGCAATCCTTCTGAAGAAACTTGTTTATTTCCCTTCTAAACGTTTGCAAGGATAGCATCACCGGCGAGGACGGCAAAGTGTTTTTAACCTTCCTGCGAATAGTATTGGAATGAGGGGCGAGATCATAGCGGTGACGGGCAAGGGCGGCGTGGGCAAGACGCTGATCTCGGCGTTACTCATAAAATTCCTGTCGGAGCGGGAGCGAATACTCGCGATAGATGCCGATCCAGCCACGAGCTTGCCGAGCGCGCTCGGCGTACGCGTTCGGAAGACGCTCGGCGACGTTCGTGAGGAGATAGCGGCGCCGAGTAGAGTTCCGTTCGATGAGAGTCTTCCCATAGACGTGCTCCTCGAACACAAGATAGACGAGATCATGGTGCGGACGCCCCGCTTCTCGCTGATAGCGATGGGGCGCTCTGAGGGTCCGGGTTGCTACTGCTTGATTAACGACATGCTCCGGCATTTCATAGACCGGCTCTCAGGGCGCTTCCCGAAGGTCGTAGTGGACTGCGAGGCGGGGCTTGAGCATTTGAGCCGGAGGACCGTTCGAGACGTAAGCACGCTGCTCGTGGTCAGTGATCCAACCGTCCGGGGCCTTGAAACCGCGAGGTCCATAAAGAACATCGCTGAAAGTCTACAGATAAAATTCGACAGAATTTACCTCGTGCTGAACAAAGTGACAGGCGAGCTGGGTGCACTTGAGGACAAGATAAGGGAGATGGGGCTGGAGCTCGTGGGGGTCGTTCCTGAGGACGAGCTGGTGAAGGAGTACGACTTCATAGGGAGACCCCTCATAGAGCTGCCCGAGGACTCCAAAGCGGCGTCTGCGGTGGGAAGTATGGTAAGACGTTTGTTCGGCTAGATGATTTCTTTTTTCTTCAAGTAGCCGCCGATGGCGCCGCCGATGAGGCACAGGATTGCGGTCAGGAGCAGGAGCACTAGCCACCACAGGAGGCGGAGTATTACTATGACGAGGGCTATGAGCCACGCCACGGCTGAGATGAAGCCGCCTCTGAGCGCATCTATGGCATTGCCGAACAGCGCCATGAGTATTATTGCCAGGATGCCGACGAGGAACCCGACCTTTGCGCCCTTGGAGATGCTGTCACCCGCAACGGGGCGGCGGCGAGCCCCGCCAGCACCGCGCCGAGCCCGGGTATAAAGCCGAGGAACACAACGACGAGAAGCCCTGTTATCACCGCCAGCACGAGCCGTCTTTCCATGGATATGGATGAAGCGTCAAGAAATAAAAGCCTGGTGCCGGGGGCGGGCTTCGAACCCGCGACCTCCCGATTATGAGTCGGGCGCCCTCACCTGCTAGGCCACCCCGGCACAATAGCTAATTGTTCGTCCTTAATAATCTTTCCTTCCTCTTCTTACAGGGTCATGGTGATTGCGAGCAGGATGCAGAGGACGCCGATCACATCCATCGTGCTCGTGGTGATGGGGATGCACTCGTTGTCGGGGTCGAGCCCGAAGGTGAAGGCGGCGACCGCCACGTAGTACGTGAAGAAGTTCAGGAAGGTTGCACAGAGGAGCCCGCCGATGAGCGTCGCCGCCCCCATCCTCGTGAGGGGCGGCGTCGCCAGCCCCATGGCGTGGCTCACAGCCCACGCCGACACGCCGACCAGCGAGAACACAAACGCTGCGAACATGTAAATGATGACGAAGTTCTTCAAGACATCCTTTTCGGGCATGAGCCTCGGGCGTGCGGTGCCGATGTGCAGCATGGAGGAGATGCGAGCCGCCAGAATTCCTGAGAGCGCCCCGCCCTCTGCGAGGAATGGTGGGACCATGATGAGGAGCGCGGGCAGCGTCAGGAAGCTTTCGAGGCGGGATTCTATCGTGACGCCGGCGAACGCGCTCAGCAGCCCCGCAACGAAGAGCATGGGCACGCTCTCCCTGAAGATCCGGCGGACGTCCCTGTCGTCGGCGTCCAGCCCGTAGAACGCGCAAGCGGCGGCGAGTGCCACGAAAATGGCGAAGAGCACTAGGATCACTTCTTCGGGAAGCAGGAGCGTGAGCAGGGCTGCCACGTACAGCGACGGCAGGGTCACGATGTCGCCGACCGCCGTGACTATCGGGGCTGAGACGTTATCGATGTCCCAGTTGCGGCGGTAGCCGAGGATCGCGAGGGCGGTGACGACGAACAGGAGGATGACGCCGGAAATCACGCCGCCAACGACGGAAATCACGACGAACGCCGCCGCACTTATGCTTTTGAGCCCGAAGAGCGCGGCGACGGCTCTTGCGAGGAAGCCGAGGGCGACCGACATGAGTATTGTGATGAGCAGGGACGCCTGCATGTTCTTGCGGAGGACTCCATCCTTGAGATCAGGTGAGAACACGCCGATGTGCATCGCCGTGCCCAAGCGGGAGCCAAGGGCACCATAAACGTTCCCACGCATGTCTATCGCCGGCGGTATCAATATCATGAGCCCAGGGAGGAGCCGCAGCATATCCATCATGAAGCCCAGCGAGACGCCGGCGAGGAGGTCGCCGACGGCGCAAAGGGCGAGCGAGAAAGTCCCTTGCCTGAAGACGTCGGAAAATTCATAGAAGAAGTCTAGAATCGCACCTAAAGCTCTTGAAACGCCTATGTTCGCCTTTTCTAGGCTGCTGGACAAGACCACTCTCATACCTAGCACGCTCCCCTGGCAGCATGGTGCCTCCTGACGCCTCTGCCCCCCCGCAGATGCTCTTAACGACCATCTTGGGCTTTCTCCTATGAGCGCTCATCACATATAAACGTTTCGCTCCGCGTGTTTTCGTGCTGCCGCGTGGCGCATCGAGCCGCTGCTAGTCGGGGACGACGCAGAAGGTAAGCTCTTCCAACCCCAAAATCTTCAGCCAATGTTCCATGCAGTCGCAAGTCGGCTCGGCAAGGACATTGAGGTCTTGGGTCACGGAGAAGCGGCGGATCGCCGCCGCGATTTTTCGGTCGCAGCGTCCGCAGTTGTGCGGTCCCCGCTGCGAGCCGGCGCCCACCGGGTCAGAAATCAAGACGCCCCTGTAAAACTCCTTTATCCGCTTGAGCGCCTCCACGGCGCTCCATAGCCACGGTGGGCGGTAACAACGCTCCTGCCACAGTTTCTCGAGAAAGGTGTTGCGCTGCACGTTGCACAGGTTCAAGGAAATGACGTCAGAAAAGGCGACGGCTCTCGCAGACCGCACGACGTCCTCCAGCGCTGCACGCTCTGACAGGAACGGCGGCTTCATCAAAAGATACGTACGAAGGCTCGCCCCCTCGCCTTTAACGACTTTTGCAGCTCGTAAGAAGTCCTTGAGGCTGAAGCCTTTGTTTATGAATTTTTCCCTTATGAAATCGTCGGAGGTCTCGAGCCCGATGGCAACTTCTAAGTTTTCGGAATGTTCGACGCATGCACGCACCCGCTCGGGCGTGATGAATTCGGGACGGCTCTCCACGACGACCTTCCGCACGCCGAGCTCCGCGGCCCTATCTAAAATCTCAGCTCTCACCGCAGGGGGCAGCTCGTCGTCGTCGAAGAAGCTACCGGAGGTATATATCTTCAGAATCTCCGGCGGCTCTGCGTAGCAGCGCCCCTTCAGCTTGCGGATTGCGAACTCAAACTGCCTCACCAGAGCCTCTGGCGACTGCGGTGTGCCGCTTTCCTGCCAGTAACCACACATCGTGCAGCGGCGCCAGCGGCAGCCTATTGTTCGCAATACGACGACGAAAGAGCGTGCTGCTCTGCCGCCGAGGAAGTCCTGCTCTGCCCAGAACTTTGCTGGCAGGTCCATTAGATTACTTCCGCTTGACATTTAATCAATACCTCGCCGAAGATGCGAATGGACACGATGCGGCGTCGCATCGCCGACGCCGAAAAGAGGGCAAAAAGTAATGCGGCGGTCGCAGCTCATGGTGCGCCGTCGCCGTCTTTTCCCGTTGCGGATGTGACCTGTTGCGATGGACTATTTGAGAAGAGAGCCAAGATAAGACGAGCAGGTGCCGAGCGGCTGCCGGCGGTCGGGCAAATCTGAAACAAAACATTTATATAAAACCAGTTCAACCCGTTGTTTTGGGTGATTAAATGAGAAAGGGGAGGAACATAGCAATAGCTATTTTGTGTGTTCTAGCGATTTCGGCGGTCATAGTGGTGGCGCAAAACGCGCTTCTGGTTAAGGGCAGACCGTTCGAGAGGGACGTTGCGATTTCCGGGATCACGGTTTCGCCGCCGATACCGAAGGTGGGCGAGCAGTGCGAGATAAGCGTCGTGGTGGAGAACGTCGGCTACTACTCGGCGTCGATGCTCCCCGTCAAAGTGTACGTCGACGGCACCCGGATAGGCAGCGACGTCATAAGGCGGCGTCTCGACCCGCACAGGACGACGACGCTGACCTTCAGCCACACGTTCACGAGCGCCGGCGTCTACGTGATCACGGCGACGGTCGGACCCGCCGACGACGAGACCCAAGTCTTGGACAACGC
>JAPHEE010000025.1:23970-27220 GCA_029259545.1 Candidatus Alkanophaga volatiphilum
AGCCGATCAAGCTCACCCCTGGGGTGGGGGCGCCGGGAGGGGCGCCTAATAAATACCTCCGGAGGAGGTGGGGACGGTGGTGGAAGAAAAGGAGGTGCGTGCATGGAGAGGAGGAAGGCGGTCGCCGCACTGATGATCGTGGCTGCGGTCGCAGGCTGCATCACCGCCGCAGCCGTCGCCGCCGCACCGTCGCTCTCGCTGAAAGCCAGCGACATCGCCAAAGCCATCCTGCCCGGTGGAATTATTAACCCGAAGGCGATACTGCCAGGATCGATAACTGGTGCACATCTTGCTAACGACATTGATATTTCTACTACCGGTAGTATCTCTGCTGACACTGGTATCTCTACTACTGGCACTCTGACCGCCTCCAACGTTGATATAGATGGTGGATCAATTGATGGCACAACAATTGGCGCAAACTCAGCTGCGGCAGGCACGTTTACCGACCTTGAAGCAACTAATAGTATAACCTTAAATAACCTCATAGCGGAAGATGACACAGCCGCAGGCATGATACCGCATAACTTCACAATAAATACCACCAGTTATAAAGTGCCAAACTCGTATCCCGACTGGGCGACAGTTACGGCGTCAGTAACTACATCAGTAGCAAGAAACTTGCTCATCATCCTCAGCACTAATCAAACCAACGGATCTAATGACTATGTTAGGGCGAAGATAGAGATCACAAACGCAAACCCATCATCCATAGAGCTGAATCTGACAGACTGGAGCTTGGCTTATACTAACCAGACTACGTTTGTATTTGCAACTCAAAGCAGCGACGGAACAAGTACAGTGAGCGTAAAACTCAAGTCTGGCAAAGGAACTGCGGTTGTTGAAGGGACGAGGCTTGCAGTAATAGCGTTATAGCCAGCAACATAGCTTTGAAGCGCAAAAAGCAAAATGTGTAAAGTTTTGGGGCAATCATTGCCCCTTCCTTTTTTTAATATGGGAAGGTAAAGGAAAGCTTTAAGTTGCAAAGAGGTGATCTAACCAAATATGGATGGAATTGAGAAATGCACATTCATAATTGTATTTTTCGTTTTCCTCCCCCTAATTGTTACTGCCAGTGCTTCCGTCATTACCGTAGATGACGACTTAATGGATTGTCCTTATGCAAACTACACGTCCATCCAACTCGCAATTAACAACGCCACCAGTGGAGATATCATATTAGTTTATAACGGAACTTACCGAGAGAACGTGATCGTAAACAAAACACTTAACCTTATTGGCATAGGAATGCCTGTTATAGATGGTATGAATAAAGGAAACACTGTGAAGATAGAAGCTAATAACTGCACGATAAAAGGTTTCAAAATAGTAAATAGCAGCTCTGCATGGGGAGTTGCGGGAATAAATATCGCATCAAGAAATAATACTATCTCCTCAAACGTAATAGTATCTAATAGTGGGGACGGTATATTTATTTCTTCAAGCAGCAACAATATCTTCAACAATATTATAGCTTCAAACTTCAGAGCCGGCATTCTTGTCCAATCTACCGAAAACAAAATATTTTATAACGATTTGTCGAGGAACAGCAAAGGAATTTACCTTTACGGCTCCTCAAGAAACGAAATACATTTTAACAAAATTTATGATAATAGCAATGGAATCAGTTTTTACAGCGCAATTGATAATGTAATCTTCTCAAACAATATATCCTCAAACAATGCCGATGCATTTTATCTCTGGAGTTCGAGCGGAAATAAAATATACAATAACGAAATCTCAGGAAGCAAGAATGGATTTGAAATTTGGATATACAGCTCTGGAAATTCAATATACAAGAACAACATCACGAACAATAGAAAAGGCGTTTATATCTATTATCCAAGCTACGCAAGCAATAATAATCTATTCTACCATAACAATTTCATAGAAAACTCCGAAAACAACACCTGGGACGAATGCATAAACAAATGGTATAACGAGACGCTAAAGGAAGGAAATTATTATGATGATTACGAGGGGGTGGATGAGGATGGAGATGGAATAGGTGATGTGCCTTACAACATAAGCGGAGGCACGAACAAAGATTTGTATCCACTGATGGAGCCTTATGTTGAGAATGAGCCGCCAGTGGCGTTATTCACATTCTCGCCTGAATTTCCTTTTGTGAATGAGACGGTAATTTTCAATGCATCCTTGTCTTTTGACCCTGATGGTCGTATCGTTTCATACGAATGGGATTTCGGAGATGGAACGAGCGGAACGGGAGAAATTGTGAGTCATTCTTATTCAGAGGCGGGGAACTACACGGTCACGCTGACCGTGACGGATGAGAGGGGGGCGAAGAATTCGACGATGAAAGTGGTATGCGTGAGGGGAGAGGCGAAGCCCGAAGTGAGGATTTCAACCGACAAATATGAGTACAGAGCAGGAGACGTGATGACGGTGAACATAACAATCTCGAATCCAAAAGATAAGATTGAGCACGTGATATTCCTTTTCCAGCTCAAAGTAATAGATTTCAATAAGAGCTTTGGTATTGTCAGGTATCTAATTTTGCCGCCCAAATTGAATAAAACGGAAACGCTGAAATTCTACCTCCCAAATTTAAGCATTTCGTTTAACGCATCTTGGTATGTCGCAATGTTCGACGCATCAACGTTAGAAATGATAAGCGAAGATGAAGCGGAATGGACGTTCGTTGCGAGGGCGAAGATAAGGTGACGATGAAGGGATTGTGAAGAGATGCCGCTCATGTCCGCATCGGAGTGAAAATCGGGCATCGTGGCGAGGCGATATTAAGGAAAGAGGCGGAGAGGATGAGCATTGAAATACATCTTCCGGAGAGGGTTCTCAAGGAGGTGGAGAGGGTTTCGAGGAGGGAGGGCGTGCCTCCCGAGGAGATCATAAGCAGGGCGGTGGTCGAATTTCTCAGGTTGGACGACCCTGAGACGAGAGCGGAGGTTCATGAGAGCCTCTCCAAAAAGTACATGAGGGACGCTGAGGAGCTCTTGAAGAAGGGGGATTACGTCCAAGCTTCGGAGAAAGCTTGGGGCGCAGCGTCGCAGATGGTGAAGGCGGTCGCAGCGAAGAATGGTCTGGAGCTGAGGAGTCACGGAGAATTACATGAGTTCGTCTCAAAAATGTCGAGGGAAAGGGGGGATGAGGAGATAAGGAGGCTGTGGCGTTCCGCAATCGTGCTCCACCAGAACTTCTACGAGAACTGGCTGCCCGAGGATATGGTCGTCGATAGCATCGGCGACGTGAAGAGGCTCATAAGGAAGTTAGA
>JAPHEE010000025.1:27795-29127 GCA_029259545.1 Candidatus Alkanophaga volatiphilum
CCCCTCGCCCTCGAGCCGAAGAGGACGATAAACTCCACGTCCTCCCCCCTCTCCGCCAACACACGCTCAACGAACCTCCTTAATGAACGTGCGGACAAATTCTATCACCCCCCTCGCATCCTCCAAAGCCTGCTGCGCATCCTCCTCAAAGAACTGGTCCGCAGGCGCACCACGGTCGAATGCGTTCGGATAGCGCGTCGGGATGTAGTAGCGATTGAGACGGGCGGCGGCACCCCTCACATCTTCGGGTATCGAAGTGTGCCTCCCCAATTCCTTTATCAGCATGTTCAAGTTATGACCGAACTTCGGCTCCCTGAAATGCTCAGCTAGAGCCTTCAACGCCTTCTCAGCCGCCTGCTGACACGTGAAACAGCACCACGACCAGTGCCCATGAGCGTACAAATCCCTAGCAGCTTCAAACTCCGCCTCCGCCTCCCTCAACCAGTCCCTCTCCCTCCTCATATCCAGAATTCTGGTCTGGTGTTAGATAAGCGTTTGCGGGAGTGCGAAGACGATCCGGATGACGACCTGCGGAGCCCAGCACCGCTACAATTCCGTAGGCAGGGATGTTGTAAGTTCCTTAGGGCGTGCCGAAGCCATCGACGCCGGAGCCGCCGCACGGCACGGCGGATGAAATGCCCCTCTGGGAAATGAGATTTTCTGGAGCATAGGTCGTCTCGGAAGCGTCGAGGAGGATGCGGAGGTTGTAGGTGGAGGTGGGAGAGTGAGAGAGCTGTGGCGTCCGCAATCGCACGCTCCATCACTTCTAGAACCGGCTCCCGAGGACGTGGTCGTTCGCATCGGCGACGTGAGGAAGCTTATAATAAGTTGAGGACGAACCGGCGGGTAGGAATGAGAGCGGGGGAGGCGAGGAAGAGGGGGAGAGGGAAGAAGGAAAAGATGAGTAAAGGAGACGTGCTCATCATAATCGGCGTCATAGGCATGATAGCCTCGCTCATCTGGGAGATTTTAGCGGGAGGGGACGAGGCGGTAACGGTAATAGCCCCTGTTTACACGACGGCTATGGTCATCACCGGCTTCCTGTGGGTTATGAACGACACGATCAGAGATAACAACGCCATCCTCGGAGACAATAGCAAGACCCTCGCAGAGATTAATAGAGTCCTCACCGAGGTTAACGGAACCCTCAAGGAGATGAGGGACGAGATTCGGGCTTTGCGAATGCGCAGGGGGGATGAGCATCGAAACACGTCTTCCTGAGAGGGTTAAGGAGGGGGAGAGGGTTTCGAGGAGGGAGGGCGTGCCTCCCGACGGGGCGGTGGTCGAGTCCCTCAGAATAGCCGACCCGCAAACGAAAGCCGAACTCCACGA
>JAPHEE010000026.1:0-9350 GCA_029259545.1 Candidatus Alkanophaga volatiphilum
GGGTTTAGTGCGTCTATTTTCGTCTTCCCCTTCTGACCCAATAGCTTCTTCGGGTGGTATCTCTGCAACTTTCCTTTCTCTATCATGAGTTCCACGGCTTTTTTGGGGATACCCCCTAGTGGTGGTTCTTTTTCCTCTCTTTCTTTCACTACATTTTTTCTCAAAATGTTCCTGATCTCTTTCTTCACTCGCTCACTCCTATTTTTAACTAAAAGTAGTTCTGTTCGTGTTATTATCCCTCTGTCTGCATCTTTGTGGCGGTTGGCGCACAGAACTATCTAATTACTGGCGACATCCCCACCTCCTTCTGAGCGTGGCTTAATATGATGGACTTCATAAGCTTTGTTCTTACATCATGGAATTTCACAAACGTTTCCAGCCATAATTTTGAGCTTACTTGCAGGAGTTAGCTTCTTCAATTATAAACCCATCCCATAGTTTTCAGCCAGCCACAGGCATCACTAGTGCATTTAAATTAAACTATCACACTCCTTGCGGGCTGGAAGCCTCTAGGGGAGGAAAGCCCCCGGAACATTTTATTCCCTCTTCTAACTTTTATCGATGATGCCTGAGGCATGCCCTCAGGCGGATGGCTCCTGACCGACCCGCATGCGGTCTCCGCACGCCGCCCGTCCCGTGTCGGAAACCTCGCCCTAGGCGGGAGGCAGGTCGGGCCTCCTAACTGTCGTGGCGTTACGCCTCGAACAATGCCCTGAACCTCCGCTCTATTTCCTTCCTTATCTTCGCCGCCGAAACCCTTTTCACCCTAACTCTCCTCTTTATCTCCCGCGGCGATACTCTTTTCGCGGAGCCGCAACGCACTGCGACACCATCCCTCTCGCCCAAGGGTATCAGCACGTTCGGCGTGACCGTCGCATTTCTCGGTATGTATATGTGGCGGAGCGGCTTGGTCCAGCCCTTCGTCGCCGTCCTTATGTTCCTCGCAGCGGTTCTCGCATGGCGTTCCGCCTCGTCCATCGTCTTCATCGAGACTTTCTCCAGCATGTCGGGCTCCACGACCTCGAACTTCACCGCGTCGCCGACCGCAAACACCATGTATTCCTTATACTCACCTTCCCCTACCTCCTCGAAGCTCGTCATGCCCATGAGCCTTGAGAACGGCTCGACTCGCAACCAGCCGTCCTCAGTTACCGGAAAGCCCACTTCTCCCAAATAGGGGTCGGTTTTAACTCTCGCAATCGTTTTTATGAGGCTATGGGGCTTGATGCCGCCCGCCCAGAGGGTGAAATCCGAAGGCATCTCCCTCCCATCTTCTAGCACAACTCCTCCATCGCTTATTTCGGTAACTTTTGTGCTCGTGAGCAGTTCCACACCTTTCTCCTTAAGTATGTCTGCGACGTAGTTCGAAGCTTCCTCTGGTAGCTCCGGCAGTATTCTGTTTTCTTTTTCTACGAGCGTGACCTTAGCCCTCTTACCCGTTCTCGTGAAGAAGTCGCAGAGCTCGCCCGCGACCTCGACGCCGGTCAGCCCACCGCCGATCACCACGACGCTCCGCTCCTTGGAGAAGTCGAGAGCGTCAAGCGCGTCTTTCGCTCTCACAGCATCTTCGAGCGTATATACAGAATGAGCGCCTTCCGCCCCCGTGATGCTGAAATCCGGCTCCGCGCCGAATGCGAGGACGAGATGGTCGTAAGAAACCTCCCTCCCTTTCTCGGTCTTTACAATTCTCTCATCAAAGTCCACATCCACAACTTGTTCGTTTATAAACTCAGCGTCATGCGCCTCTGCAAACTTCCTCAGGTCGCCAGAAGCCTCTTCCGGCGTCGCTCTCCCGCTGAGGATAAGAGGGTGTAACGCTCTACATTGAGCATTGGTCCTTCGGTCAAGCACGCATATTTCAAGCTCTTTTTTCGGCAAACGCCTTCTCACATCTGCAATTACTCTCGCCCCTCCGATTCCACATCCCACAACGACAAGTTTCATGTTGAAAAGTTTCCAACTCGTATTTAAATCATTTTTCATAATGAACGACCGCCGCCTCACACGGCGGCGCCGCACGCTGCGGTGCGTTGCGGCGTGGTGCGGTGTGCGGTGCGTCGCCGTGGCTCTCCCCCACCTCCATCCGCTCCCCCGCCTAAGCGCCCAAAATCCTACAACGCACCGTTATGAACATGGGACCCCTGACGTCTATCTTTTTACCCTTTGCGGTGATGTAGCGGACCGCAACATCATCAACTTTCACGTTCACGTCTGAAGGGCTTTTTACGACACGCACTCTCACTTTTAGCTCCTTTTCGTCGTCGTATCGCTTCAATCCCATCGTAAATTTCTCGATTTCATGAGCGGCAAGCGCTGCGAACCCATCCACATATCTTATGCCGGTGGGCACGCCCTGCTCGAAGACGGAACGCCACTTTTCATCCCTTGGAACGCCTAAAATCGAGCCGTCGCAGACCACAAGCTCGTTCAAATATGCGGGACCACAAAGCAGTGTGTTCTCCTCAGGTTCGACGACTGAAACCTCGATGTCAACACCGTGAAGCGTGCCTTTAAACGCCAAAAACTCGCATGGCGACTTCTCCTTGCCCTTTTCCTCGCAAACTTTCACAATGCTTTCTGCGATTTTCTTTCCAACTTCAGTGAGCGGCTCTTTGTCTATCCTTATTAGTTTTGCTATTTCCAAGTCGCTCATCGTCCACTCCTTGTAAAATTGCGGATACACGAGCTTGCGGACGTCGTCCTCACCATATATCACCATGGCAAGCCGCTCCACCCCGAGCCCTAGGTTCATGACTGGGTACGGGATGTCGTAATGGGCGAGGGCGGTCGGCGAGTAAATGCCGAACGTCGCAACCTCGACCCAGCCGAGCTTCTCGTGTCGCACGAAAACCTCGGTCTGCGTGTCTGGCACGTAGTACTTCGACCGCTTCTCATCCGGTCTGAACCTTATCTCCGAAAAGCCTAACTGCGAGAGGAGTCCAAATGCAACTTCTTTTCCGTCCTCGACGCTCACGTCTTCGTCACAGAGCACGCACGACGCCGAGAAATAGGTCATAAGTCTCGTCGGCCCCTCCCGCTGCTCCCTCCTGAAGCATCTATCTATCGAAAAAAGCCTTATCGGCAGCGGCTCCCTCCTGCAGACCTCGGAGAGCGTGATGAACCAGCCCGATGTCATGTGGCTCCGCAGCGTGTTCCTTGTAGCCTCCGGCGCAAGCTCCTTAAGCTCCGGAAAGACCTCGTCGAGGGTCTTCGCCACGACGGCGTCGCTGACGCCTGCACTCCTCGCAATCTCGAACACGAGGTCGTCGCCACCTATCTCTCCCTTTTTGTAGCGGTGCATCGTCTTTTTTATCATTCCGATTTCGTCGTCGGACAGCTTCTTGTTAAAAAGCGCCTCCATTTTTTCTATGCGTTCCTTGGGGATCCCAATGTCCGGACGTGGCAGTCCCGCAAGGTAAAAACAGCGATCGAGAACCGCAAACGCCTCCTTCCCGAACTGTTTGTGGACATGCGCCTCTTCGATGATTATCGGATTTATGACCTCCTCGAAGCCAAGTCGCAAATAAGCTTCCCGTAGCCGCTGTATGAGCTCAAAAACAGGGTGTGGCTTGCCCACTTGCAACAGCGTCCTCGGAAAACGCTCGTTAAGCGGGCGTTCCGATACGTACCTCCTACCCTCAAGCCATGCACGCTCGAAGTCTTTTTCTACCTCTTCTAAAATCTTCTTCGGGTCGAACTTCATTTCTCCAAAAGTTTTTCGTAAAAGTAGGCGTCTTCGCCGTCTGCATAATAACCTTTGATGGTGTAGAGGCGGCGGTAGCCTCGATTCTCGTAGAAGCGGATCGCATTCTCGTTGCTCACCCGCACCTCAAGCGTCACCCTGTCGAAGCCCGCCCGCCGGAACTCGTCCTCTGCCGCCGCCAGCAAGCGACCGCCGACCCCTTTATTCCTGAACTCCTTGTCGACCGCGATCCCTGAAATGTGTCCGTGCCCGCTGCGTACGGAGCCGCCGACAAAGCCTACGATTTTACCGTCCTCACTATCTTCTGCGACGAAAAAGTATCTCTTGAACTGATTGAACAAGAATGCTATATCGCTGGCGGTGTTCGCCGTCTTTATATTCGTCAGCCAGACTCGCACGACCTGCGGCAGGTCTGCGTCCTTTGCTCTTCTGATCATCACCATCCTAACTAAAGGGTAGCTACGTCCTCCTTTAAAAATTGGCTGAATGCTCGGCTGATGCAGCCCGCCCTCACAGCCGCCGCTCACACGCCCACCGTCCCAGCTCCTTCAGTATTTCCTCTTCAGATGGGAAGCCCGTAGGTCCCTCGAATCTTATTTTCAAGCCCGCAGCGACGGTTGCGAACCGCACCGACGTAAGCGTGTCGAGCGTCTCAAGGTATTTAGCCAAGAATGCTGCTCCAAAGACGTCGCCGGCGCCCGTAGGGTCTTTAACATCCACGTTCAGGCTGCTGACCTTCTCTATTCTGTCCCCTGCGAGGAACATGCTGCCCTCGCCGCCGAGCGTCACGATGGCGACCTCCGCCCCCGCACGTGCCAGAAATAGCAAGATATCTCTAACCCCCATCCCAAACGCCAAGACTTCATCCTTCCCCACTTTGACGATGTCAACGTGCTCCAGAAAGGCGGCGAGGTCCTCACGTCCACGTGGCGCCACTTCTACCCTCCCTCTCTCTCCTATTTTCCTGAATAGTCCCTGCGGGTCGAGCATCACTATGTTGCCCTTCCTCTTCACCCGTTTGATGACCTCCACGTCCACCTCGTTGATCACCGGCGATATGTAGAAGCTGCGTGCGTCCTCATAGGCTCTGGGGATGTCCTCGGGGATAATACGGGGCGCTACGTGCTCGCAGACCTGCCACCGATCTCCCTTCACATCGTACATGTTTCTGAATCGGGTCGTACGCTCGCCCTCGGTGCGGATTCCCTTTGCGTCGATGCCTCGCCTCTTGTAGAACGAAACATCGAAGTCGGCACCGACCTTGGACACCACACCAACACTCTTCTTGAGCGTCGCCAGCATCGCTCCGGCGTACGTCGGGGCGCCGCCCACGACGTTCTCCACGGTGCCCCAAGGTAGCACGTTCGTGTCCATAGTAGCATGGCCGATGATGATCACGTCGAACATCAGAGCACATTTGCGTTACGCTCACTTAACCCAGCCGCTTCCACCGCACATTGTGAGAAGTCGCCTGTGGGAAGCGATAAAAGCAGACGTGGCGAAAATAAAGTGATGAGGGTAGATGACAAAACGGATGTAGTAGCGAGCTTGATTTTGAAGTCAGAGCGTGTCGTTGCGCTCACAGGTGCTGGCATCAGCACCGAATCCGGGATACCGGACTTCAGGAGTCCTGGTGGCATCTGGAGTAAATACGACCCTGAGGAGTTCTCCTTTCAGCGGTTTTTAGCGAGTGAGGACGCCCGTCGCAGGTATTGGGAGTTCAGTCGAGATTTCTATCCGGTGGTTGCGAGCGCAAAGCCCAACGCTGCACACCTCGCGCTCGCAGAGCTTTACAGATTGGGAAAGCTGCATTGTATAATCACGCAGAACGTTGATGGACTGCATCAGAAGTCCGGCGTCCCCGAGGATAAAGTCATCGAGATTCACGGGACGCTGATGTTCGTCGTCTGCTTGGACTGCGGTAAGAAGTATCCAAGGGGAGAGATACAAAAGCGTGTGGAGGCTGGCGAGCTTCCACCTCGCTGCGAGTGCGGCGGCGTTCTGAAGCCGGCGACCATCTCCTTCGGGCAGCCGATGCCTGCGAGGGAGATGCGTCTTGCGGAGGAAGCTGCGACGAGCTGCGATCTCTTCATGGTCGTAGGCTCGTCGCTCGTCGTGTACCCGGCGGCATCGCTTCCGTTACTTGCGAAAAGGAGCGGAGCGAGGCTTGTGATAATAAACTTGACACCTACCGCTCATGACAACTACGCGGACGTCGTCATCCATGGGAAAGCCTCCGCCACGCTGCAGAAAATAGTAATGCTCGTGAAGGCTAAAATGAGGGAAAACTCTACATAATCCGGCATGGCATGCCCCCCAAAGCCGACCGTCGTCGCCTCCCTATCAATAAGGCGAGTATTGCCAGTATTGTGAGCGCACCGTCGGCGGGCGGCGTCGCCGTCGGCGTGGGCATCGGGTTGTCTCCTCTTCCCTCTTTCCCCCCTCCCGCAGCTGTGCCGCTTTGTTGCTCTTCGATTGCAGGAGTCGGCACTATTTCCGGCGCGCTAAGAATTTCGTAATTTTCAAAAGGCATGACGAGCGGGAAGTAATCCTCATCTTCACCGTCTATCAGGTAAATAGTATCACAGATGCCGTCACCGTCGAGATCCGAGTGTCGGTGGTCGCTCCAATAGTTAGCTAGGTAGTTCTCAAGGGTCTTGCCGTTGTAGACATAAAAAACACGCCCCGGCGAATGCCACCAGTTTTGCGAGCGGCAGGAGTAGACATTATCAGTATTGTTAATGATGTCATTTAGGTATATGTAATTTTTCGAAGCCTCACAGAGATACAGACCATAATGGTTACTTAAAACCTTATTTTCCCTTATGAAGTTCTCTGAAGAACGTTGGAGCTTTATTCCGTATTTGTTCTTTTCGATGATGTTATGAGCGATAACGTTACCGTTAGATTCGATGGAGAGTCCGGCTAGCTCGCAGAAGCTTATGTGGAAGCCCTCGATATGACAGCCTGCGGCTTTTACAGTTATCCCGTTTTTCTTGCCATTTACCGTTGGATGATCGACGCCTCTGAGCGTCAGACTCTTGTCCAGCACGATATCCTCGAAATAGACGCCAGGATACACCAAGATTTCATCTCCGCTGCTTGCTGCATTCACGGCATCTTGAATACGGGTGAAGTCAGCGGTCGGACAATCAAAAAGGTCATCATCCACGTATAGCGTCCTGGCGGCGGTGGTACCAGTGAGCACTAACAATAAGATGATAGTTAAGAACACCCGTCTCATCGAGCTCTTTAAACCTTTCGACTCATTTAAAATTTACCATCGCAGATAACTAAATTGTCCACACGTCTGACATTAACCTGTTTGATGAAGCCTAATGGACGGTGTGAAGTAACCTCTGTATAAGCAGGAGATGACTTCGTCATACTTAAATTTTGGGCTCATAAGTCCGCCCTTTCCATCTAACTGCTCCCCTATAATAACTGATCATAGGTGCAAATATCATGGTTGCCACATTATCTATGGGAGTTAAAACGTCAAAAGCGGCTTCGATCCTGCTTTTCTATGGATTATGATACCTGCGTAGATTAGAGTAATCAACGAAGGCGCACCGAGTAAAACGACACTCAGATTCTTGATCATAACACCCCACAAACGGTCAAGACAAACGGTGCGACACCCAGCAGGATGGTTTCTGCAACCGCTAAAGCAGCGAGCAAAGGGCTGCCAATCCCAAGGTATATATTTTTAACCCATCCTTCCCACAACTCGGCGAAGTTCCTATACATCTGAACTTTAAGCGTTTCAGGCGCCCAGTAAAACCTTAATTTATATCCATGCTTTTTCACTAACTGCGCCAATGCATAATCTTCTACAAGCATATCTTTGACAGCCTCATGCCCTCCGATTGCCTCATAAACGATCCTATTAAAGAGAAGATATTGTCCGTTCGCAAAGGCATCATGTAAATCCCTATTTATGCCTATGAATAGTGTCTCCGTCTGTGAATAGGAGTGTATCACCGTCAGCTTCCGTATAACCCTTATGGCAAGTCCAGTTCCCCATCCACCCGGGAGCTCGCCTTCACAGACAATTTTCACACGCCCTTCATTGACACCTTTGGGTATCTATTATACTCATCACTTGCAGGTAGGGTATCTAGATGTCCAAGACGTGTTAAGATGTATGCAACGACGCCGCCAGCCCAAGGCAAGTAGTGCAAGAGCCAAATCTACCGGACCCATGTCAATGTATTAGATATTTTAGTGAAAGAAAAGTTTTGTGCTCATTCGGTATTTTTCATGCCCATTTCAATAGTATCTCAAAGAATGGACCGTGGTTGTGAGTTGCTTTGAACTATCGGCCTGATTAGTATATCACGACAACGGCAGCTCAGAGAGGCTTCTTGAAGGGTGAAGCATGGAAGGTGTAACCTCCAATGTAAACTAGTAAGAGTAATGTTATATACTTCTTAGCCTCTGCAGCTCTTTTATCTTCTCCCTTTCTACGTATTTACGCAGCTCGTCCACGTCCCTGAACACCCCTATGGGCTCGAAGAAGGAACAGAGCCCGCACTTCTCAGCGTTTTTCACTTCCTTATCGCTGCCGGCGCACGCCTTTTCATCTTCGGTGACCACATGCCCCACGTCTTCATAAAATGCTCCAAAATAGGCTCTGCACCGTCCATACCTCGGCATGCTTCCACCTCCATTCCTTCTATTCCTCCAGCATTTAAGGCATACCGTTAGGTTTATATAATAAGTTGCTATAATGAGTTGCGCTACTACCATCAGTGATAACAGCTGTTCGATAAGGAGGGGGCTTTGAGGAAGATAGGAAATGTACTTCATGCATTGGGCAGTATTTTAATAGTGAGGCTTGAAAAGAGCGTTGCTGTCCCTAAGTTACTCGGTTCTCCTGTCATTGTAGGTAAGGATACCGTGGGTACTGTTAGTGATGTTTTTGGGCCCGTGAAGAAGCCATATGTGAGCGTGCGCATCTCAAAGCGTCTGAGTGGTATGGAGGCGTCAGGATTGCGTGGAAAAGCCGTTTATCTTGAGAACAAAAAAGAGGGTAAAAAGGGGAAGAAGCGGCGGTGAGGAGGGTGGATGCGAGGAGAGGGGGATTGGATGAGAGGCGAGCCCACCTGTATAAGTTGAGCAAGTGGCACCGGAAGATGAGGATGAGCGAGACGATGAGGAGGAACTTGGCGGTAGCAGAGCCAGAGATAGAGAGACTAGCTTCCGAGCTTTCGATTCCTGCGGACGTCAAGGAGCGGTGTCTCGAGATATACAAGATGGCGGTGGAGCGTGGCTTGATAAAGGGGCGAAGCATCGAGGGCGTGGTCGCCGCCTCCATGTACATGGCATGTAGGGAGTGCGGCATGCCCCGGACGCTCGACGAGATAGCGGCGGCGTCCCTCAGCAAGAGGCGGATTAGAAACAAGAGAGCTGTGCTGGAAACGAAGGTCGAGATAGGGAAGATATACAGGTTTCTGCGCAAGGAGCTTGAGATAAGGCTCCCGGTGGTGTCGCCCGCCGAGTACATAAATAGGTTCTGCAAAAGGCTCAAGCTGAAGGACGAGACAAGAGAGAAGGCTATGGAGATAGTGCAGGAGGCGTCGAAGAGGGAAATAATCAGCGGCAAAGGACCGATAGGGGTTGCGGCGGCTGCCATTTACATTGC
>JAPHEE010000026.1:9502-29055 GCA_029259545.1 Candidatus Alkanophaga volatiphilum
ACCTCAGTCGGTTGCGTTTATAGGCATTTCAGCAAGAACGGGCGTCCTTGCGTTTAACGCTCTCGAAAACCTGCTGGCATGCGGCTACGAGGGGCGAGTATACCCTGTAAATCCAAATGCCGACGAAATACTCGGCTTGAAGGCATATCCTGATGTCAAGAGCCTGCCGGAGCCCGTGGACCTCGCCGTCATTTCGACACGGCGGTCTCTAGTCCCCGAGATCGTCAAGGAATGCGTGGAAAACGGGATAAAGGCGATAATAGTGGTGGGGCAGGGCTTTTCGGACGCCAACGACGATGAGGGGCGGCGGCTTGAGGAAGAAATCGTAAGGATTGCGAGGGCGGGGGGTGCGAGAATTCTCGGACCGAATACCATCGGCGTGACCAATCCTTTTTTTCAATTTCACAACATCGTTCGTGAGGCAGTTGCATGTCGAGCGGCTGCCCATCGGGCTGGTATGCCAGAGCGGGATTTTCTTCGGGAGCTTCTGCGGCGGACTGCAGTTGCTGGGGAAGGGGATTGATGTCGGGAATGCGAGTGACGTAGGCATTGCGGACTGCATCGGGTATTTCGAAAATGACGAGGATGTGCGGCTTATCGTTGTGCACGTCGAGGGCGTTCGCCACCCTGACGAAGGGCGAAGTATACTTGAAGCTGCGAGGCGAGTCTCGAAGCGGAAGCCTATTATTGTGTTCAAAACTGGGCGGGGGCAACAGGCGGCGTCCGCAGTGAGTTCGCATACAGCATCGCTCGTCGGCGACGACGACGTTTGGGACGCCGCGCTCAAGCAGTGTGGCGTGCTCCGAGCACGCAACCTCGATGAGCTTCATGACCTCACGCGGGCGTTCTGCAGTTTGCCATCGACGAAAGTCGAAAGCGTGGTCGTCGTCACGCTTAGCGGTGGTATGGGTGTCATGGCGCTCGACGCTTGCGACGAATACGGATTGGAGGCGGCGACCCTTTCTGCGGAGACGCTGCGAAAGCTCAGAGAAATGCTACCAGCATGGCTTGAAGCCAAGAATCCCGTAGACATATTTCCTGCAATCATGGCGGCTGAGAACAAAGGCGAAGTTTTGATGCGAAGCGTCGAGGCTGTCCTGTCTGATGAAAACGTCGATGCACTCCTTTTGATCGCAGGTACGTGGCTTGAGGAGGTCACGCCGCCGCTTTCTGACGTTTTGAAAGCTGCGGGTCGCTTCGGGAAGCCTGTTGTTTGGTGTCCGTACTTGGGCTGGGCGTTTGACGTTTCCGTCGAGGACGTGGAGCAGAAGCTCAAGGAGAAGGGTGTGGAGAACGTCGCAACCCTCCCAACGCCTGAACGGGCGGTGCGGGCGCTCGCGGCGCTCCGGAGATATGCCGAGTTTAAGGAATTGGTTTAGGGGGCTGTAAACAAGATGCAAGTTGAGATAACTTTCAGACCAGCGCTGAGCAGTAAGTACGAGCGTGACGGTTGTCGTGAGAATACTAACGTCGTTTGGGTAGGCAACGCTGTTTAACGACGCATTAACTCCCTAAGGACGCCACGAGCCGCACTCTCGCCTTCCCGCTCGGAAACTATCCGCCATCAGCCGGCGCATAACAATCATAAGATCTGTAGCATTGCAAGGGAAGCTGCCTCATTAGACCTTCCAGTTCTTATTGCTCTTTTTTCTTCTCCACACCCGCCTCTGATGGAATCTTAGCTTATAAGAGGCGGCGTGCCGTGGGATGCTAAGATCGCGTTGATAAGGTACATGGGGGAATGAGTCTTCTACTGGAGATAAGTCCTCGCCTCAAACCTAGACGCCGCATTCCGTCTGCACTTTAAGTCGGAATGGTGCCTCAGCGTCGCTTTGGAACTCATTGATGCGTCCGCTTTTGTTTCGTCTTCAGCATCAAATAGTCTTTCTTGGACCTAAACGCCTCGGGGACGGATGCGGCTTTCAAACTCTTTGACGTTCCCCTCATGCTGCTGACGCAGGAATTCCATAATCCTCCTCTTCTTCTCAGCCGCCCTCCTTGCAGCCTCCTCTACAAGCGGCTTTAGCCTCTCGAAGTCGCCATACTCGCCTACGACCTTCTTGACAGGCGTGTATGCCGACTCTCTAAACCTCGGGACGAACGGCGTCCGCCGTCCGTCAATTATCAGCTCGGCGCCCTTACCCCGCTCGACGAAGCCCACCACATCTGTTTTGACGCCGGCAGCGTGCGCCGCCCGTTTAACGTCGTCCGCAACAGCTTCCTCGCAAATCACAAGTAGAGCGTCCAATGAAACGCCCAAATAATCAATATGGTGCCGCTCAAGCATTTCTAAAACCTTGGGGTTCGTCAACTTTCTTATATTTTCTTCATAAAACACAAGTTTCACGCCAGAGACCTTTGCAATCTCGTGAGCGTCGCCACGTACGCCCCCGTTTGTTACGTCCGTCATTACATGAATTCTCCCGCTCTTCAAAGCATTGATGACATCGGCATCGTGCAGCAGCGCCTTGCATGCATTTATGAACTTCAGGTTGAGTGTCTCATAGACGATGTCGAAGTCGCCGTGGTAGAGGGCAGCGGTTGCGACGGTACCCCCGCCTGAGCCTTCGGTCATTAATATGACATCTCCTTCTCTCGCATTTTTCCTCGTGAGGATGAAGTCGGAGACGCCGACGGCGCCGACGCAACCGGTCATGCGTTCGCCGATGACGAGGTCGCCGCCGATACGAAGCGTCGAACCTGTGACGAGAGGAACGCCGGAAAGCTCTGCGACGACGGAGATTCCCGCAACGTGCTCGAATATTTTAGCAACGTCGCCGTCGTCTGCGACGTGAATGTCAGAGAACAGAGCAACGGGCTCTGCTGCCATCACGAACACGTCTCTAAGCGCTGCGCGGGCGACATGGAAGCCCGCAAGGAACGGGAAGTCGCTGAGCCGTGAGTGCATGCCGTCCACGGTGACAACTAAGTACTTAAGCTCGCCCCTCGCCGACTCCGCCGCACGGCTTTTCTCGACGCTCTCTCCCCCCTCCCCCGTCTTCGCTCTCGCCCTCGCCTCCGCTCCCGTCCCCGCTTTCGTGCCGCCATTTCCTATCTGCACGACGCCGGAGTCACTGAGGCTTGAAGAGTCTACGACGGCACTCGTCCTTCCGATGATCTCTGCAATTTTCTCGTGGACAAAGAAGTCGCCCAAGCCACGAGAGCCAACGCCGAATTCTCCCATTTTCACGCCCGAGGGCTCAAAACGCAGCACGCCGAGCGGATCGCCAACCTCGCCGGCACGGAGCGTCGTCCTTGCTTCTTCGAGGACGGCGGCGGCAAGGCGTTCAGCGTATTCCACCGGAACCTTCTTGATTTCTATGATGCGGCGGCTCATCTCCGAAATTATATCGGCTTCAGGAATGTCTTCTCGCAAGCACCGCTTTGCAAAGCCCTCTAGGTCCATACTCCATCATTCAACCCCATTAAGCATATTTTTTGCGAGCTCATGATCTCTTTTCAGAAGTGCCGGGCCCGCTGGAGCCCTCGTGACCTCCTCCGCCAGCGGCGGGCAGCCGTTTGAGCGTGTGTGCGGGCGATGCGTGCGAAATGGGAAGGGTTAAGGAAGAAGCAGAAGACTGAAAGTGTGATGGAGGGTCGATGTGATGAGGCTCAGGAGCCTTCTCGACCATCTCATCTTCTGAGAGCTTCGATTTTTGCTAGTGCTGCTGCAACAGCAATTGTGCCCGTAATTATGTTTAGAAGTTGAACCCTCGATCAAGATTCTCTGTTGCTTCATTTTTGGTTCTAAGGGCGGGGTCTAGGGTTGAGTTCAGTGTCACAATGCGAGGGTTATCAGCAGAAGAATACGCGGGGACTTCTACTACATCACCATCACGTGCGAGCACATGGGCGATCGTGGCTGCCCGAAAGGTGTCCTCATTTCAGGGGACCGGTGCCGACAGGCTCAGGCGCTGTTGCGGGAGGGCTTCTCGGAACATTGATAGGCACGCTGATCGCTCTGGGGCTGGGGGCCGTCGCAGGAGGGCTCCTCGGTGCGTTGTACGGGAACGCTGTGGAAGATGCCGGGCTCAGGAGCGATCTCGAAAAAGAGATCGACAAGTGCAGGGCGCAGAGGAAAACCGTGTATATTGAGTATGTGCCCACAGCATCTTTGGCATAAGCGTGTGCGCCGACGACGCTTATGGTGGAGGGCGTGGAAGTGAGTCGGGGTGGCGTGGAACTAGCCAACACTCAAGTTATTTCTCAGCACCTCGTTCCAAGCCTTTAAATGGTCGTAATATCCAAAATCCTCTAAGACTTCGTGCACTTTAGCTAGAAACTCTATGCGGAGTTGGTCGTTCAACATAGTTGTCATGAATCCCACAAACTCCACCAAAGGCATTATTGTGACATCTATCTTGCGTTTGTAACGGCTTGGTATATCCTTATCCGTTCTGATATCGTATGCTATAATCAAAAGCCGCTTCACGCCTCTTTCGACAGCCTTGCTCAGCTCCTCATCAAGTTTTGCTTCCGTGAGCGTATCTGTCACCGATATAGCCAACTTCAGGCTTCCATCTACATCTTTACACTCTATGTCTGCCTTACGACCCGCAAAAGAGTTTGCTACTGTAGCTTTTGCTGTACTGATGTCGCTGAAAACCTGCAACCTCTCGTTTAGCACTTTCATCAGAGCGTAAACAACGGCTTGCGGACGTGCACCTCCTGAAGGCTCGGACAGAAAGCTTTTGAGGATATTTTCGAGCTTATGCATACTCACGCCAGTGGCTGGGAGCTGAGGTACGGCCTTGTCGGTTTCGAGCTGCTGCCTATAGATCTCTAACAGTATCTGCTTTAGCACGTTCTTCGTGAATTCAGGATCGTTGCTATCCTGTACCTTTCTAAGCACAGAATAGAGGCTTCTCCATTCCTCTACATACTTAATGTCTCTGAGGTCTAGCGAAATGAATTCATGTCGCAATGGCTTGCTCACATAAGGATCAGGCGATCCTCCTAGCACAAATACGCCTTTCTCCCGTTCAAATTTTAGCACGACCTCCTTACAAAAAGTCCGAGCATCGAAAGCTCCATCTACCTTGGCTTTCTCTTGAAGACATAAGCAGTTAACTTCGGGCTCTACAACTTTTGCAAGAATCTGTGTTAATATCGCATATTTGAATGATTTTGCCCTACCTCGAACGACATTTCTGATTTCTTCCTCTACTTTCCAGTCTAAGTAGCTCTCTGCTCTAATCCGATTTTCGGGAAGGTTCCTTATTTCGTCCCAGACATTAGCTAGTAGCTCACGAGCTTTCTCTCCGTAGTATTTTGCAAATTCCCTAAACTTCATCTCCTCGGAATATTGAATGTGCAGCCCAGCTTTTTTAGTCGTTCCACTGTTTTACTTCCGATAGCGTCAAGCTCGTAGTTTATCCACAAGCTTTCAGTCCTTAGCTCTTTAACAGAATGAGCTATTTTTGGAGGGGCGTCAACTCTGATCCAGTCCTCATAAAGCTCGTCCATGAGCTGGCACCTGTAGCCGGACAAGGCGACTTTGCCCCTAACGGAGTGAAGGAGTCTCGCAAGCTTCTTATGCTGCCTTTCCGACATTTCATAGCCATACGCATGGGGGTCACCTCGTGTCTGGTGAGGATATGGCGGGTCACAGTAGAAGAGAGTATCATCCGAGTCATACCGCTTGATAATGTTGAAAGCGTCGTCATTCTCTATCTGCACTCGCCTTAACCTCTCCGCCACTGCCCACAGGGCTTCCACGCGACTGATCCACCTTGAAACAGCTCCTGCCATTCCGCGCCTGCTAGTATTCTTGCACCACGCCCAGCGGCCCGGAGTCGCAGTCTGCGCAAGCCCTATCCTTACTTGTTCCGCACGCACGAAGAAAAGCCGAGCACGCTCTACATCGTCCAAGCCTCTTACCCCTCTAGCTTGAATAGCTTTTTTAAACTCCTCTTTGGAGAAGGGAGTCAGATACAGCTTTTCTATCAGCTCATCGGGTTTGTCTCTCAGAACTTTGAAGAAGTTTGTGATTTCTCCGTCAACGTCGTTCAGAGTCTCGACGGGGGATGGTTCTCTGTTGAGAAGTACGGATGCGGATCCAGCAAACGGCTCGCAGAAATGATGCGTTTTGGGCAATAGCGGCAACAACCAGTCCAAATGACTATACTTTCCCCCATACCATCTGAACGCTAAGAGTTTCTTCCTTTCTCCCCCATCCTGCACCTCCTCGATGATGACTTCGAAACCATCAGAATCCGCAAATTTCTCTGCAACCTTCACCCATCTATCTAGTACCCGGTATCCGGTGGGCGTCACAGTTAACCTATCTCCACCGCTCATAGTCCTCCCTCTTCACGAGCACGACCGCTCTTCTTTTCTCGTCATACAATTGAACGAGCACATCACCCTCCTTCCAGTTCGTGTACTCAACGATCTCCTCTAAGAGGGTGACCCGCCGCCCCCGCTGGAACCTCGATGTTCCCACAAGCCTCATCTTTCTACATTATGACTTCAAGTAATATAAGACTTATGTGGCAGTGAGGGCAGCCATTCCACGATAACCTTTTAAACCTTGAGCCCTATCTCTTGTTGGTGAGAGTATGGCATATTGGCTGTGCGTGACGAACAGGGAGAACTGGGAAGTGATAAGGAAGCGCAGGATTTGGGGAGTTTCCAGCAGAAGCGCTAGTAAAATCTCTAAAGTGAAACGAGGTGACACCCTCGTCTTCTATAAGATACAAGATAAGGAGTCTCCATCACAGGTCGTTGGTATCTTTGAAGCAACTTCGGACCCTTTCTACGACGAAAAGCCTGTTTTCAGTGGGGGGGTGTTTCCGCATAGAGTTAGGGTCGAGCCACGCCTAGTTCCGGAAGAGCCTTTGGACTTCAAGCCTCTCGTTCCAAAGCTGAGCTTCATCACCAACAAGGAAAAGTGGAACCTTCATCTTAGAGGAAAGGCGATGATAGAGCTCCCAAAAGAAGACTTCGAAGCTATAATTAGCGCAATGAAAAGGTAGAAAGGGAGGGCGCCCCCAAACGCCCTCCCTACGAGGCGGTAAGAAATCCCCATGGGGGGCATTGCCGGATGCTTGAGGTTGGGGAGTGTGGCTCAGGACGAACCGCTCCCGTCGGGCGGGTACGACGCCCTGCCGTGCGCATGTAGCCTACGGCTCGCTTCAGTATGTTCTTAGAATCTTACTTAAAATCTTTCCCGCCTCCCCTGCTGCACCTTTGAATGGGATTAGCAGTAACACCTTCCTAAAAAAGT
Organism: Candidatus Alkanophaga volatiphilum; assembly: GCA_029259545.1. Lineage (GTDB taxonomy): Archaea > Halobacteriota > Syntropharchaeia > Alkanophagales > B39-G2 > Alkanophaga > Alkanophaga volatiphilum. The sequence goes on from JAPHEE010000026.1 coordinate 16,731, forward strand.
AACGTCACGTCTCCAAAACCGCTTTTATCCTCCCGCTGGCAATTTTAACGACCTTCCGCTTCACCTCCTCGAAGCTCGCTTTTATTTCATCCCTGCCGTTAAAGACTTCAGTCTTCACTCTCTCGCCGATAATGTCGTCGCTTTCAGGCTCGAGCCTTAAAACGAAACTACCGCTTGGTAAGAACTTCCTGAGGCTTTCAAGCGAGCCGTCGTAGCCTTCTACGAGGCAGTCGGCGTCGCCATCTGTAATCCCGATGATCGGCATGCCAAACCTCCTGAATATGTCGCCAATGATACATGTCGTGTCGTCGCCGACGGTCACTGCAGCATCCACATCCCCTATTTTCGAAAAAACATGCTCAGCATTGTAGAAATAGGCAATTCTGTGAATTTCTTTCCGCATCTTTTTTTCCGAGATTCGTGACGGAGTCGTCCTCCTGAAGACCCTTGCCGACTTCACCATTGCACGCCTCAAGTCTATCTTGCCGAGTTTTACCAGATTATGGGTGATGAGCGTGCCGCCTCGCAGCTCTACGATCTTTCCATCCTTCGCAACTATTACAACGTCATCGGAGTTGGAAATGCCTATAACGACGCCGTTCACGATTATCTTCTCGTTGGGAAGCACACCATGTACGCGGCGATACTCTAAACCCCCCTCGCTGATCACGCCGCCTGCGGGCAGCACTGCAGAGGCGAGCTCGAAGCCTAAAGGCTTTAAAATGCGCAGGATGGCCTCAAGCTCTCCCGTCTCAGCACGCCACGGTATCAAGCGTCTGCCTTGAAACTCCACTTGTACGAACTTCGGCACGTTTGCACGCTTGAGGACCTCGGCGCCGAGAGAAATTCCGCTTTCCAAGGTTTTTGCATGGTTTGCGAAGATTATAAGGTCTGCACCTTCCTCATAAAGGCGTCTGACGACCTCTGACGGGCGTAAATCCATACTGATGTCTATGATGTGCTGCAAGCCCGCATCGATCACTGCGGTTTTCCCTGTAATGCCACCGAGCGCAGCCCGCACTTCGAAGTCGGAGAAAGCTTCGAGTAGCAGAACCGCTTCTCCGCTGTCTATTACTTCGGGTCCGTGAAACACCAATCCTAGCCGCTTCATCCTTTTAGTTCCATTTCCCGGCGTGGCAAATAACCCTTCCGCCCGTCATTTCCTCATCAAAACTCCTCATCCTGCACGTAACTCCTTGAAAACCGCAGCGAAAGCTCAGCCTTCATAAGCTCACGCCCGAGATAGGCAGCGTGCTCGAGCGAGGAAATAAGTTTGAGCCTTAAAATTGTGTCAAGAACTTCCTTTGCTGTCCTCCCCTCAATGACGATCCCTGAAGAGTGTTTCGCATAAATCTTGTTGTCGAACGTCGCTATTTCAAAACAACCCTTCGGGTCGGGAGTCCAAGTTTCGGAAGCTTTCGCCTCTATTTTAGTGAGGTTATTGAAAAGGCGCCGGAGTTCACCATCTGGCGGCGTCCTCCGCCGCTTTTCCTTCACGACGAGCAAATCTAACCCCAAGTCCTTAGGTGGTGTTTTTCTCAGCTTGGCGAGGAGCGTCATCTCGGCTGCGCGTCTTAACTCTTTGATGCTATTTTTCGTTTTTGAGCTGTGCTCCGTTGTAAAAAGCACGTCAGCGTCGAGTTCAGCGGCGATGCACGCAAGCACGGCGTTCACGCCAACAGAATCAGCGTCCAGAAGCTCGGTTACGTTCCCCACGCCGAGCAGCAGCGGCGTCTTCTTATCCTCGGCTCTGAAAAAAGCATACGCCAATAATGAGCCTGAAATCCCTCTGCCGACGAGTGGTGGGCTCAGCACGGGATCTGCGATCACCTTACGTATGCCTATTTCTTTTGCAGCTTTAATGTTCACTAACAAGCTTCCTACGCTTTCCTTCTCAGCGGTTACGAGCTTGTCTTCACTCGCAGCGTCGTCGGGAGTTATGACGGCGGCGGCGCCGCTTGCCGCAACTCGCTCGCCTATCGCCTCCAAATTCTTACCGCTAAGACTCATTATCATGTCCACGCCAACGTCTAATGCCGCCGCAATCTGTGATGGTAAAAAAGTATCAACGCTAAGTGGCACGTCGAAGTCGGAGGCGACCTGTACTACCCGCCTCACGTCTGCGGGCTTTGCGTCCAGCGGCACGCCCAAATCCACGATGTCAGCCCCCTTTTCTATATAGTCTTCAATGCGGCGGCGAAGTTCTGCTTCGTCGAGCGCCGTCGCATCCACGACCTCTGCGCAAATCTTCATGCGCCCTCCGCCTATTTTCACGCCTTTGATGCTAAAGCTTGCCGTCGCCGCCCTCTCCGCGCCCTCTAATTCCCTAAGCGCCATTTCAAAGCGGCGGCTTGCTACAAGCTCATCAGCAGCTTGTTCGCCTGAGAGCTGTACGCCCTCTCTGACTAAAGGTAACAAAAGCGGAATGTCGTAGGCGTTCTTTGTTCCTTTCCTCGTCGTCGCCACGTCGTCCAGAACGCTGAAGTCCGAACCGCACAGGCCTGACACCAGCACCAAATCGTACTTCTTGTCAAGCGTCTCCAAAAATTCCCTGAGCATCTCAGGTGTGATGAACGCCGCAACTTCGACGTCCAAAACGGCGACGTCGCACTCCACGCCAGTTTCGGCGCTCGTTGCATTTGCAGCCTCCCTTACGAGCTTTTCCGCCTTCCTTCCCGTTACCAGGAGCACCCTCATAAGATGCCACTCCTCAGAACGGCTCTTGCGAAGATTCTAGCAACTCTTAGCGGCTCCGGCACCTTCCCGTGCGTCGTAAACTTGTTCAAGAGGGTTCTTGCCTCCCTGATAGTCATTCCGAGCGCCCGCACGAAGACAGAATATCCGTTGCGCAGCCGCACGGGCGTACGTTCGCCTAAGCTTCTGTAAATGGCGACCCGTTGCTCCCAATCGTCGAAGTGCGCCTTAAAGTGCTCCTCAAGCCCCTCCGACGGCTCGTAAGTCACGCAGAGCACCGGGATGTCCAAAGCGTCGTGGACTTTATTTAGGTCGATTATGTTGAACCAGCTTATGATGCAGCCGTTGAGCATGACGGCATTGAGGTCGTTTCTTTGGAGCTGTTCAAAGATGCGGAGCACGCCCGTTGTTGCGTCCATGCCACCGACCGTAATTCTCGTGACGGCAACGCCATCTATCTGCAGATCAGGACGCATGACCACGCCTGCGAGTACAGAGGCGCTGCGACCCCGCACGAAACTCTCGGCGACGCCTAGCACCCTGATGCCACGCTTGCTCAGGTGAAGTTCCATCCTAAAATTTAAGGCGGGAAAGGAGAAAAAGACATTGATGCTTGCGGAGTTTGAAGTGCGCTTCAATGAAAAAGAAGGTAGGAGCGGTGAGGAATTTGCGAGAATAATTTACGATGCGATACGCAAGGAGGCAGAGGAGCCGCTGCGTCGGGCAAGCGTCACACTTTCATTGGAAACCGGTGACCGGGATGAGGGCGGAGGGGGGGAGAGTACGCCTCGCATTCTCATACGCATCCGCGCTGACGATATCGTCATGCTCAGGGCGCTTTCTAATTCTTGGCTCCGTCTCATAAAGACGGCAAAAGAAGTGTCTGAGGTTCTGGATAACTTCTAAAGCTTTAGCCTTAAAGCGGCTCGTGGTTTATGGTTACAATGCAGTGCGTCAAAGAGGTGACGAGAACAAAACGGGGAAACTAAGAGAGAAAATTAGTAGATGCCCGTGTTTTTCTGGCACTTCGTACCCTGGTCGCCACAGCTTAACATACCCAGGGCATGCAAAGCTGGGCTCAAAGCTGCTCGTAGCAGCCCCCGGCTACCAGGGATCGCCGAGTAGCCTCCCCTTGCGGTCATCGCCGCCCAGAGCCTCACCCATCAGCCCTGAGCGGGGGCAGTTAGCCCGCTTATCCCTCTTTTGCCCTCCTCTCAGGCTCCCATTGCCCTCATTTGAGGAGGCTCCAGAGGGTATGTATTAGGTTGGACGAAGAGAGGTTATATAAACTTATCGGTTACTGTTGTGAACCTCCTCGCTTCCGAACAATACCCTCTTTTCAACGCGGCGAAGGCGCTGTGGCGATTCTAAGCGCGATGGAAAAATGAGCTTTGACGAAGATTTGCTACGAGCTAAACCCTCCGCCCTCACGCATGCGAGCGTGCTTTATGCGTTCAGCTACGAAGAGGTCATAAGGACGAGAAGAGTGCCGGAGATGGAAGATGAGGGCGGAAGCGTTGCAGTGTGGTATTAACTGGGAAGGTAGTAGTCTCTGCCAACGCCTCGAAACACTTCAAAGGAGCGGAGGAGAGTCTTGAGCGCGCCTTGCTTCCATTCGGCGACGTTCTTCCACTTAAGACATTAAAGTTCCTCAAGGTGGATTTTGTGTTTTGTTTTGAGTTGGTCGAGTCCGAGGCAATCAGATAAGCTTAAAGCGGCGGCGCGCCTAGCCGATAGGGACGTAAGACAAAATGAGCCTTTTGAGCGAGCTGTCAAGATTTGCGTAGGATAAATACTCAGCCTAGATGCGCATTTTCCCTCTTTTCCATGCCTTTAACACTTTTGAAAAGCCGTGGTTCAAAGGGCTGCTTACCCTTCCCCAAAGGGCGGTCTCACCTTTTAAGATTTTCCTCCTCAGCTCCTCCTCGTCAGATGCTTCGGTAAGGACGAAAGCGTTCCCGATCTCCCATGCGAAATGGGCGTCACTCCCTGCGGTCAGAGAAAGATGGTGCTTCATTGCGAACGCTACCGCTCGTTCATTGTATTTTCGGCGAACACACCTCGAATTGAAAGCTTCGACGCAGTCGAAGAACCGAGCATCTCCATCAGAGGGGTGGAATGAGGAGCGTCTCATTACATCAAAGGGATGAGGGAGCACGATGATGCCTCCTTGCCTCCTTATTTCGGAAATTACCTCATAGAAGTTCCTTGCATGCACTTCCTCCTCAAGGAAAAGCCCGATGATCTCACCCCGCTCCGTCAGAATTTCGGCGCCCACCACTACCATGAAGTCTTCGGCTGCAAGCTTCTTCGCCATAACTCCTCCCTTTATCGTGCCGTGATCAGTGATTGCAACACCGCCCAGCCCCTTCCTCTTTGCTGCTCTCACAACCTGCTCCGGCTCGATGGCTGCATCTATCGAATACTTCGTGTGGATGTGAAGGTCGTATTTCCCTACGCTTCTTCCCATTCCTAACTCCCAATGCATGCCTCCTAGAACGTATGAGAGGTGGGAAAATAAAAGAGGTGGGCGTAAGCGTTAGCTTTTGCTACAAACATGTAAACCTCGCACCTCTCCTATTATATTGCTCAGTGGCGCCTAACAGGCAACGAAATCAATTTCGGTCGTGGGGGAGAAAAGAGGGGGCAAGTCAGGCTGTCAAGCGATGACGAAAATCGCGGGTCTTGTGGGCATCGCCGCCCTGCTTTTGCCCTGCGGGTCGAGCCTCTCTTTCTCGTCGTCGCTCAGCCCTTCAAGCTCGTCAGCCTCGTAAACTTCGAACTTACACGAAAACTCCCTCTCGAAGAACTCTTTTTCCTCTAAGAATAGCTTCTTTTCGTCTATTTCAAAAAACTCCCTCTTTTCCATACCCTTATCCTTAATCAACTCCATAGCCTTCCTCACGAAGTCCGCAGCCTCCTTACCGCGCCGTCGCATCTCTTCATCTCTCATCACTACAGGCATTACTTCTCTGAGACCCTTACCCGCCTTTACCTCATTTAGAATTTTCGAGAACGCCCGTCGTTTCCACTCAGGCGCCACATACAGGATGATTTTCTGTGGCTTCACGTTTATGACCCTCAGGATCTCAGAGATGTCGTCGCAGATCCACTCTATAAGCTCCTCAGCGGCTTCTGCTCTTTTGTCCACGAGGGTTTCGTCGACCTCCGGGAATGGCGTGAGCGATACGTAGCCTTCACTCTCGAAAAAGCCCCAGTGCTCCCAGATCTCTTCACAGACGTGCGGGATGAAGGGGGCGAGCAGCCGCACCCAGACGTGAAGCAGCTTCTTCAACGCCCACTTCGCACCCTCCCTTTCTACGGACGTCCGCCTCCTATACCACCGCAGGTCGCTGTCTATCTCGTAGTAGGCGTGCTGCAGCGCCCGCCTGCACTGGAAGCCCTCTAATGCCTCGTTCACTTCCTCGACGTGGTGCTGAAGTCTGCTTAACAGCCATCTATCCACGCCTTTTATCTCTATTTCCCTCTCTACTTCCTCTAAGCTTTTTCTGAAATCTACGGCGCACTTCATTTCGATTATCTCGTTAGCAAGACTCCAAAACCGCTCTATTTGTCTTTTTGTCGAAAATACAAGCTCATCACGCCAATCGAAGTCCTGCCACGGCTCCGCCGCCCCGATGAGGAACATGCGGACGGCGTCCGCTCCGTACTTCTCGACGGCGTCTTTCAGGAGGACGACGTTGCCTTTCGAACTGCTCATCTTGCGTCCGTGGAGCGTTGCCATCCCAAATACGACCATGCCTCTCGGCCAGAGGTTTTCCGGGAAGATTGCGACGTGGTGGAAGAGTTGGAACGTCAGGTGATTCCCGACGAGGTCACGGGCGGAAAGCCGGTAATCGTAGGGATACCAATACAAGAACTCCTTGCGCATCTCGTCAAGCAACCGCAGCTCTTCATCGCTCAGCTTTCTCCTTACTCCCTCAGGGAGTGGAGCCCCTAAAAATATGTAGTCGAATACCTCGGGCTCTAGAATTTCGGGGTCTAGCTCACGTATCTTATATGAAATTGTGTAGTAAGCCATGTAAATGGTGGAATCGCTGAGCGGCTCGACGATCCACTCCTTGTCCCAAGGCAGGTTCGTGCCAAGTCCAATTCTACGGGTGCACGCCCACTCGCGCAGCCACTCGACGACCTGCTTGAACTCTGCAAAGATCTCAGGTGGCACTACGTCCATTCTCGATAAGCACGCACGCACTCGCTCTTTCCAAGCCTCGTTGCTGTAATCCAAAAACCATTGGTCCTTCAGTACAGAAATCACAACGGGCGTGTTACACCTGCATATCACGGGGCGCTCGCTGAACTCATACATCAATGTCGCTTTACCCTCGGCGAGAAGCGTCTCCTTCACAATATCACGGGCTTCTCTCACGGGCACGCCCTTCAGCCCCAGAGCATCGACCTTCATCCGCCCTTTGTTAAACTCCGCCGCATATAGCTCGGTGGTGGCGTCCTCGAGTCGTTCGTCGTTCTGGTTTTTAATGTTCATCTTCGTGATGATGGTCTCTGCCGGTATTTCACCGTAGCCTTCGACCTCGATTATCGGGATAGGCAAAATACCCAAATATTTGCCCTGCCTGTGCAAATCTCGGAGTGCGGCGAAGTCGAACGGCGCGTGGGCGGGCACGCTCATCACGACGCCCGTCGCAAACTCAGGGTCGACGAAGCTCGCGGGCAGGATTTTCACCACGCGCCCATCTATCGGATTTGACGCCTGCTTGTCAACAAAATCCAGACCCTTTACCTGCTTTTCAACTTCCACCTCATAGCCTTGGTTTTTTAACTTCTCGGCGGCGGGCTTGCTCAACAACCAACGCTCAAACTCTCCTGCACCTTTCCTAACTTTGGCGATTACGTAATATGCGTCATCGTTTATCCAGAGGTTGGTAACTCCGAATATTGTTTCGGGGCGCAAAGTTGCAGTCGGTAAGATAAGCTCGTCGCCCTCAAGAACAAATTTTATTAACACAAATTCATTGATGCTTGCGTTCTCACCCGCGAGGAGGTCATGGTCGCCGACCGGGTTCTTGCATGACGGGCAGTATCTTATCGGATGCTCGCCCTTGACAACGTAACCTTTCTCCCTGAGCTTCAGAAACTGCCACTCTATGAACTTTTTATAGTGTGGATCCACGGTTGTGAAGCGCCGCCGCCAGTCTATAGAATATCCAAGGGCGTCCATGACCTCCTTATACTCGTCGCTGAAGTACGAAACGATCTCATACGGGTCGGAAAACCTCTTTAACGTCTCCTCCGGGACTTTATATAGATCCCTATAGAGTCTTATGGCATCAGGGTCGTTCTTTGCGATCCTTCGTGCGATGCCGATGACCGGCGCACCGGTGACGTGAAAAGCCATCGGGAAGAGCACATTTTTCCCTTTCATCCGCTGGAAGCGGGCGATGACATCCGGAACCGTGTAAGTGCGTCCGTGCCCAACGTGCATCGCCCCCGAGGGGTAGGGATATGCGACATTCACGTAAAATTTCGGAACGTCGTCACGCACGTGCGCCTCGTAAATTCCGTCCTCCCGCCAACGGCGCTGCCACTTCCTCTCAACTTCAATCAGGTCCATCGTATTATGCTACGGGTTAGAGTAATTTAAATGGATAACTAATGTTGGGGATGATGAGGAGAAAGAAGAGGATAAACTTCTTGAAAGTGAGGATAGAGTTGGAAAAGGAGTTACCGCAGCTAGATGCCCCTGTGTTCATAGAGGGGTTAGGCGGCTTGGGCAATGTTGGCATGCTCGCCGCCACGCACTTAATAAAGGAGTTGGATGCGATAAAGATCGCTAATGTGTATTCGCCGTATTTTGTTAGGACCGCATCCCCTATCCCTGGAATAATGTATGTGGACGGCGTTGTCGAACTCCTAAAGGACGAGATTTACTACGACCCTGAGGAGAACCTCATGATATTTGTTGGGCCCTATCAAGGGAGCACAATAGAGTCTTATTACATGTTTGCAGAGACCATCCTCGACTTCTGCGCCGAGTGCGGTGTCCGTCGCATTTTCACGCTCGGCGGCTACGGTACCGGACGCCACGTGGACGAGCCAAAGGTTTACGGCGTCGCTACCGATGCAAAACTCGTTGAAGAGATAAAAAACCACGGCGTCCACGTGGAAAAAGGATATCACGGCCCGATAACTGGGATGGCGGGACTCCTCATCGGACTTGGTAAGGAGCTTGGCTTCGAGGGCATCTGTCTCCTTGGCGAGACTCATGGTGAGTACCCTGACCCGAAGGCAGCGAGAGCGGTCTTCAGAGCGTTGACGAGCATCCTCGGTATAAAAGCGAGCACGGACGCCCTCGATAGGGAAATAGAGATTCTAGAGGAGGAAATGCGGAGGGTGGCGGAGCAGGAGAAAAGGAGGAGGCAGCGACCTGAGTTTGTACCGTTCGACGAGCGTTATTTGGGCTATGTCTAGCTTAGCGGCTTAGCTAAATCAGTAATGCTTGTAATGGCATGGAGTAACGCGGGATCTGATCTCAGGAGGTGAGCGGGCGGCTGGCATAGCCGCTTAAGCCTATGAGGGTGGGCATCGTCGGTTGTGGCGCCATAGGCACGGAGATAAGCAAGGCTGTGGACGAGGACGAGCGTATGGAGCTTGTATTTTTGATAGACAGGCATCCTGAGAAGGTGGAGGCGCTCCTCCACACGCTCAAGAAGAAGCCGAAATTCGTGAGGTTCAGCAGTGAGGGCTTCGAGGAGCTTCTGCCGCATATAGATTTGCTCGTGGAGTGTGCGTCGCAGTCTGCGGTCCGTGAGTTCGTGCTCCCGGCGTTGCGGGCGGGTAAAGATGTCCTGATTTTGAGCGTCGGCGCCCTGGTGGATGCGGAACTGTTTGAAGAGGTGGAGCGGAGCGCTAAGGAGAATGGCTGCCGTGTGTTCATCCCCTCGGGCGCGATCGTCGGAATAGACGGTCTAAAGTCGGGGCACGTCCGCCGCATATACCACGTGCGCCTGCGCACGAGGAAGCCGCCACTCAGCTTTAAGGGTAACAAACACGTGAGTTTTAAGGAGTTAGTTGAGATAAATGAGCCGAAGGTTTTATTCAGGGGCAGTGCGAAAGATGCCGTACAACTTTTCCCTGAAAACGTAAACGTGGCTGCCTCTTTAAGTCTTGCGGGCATCGGCATCGAGAAGACCGAAGTGGAGATCGTAGCCGACCCTTCAATAGACAAAAACATCCATGAAGTCGAGGTTGAGGGCGAATTCGGGCGATTTGTGACGGTTGTCGAGAACGTGCCGTCGCCGTCGAACCCTAAGACCAGTTATCTCGCGGCGCTATCCGCCATCGCAACCCTCAAAGGCATCATCTCAAACATAAAGGTCGGGACGTGATGCCGTCGCAACCGAGGCGGGTGCTGACCGAAATAGGCGAGGGGGTTGCGATAGTGGGAGGTTATCCTGCTTTATACTTACGAGACAGTGACGCCGTATGCATTGCAGACCTCCATTTGGGTTATGAAGAAGCATTGGCGGAGAACAGTGGGATTACTGTGCCTAGTCGCCAGCTTGAAGACGTGAAGCGGCTGCTGCTTGCAATCGTCGCCTCCGCATCGGGGTGCTGCGCCGGGTCCGAGCCGGAATCCGAGCTTGAGCCCTACGAGACCGGCGGGAAGAAAATCTCAAAGCTGATAATAAACGGCGACCTGAAGCACGTTTTTTCAAAGGCGAGCTTTCAGGAGTGGCGGGAGGTCCCGAAGTTCGTGGAGTTCGCCTCTCGCCTCTTCGAGAAAATAATTTTAGTGCGAGGGAACCATGATACGAAGCTTTCGCCGCTGCGTCGCTACGCCGTAGAAATCGTGAGCGCGCACGTCGAGGGCGACACGCTGTTCTCCCACGGGCACTCCGAACTTGACGCTGAGGGGTTCAAGAACGTAGTGATTGCGCACGAGCATCCCGTGCTCGTCTTAGGTGATAGAATCGGTGCGAGGGTGAAGCTCCCGTGCTTCCTGCGGGGCGTCCTCGGCGACGCAAACCTGATAGTAATGCCGGCGTTCTCGCCGCTCGCCGGCGGCACGCCCGTGAACCTCGTGAGCAACGAGGAGCTTTTATCGCCGGTGATAAGAGAGGTGGGGTTGGAGGAGATGGAGGTCTTCGCCGTGGATGAGGAGGCGGGCGTCCTGAGCTTCCCGAGGCTCGGGGAGTGGCGGGCGGTGTCCCTGCGGCTCTAGCTGAAATGCGGGCGGGATTCGTGCTCAGGCGGGAGGGGAGCACGAAGCTTAAGGTTCCGGCGGAGATCAGGCGTTCGGCGTTCTATAACCCGAAGATGGAGCTTTGCCGGGACGTGGACATCGCCTGCCTCGCCGCATTCCTGCGCACCGCCCCGAAGAAGGAGCGCAGGTACGCAGACGCCCTTGCGGGGACGGGCGTGCGGGGGGTTCGTGCTGCGAACGAGCTCGGCGTCGCCGCCGAGATCAACGACCTCAGCGTCGAGGCGTACACGCTCATAAACGAAAACATCAGGCTCAACGGTCTGGAGGGGCTGGCGAGGGCGCACAACAAGGACGCCAACGTATTCCTCTCCGAGCACAGGTACGAGATCGTGGATTTGGACCCGTTCGGCTCGCCGGTGCCGTTTCTCGACTCGGCGTGCCGCAGCGTCACCGAGCTCCTGCTCGTCACCGCCACGGACACCGCACCGCTCTGCGGGGCGCACCCTGCGGGTCCGAGGAAGTATGAAGCGATCCCGCTCAAAACCGAATACCACCGGGAAATGGGGACTCGCATCCTGCTCGGCGCCGTGATCCGAAGGCTGGCGGCGCACGAGAAGGCGGCAACGCCGCTCCTCGCATATGCGAGGAGGCACTTCGTCCGCCTCGTGCTGAAAATCGAGCGTGGCGCACGGAGGGCTGACGCGGCGTTGAGGCGGCTCGGCTTCGTCGCCCACTGCTTCGGCTGCGGCAACCGCCGCCCCTTTAGTTGCGAGGACCTTCTGGAGTCCGAGGTGGAAAGACGCTGCGACCACTGCGGCGGCGGGATGAAAATCGCCGGTCCGCTCTACTTGGGCTCGATCAGGGATGAAACGTTCTGTAATGAGGCTTTACGGGCATTGGACGGGCTGGAACTCGGCATGCGGAGGCAGGTCGAGAAAATTCTCAAGACCAGCAGGGACGAGCTCGACATCCCGTTCTACTACGAGCATCACGCCCTGTGCAAGCGTCTCAAAATCACCCCCCTGCCCCTAGAGGCGGTCTTGGAAGCCTTGAGAGCCGCAGGCTTCTCGGCGTCGAAAACCGTGTTCTCGGACACCGGCTTCAAAACGGATGCGAGCATCGAGAAAATAAATGAAGTCCTGCGACGCAGCGTCACCTAGTTTGAGGGAAAAAGGGAAGGATTAAAGGGGTGCCAATTCTCTTAACCTCCCTATTTCCTCTCTCACCTCTTCGGCGGGCGTGGGTACCATTCCCATTCCTTTCCTTGCGACGTATCTCCAGTCCGCCCGGTCGTCGCTTATGAGCTCCGAGGTTTCCGTGTCGAAGAGTGCGACGTACCACGATGCGTTGAACGGGAGTCGCCACGCCGGGAGCCGCCACCGCAGCGTGAACGTCCGCTCGTAGCTCGGCGGCAGCCGCAGCCGAACGTTGACTATCGGGAACTGG
>JAPHEE010000027.1:0-20469 GCA_029259545.1 Candidatus Alkanophaga volatiphilum
ATAGAAAGAGGGGTCGATAACGATTTTCTACAAGATTTGACGCCAGAGTGCCCAAGCTTCAGCTTGGGGGTGAATGGCGTCATATTTATATTCTAGTAATTATGACGTGCGTGGGTGGCCCCCGCATAGCACGCATGCGTCCTGCTCGGCTTTCCGTTCGGGAGGCTTCCGAACTTCCGGATGTGGAGGCTGAGACGGGAGGAGAGCGGGGCATGGGGCATCGTGAACATGCCGCTCCCCGCCGGGGTGGAGCCGCATACTGCCGCTCAAAGGCAGGAGGCTGCGAAGCTGGCTCCAGCGGGAGGAAGCCCCAAGCCTCAGCTTGGGGTAGTTCCCGATTCCACACAACCCTTGCGGGCTGGAAGCCTCTAGGGGAGGAAAGTCCCCAACATTTTTATTTCCTTCTAATTTTCTACCGATGATGCCCTGAGGCATGCCCTCAGGCGGATAGCTCCCTGACCGACCGAGCTGATGCGTCTCCGCAACCTGCCCGTCCCGTGTCGGAACCTCGCCATAGGCGGAGGCAGGTCAGCGAAGCGGTGCGAAGAGTTTGCGTTGCCTGGTATAAGCGGGGCGTGAAGAAAATAAAGGAGCGGGGCGCCTACGTGATACAGCATTTATGCGGAGATTCCAAGCACATCCTCGGAAAACAGCCGGAACTCGGCGTGCACGCCGTCAGTATAGGTCAGGAGACACCGGTTGCCGACGCTAGGAGGATCGTCGGCGATAAGGTTGCGCTCTGCGGAAACGTGAGCCCTACAGTAACGTTGCTGAAGAAAAGCCCTCAGGACATCATGGAAGAGGCGAAAAAGTGCATAGAGGACGCGGGTTTGCGCCGAAAACGCCACTTGCTAACATGAAGGCGCGCTGGCGGAAGCCGGGAGAAAGTACGGACGCTTGGGGCGTCTCTCAGGGAAGTAGGCTTTTTTAGAGGCAGCGACCGCAAAAGAGTCAGCGACCGCAAAATCTTTTAATGGTATCACGCCTCGCACGATTTAAATTATACAGGGGAAAGTCGCATCGAATCGTACAACAAGCTGAGCCTGCCACGTCTCTGAAACTGAGAATCGTACGAGAGCGCGCTGGAGGTAACAGATACAACAATCGCCTCCTGCGCCTCATATCGACGTTATCAGCTAGAGTTCAGGGAACACGTACAAAGGGAATTACACTGCTGTAGACGTGGATGGAACAAATCCTGCGTAACGCTTTATAGGGCTGAGAGACGATGAGGTTAAGTCAACGTAATGTATATATTATCAGGAGGGGGGTAAAGTAGGGTAGAAGAAGGGGCTCGTAGCTCAGCCAGGTAGAGCAGCAGGCTTTTAACCTGTTGGTCGGGGGTTCAAATCCCCCCGAGCCCGTAATGAAGAAGAGGGAAAAAATCGTGGTGACGGAACACGTGCTCGTACCGAAGCATGAAGTACTATCTGAGGAGGAAGTGGAAAAGCTCCTCCAAAAGTATGGGATACGGAAGGAGCAACTTCCGAAGATAAAGGTAAATGACCCTGTCATAAAGGAAATAGGTGCCAAGGTCGGCGACGTCGTCAAGATAATAAGGAGGAGTAGGACGGCAGGCAGATCTGTAGCGTACAGGTTGGTTGTGAGGTGAGGAGGTAGTTGAAATGCTTGACCGGAAGGCTCTTTTTGATGCATATTTCACGAAGGAGAAGATTGTGCGGCACCAACTCGACTCGTATAATCATTTTGTGGAGCATGGGCTGCAGAGCGTGATCGATGAGCAGGGCATCATCGAGACGAGCATCGAGGACGACGACGAGAAAGGTCACTACAAGATATACGTGCAACTCGGCAGGGTGCGAGTTGGAAAGCCTAGGGTTAAGGAAGCTGACGGCTCCCATAGTGAGATCTACCCGATGCAGGCACGCCTCCGCAACCTCACATACGCCGCCCCGATCTACCTGCGGATGTCCATCGTCAAGGAATACGAGGACGGCACTAAAGTCACTATCGACGACAAGGAGGCGGAGATCGGCGAGCTGCCGGTGATGCTGAAGTCTAAAATTTGCAACCTCTACGGGCTCTCCGATGAAGAACTCATAGAGGTCGGCGAGGATCCCCTCGACCCCGGTGGCTACTTCATCATCAACGGAGCGGAACGCGTCATCATTACTCTCGAAGACTTGGCGCCGAACAAGATTCTTGTGAGCAGAGAGGAGAGCTACGACACAAAAATAGAAGTTGCGAAGGTATTCTCGCAAAAACACGGCTTCAGAGTTCCAGTGACTGTTGAAAGGAGCAGAAAAGGAATTTTAGAAGTATCGCTCCCGCCAGTGCCCGGAAAAGTGAGCTTAATCACTATGATGCGGGCATTAGGGCTTGAGAGCGATGAGGAAATCATAAGGGCGATTTCCGACGATGAGGAGATAATAAAGTTCATAAAGGACAATCTAGAAGCGGTTGAGACGAAGACGAAGGAAGAGGCATTGCTTGCGCTCGAGCGTCGCGTTGCACCGGCTCAGCCCAAAGAGTACAAGGAGCGGCGTCTTAATTACGTCCTTGATAGGTATCTGCTGCCGCACATCGAGGACCGTGTCCAGAAGGCTTACTTCCTCGGTAAGATGGCAGAAGCGTGCCTTGAACTCGCGCTCGGGCGGCGTGAGGAGGACGATAAGGACCACTATGCGAACAAGCGTCTGAAGCTCGCCGGCGACCTCCTTGAGGATCTGTTCAGGGTCTCCTTTGGAAAGCTCGTCAGGGACATAAGATACCAGCTCGAACGCTCGAACATGCGAGGTAGAGAGCTTAATATAACGACGGTCGTCCGCTCTGACGTGCTTACAGAGCGCATAATGCACGCGCTCGCCACCGGAAACTGGGTCGGCGGGCGAACCGGCGTTTCGCAGCTCCTCGATAGGAACAACTACATGAGTACGCTCTCGCATCTCCGCCGCGTGGTCTCGCCGCTTTCGAGATCGCAGCCGCATTTCGAAGCTCGTGACCTACATCCGACGCAGTGGGGGCGCATATGCCCGTGCGAGACGCCTGAAGGCCCGAACTGCGGGCTCGTGAAGAACTTCTCGCAGATGATTGAGATTTCGACGGGCGTTGAGCACGAAAGCGTCAAAAACCTCTTGTATGAAATGGGGGTCGTGCCACCTCCTCACTGTTTCGAAGTGAGTACGAAATTCAAGGTGAGGGTTTTCGTCAATGGAGAGTTCGTGGGCGTCTGCACCGACCCTGAAAAAGTAGTTTCCGAGATCAGGCGGAGAAGGAGGCATGGAGAGCTCTCTCATCAGGTCAACGTCGCATACTATGAGCGGCGGCGAGAGATAATAATAAATACCGACCGCGGTAGGGTGCGACGCCCGCTGATCATTGTGGAGAACGGCAGACCCTTGGTCACCGAGAAGCACATAGAGAAACTAAGGCGGGGCGAGCTGAAGTTCGATGACCTCATCCGCATGGGCGTCGTCGAATATTTAGATGCGGAGGAGGAGGAAAACGCATACATCGCCGTTAACGAAGAGGAGTTAACAAAGGAGCATACGCATCTCGAGATAGACCCGTCATTGCTCACGGGCATCGTCGCTGGCATGATTCCGTATCCGGAGTACAACTCATCGCCCCGTAATACGATGGGCGCCGCCATGTTGAAGCAATCCTTAGGACTGAACGCCGCAAACTTCAGAATACGCCCGGACACCCGTGGGCACCTACTGCACTACCCGCAGAAGCCGCTCGTGACGACGCGCACCGCCGACGCCATCCTCTACGACAAGCGTCCTGCGGGTCAGAACTTCGTCGTCGCAATTCTATGCTACGAGGGCTACAACATGGAGGACGCCATCGTCTTGAACAGGGCGGCAATAGACAGGGGGCTGGGCAGAAGCCACTTCTTCAGGAGTTATGAGGCGGAGGAGCGCCGTTATCCCGGTGGGCAGGAGGATCGCTTTGAAATTCCGGACTCGGAGGTCGTGGGCGCCCGCGGCGTCGACGCCTACGTACAGCTCGACGAGCACGGCATTATAAATCCAGAGACGGAGGTCGCGCCGAACGAAGTCTTGGTTGGCAGAACGTCGCCCCCCCGCTTCCTCGAGGAGAGTACTGAGCTTATAAGTCCACTCCGCCGTCGGGACACGTCGATATGCACCCGCTCGAACGAGAAGGGCATCGTCGACTCGGTGATGCTCATGGAGTCGAGTGGCGGACGCAAGCTCGTAAAGATAAAAGTGCGAGACCAGCGGATACCCGAGATCGGCGACAAATTCGCATCTCGTCACGGGCAGAAGGGCGTCGTCGGGCTGATCGCGAATCCTGAGGACCTGCCGTTCACCGAAGATGGCATCGTACCCGACATGATCCTGAACCCGCACGCAATTCCTTCGAGAATGACTGTCGGGCACATCCTCGAGATGATCGGGGGTAAGGTCGGCGCCTTAGAGGGTCGTAGGGTCGACGGCACGGTATTCGCCGGAGAGAAGGAGGAGGACCTTAGAAAAGCGTTGTTGAAAGCAGGCTTCGCGCACACCGGACGTGAGGTCATGTACGACGGCATCACAGGCGAGAAGCTGGAGGCGGACATCTTCGTGGGCGTCGTCTACTACCAGAAGCTGTACCACATGGTCTCGGCGAAGATACACGCACGATCACGAGGACCTGTTCAGATACTCACAAGACAGCCCACCGAGGGCCGTGCTCGTGAGGGCGGTCTGCGTTTCGGCGAGATGGAGCGGGATGTCCTCATCGGGCACGGCGCTGCAATGGCTCTTAAGGACAGGCTTCTCGACGAGTCCGACAAGGTCGTGGAGCTCGTTTGCGGGAACTGCGGAATGATTGCGTCGTTCAGCAAGACCGGCGACGTTTACTGCCCAAGCTGCGGCTCCGACACCGACATATACCCGGTGGAGATGAGTTACGCCTTCAAACTTCTGCTCGATGAGATGAAGGCGATGTGCATAGCGCCGAGGCTTGAGCTTGAGGATGCCATATAACGAGGTGGAACGATGCCGCCGAAAAGGATAAAACGGATAAAGTTCGGGCTGCTGTCGCCGAAGGAAATACGGAAGATGAGCGTGACGAAGATAATAACGCCGGACACTTACGATGAGGACGGCTTTCCGATAGAGATGGGACTCATGGACCAGCGGCTCGGCGTCATAGACCCAGGACTTCGCTGCAAGACGTGCGGCGGGAAGATGGGCGAGTGTCCTGGGCATTTTGGGCACATCGAGCTTGCCGCTCCTGTTATCCACATAGGTTATGCTAAACAGATCGCCAAAATTTTGCGTGCCACCTGTCGTAGTTGCGGGCGGGTCCTTCTCACTGAAGAAAAGAAGAGAGAATTCTTGGAGGAAATAGAAAGGAACAGGGACAATGTAGATCCTATAGTGAAGGAGGTTTTCAAGGAAGCTTCGAAAGTGAAAGAGTGCCCGCACTGCGGCGAAAAGCAGCGGGAACTAAAGTTTGAGAAGCCTCTAACATATTTGGAGAGAGATGAAAACGGCGAGGAGCACAAACTCATGCCCACGGACATCAGGGAGCGCCTTGAAAGGATCCCAGACGACGACGTCCGTGTTTTTGGCATGGATCCGAAGAATGCGAGACCGGAGTGGATGGTTTTAACCGTCCTGCCGGTGCCGCCTGTGACCGTACGTCCTTCAATCACGCTCGAAAGCGGGCAGCGAAGCGAGGACGATCTCACACACAAGCTCGTTGACATTATCAGGATCAATCAGCGCTTCATGGAAAACAGGGACGCGGGGGCGCCGCAGCTCATCATCGAGGACCTCTGGGAGCTTTTGCAGTATCACGTTGCAACGTACTTCGACAACGAGGTTTCAGGGCTGCCCGCCGCCAGACACCGCAGTGGACGTCCGCTGAAAACGCTGTCACAAAGGATGAAAGGCAAGGAGGGCAGGTTCAGAGGCTCGCTCTCCGGAAAGCGGGTTAATTTCTCAGCACGCACCGTAATATCGCCGGATCCGAACATCAGCATCTGCGAGGTCGGCGTTCCTGAAGAGATAGCCAAAGAGCTTACCATCACCGTGACGGTGACGCCTCGTAACATCGAGGAGATGCGGGAGATTGTACGTCGAGGACCGAGGCATCCCGGCGCTAATTACGTGCGACGCCTTGATGGGCGGCGTGTTAAAATCACGGAACGCAACTGCGAGGAGCTTGCGAAGCAGCTTGAGGTCGGCTGGAAGGTCGATCGTCACATAAGAGATGGCGACATCGTTCTCTTCAACCGCCAGCCCTCACTGCACCGAATGAGCATCATGGCGCACCGTGTCAAAGTGATGCCCGGAAAGACTTTCAGGCTCAACCCGGCGGTCTGCCCGCCCTACAACGCTGATTATGACGGCGACGAGATGAATTTGCACGTTTTACAGACGGAAGAGGCGCGTGCGGAGGCAAGAATTCTCATGGAGGTGCCGCAGCAGATAATCTCAGTGCGTTTTGGAGGTCCGATAATCGGCGGCATCCACGAACACATTTCCGGGCTTTTCCTTCTGACGAGCGGCGAGAAGAGGTTTACAAAGGAGCAAGCTGTCGAGATTCTGCGGAAGACCGGTGTACGGGAGCTGCCGGAGCCTGCGGGCTTCATGGAGGTAGATGGCAAAGAAGAGCCGTACTGGACCGGGAAGCAGCTCTTCAGCCTCATACTGCCCAAGGATCTGAACATGGAGTTCCACGCTGAGGTCTGTGAGAAGTGCTACAAGAAGGGTCAGGAGTGTCTGAGAGAGAAATGTCCGAGGGACGCCTACGTTGTGATAAGAGACGGACAACTCGTATATGGCGCCATAGATGAAGCTGCTGTCGGCGCATTCAAGGGTAAGATCATAGACCGGATATACAGAAAGTACGGACCGGAGGCTGCTGCGAGGTTCATAGACGAGGCAACGCGTCTTGCAATTCAATACATAACAAAGACGGGCTTTAGCTTCGGAATAAGTGACGAGGACATCCCGAAGGAGGCTGAGGAGCAGATAAAAGATGAAATATTAAAGCGTGCGGAGCACAGAGTCAACGAGCTAATAAGGGCGTACGCAGAGGGCGAGCTTGTAGCGTTGCCAGGACGGACGCTTGAGGAGACGCTCGAATTGATGATAATGCAGGAGTTAGCTCGTGCGAGAGATTCCGCCGGAGAAATAGCAGGCGCCTATCTCGGTTTGGAGAATCCGGGCGTCGTGATGGCGCGGTCCGGCGCTCGCGGCTCAATGCTGAACCTCACGCAGATGGCAGCCTGCGTCGGGCAGCAGTCCGTTCGAGGCGAACGTATAAACCGCGGCTACCTCGGAAGGACGCTTCCGCACTTCAAGCGCGGAGACCTCGGTGCGGAGGCGCACGGCTTCGTCCGTTCTTCGTTCAAGAAAGGGCTGTCGCCCGTGGAGTTCTTCTTCCATGCCGTCGGCGGGCGTGAGGGTCTTGTCGATACTGCCGTCCGCACGTCGCAAAGCGGATACTTCCAACGCCGCCTCATAAACGCACTGCAAGACCTCGAAGTTCGGTACGACGGGACTGTCCGGGACACCCGGGATGTGATCGTGCAGTTCTTGTACGGCGAGGACGGCGTCGATCCCTCGAAGAGCGAGTTTGGGAAGGCTGTAAATGTTGAAGAGCTCGTGCGGGAAGTTCTGGAGGAGGCGATGAGCGAAGGTACAGAAGCAAAAGAGGCAGCAACCGAGGGGTGAGACCATGGAAGACGGTTTATCCGAGTTTGAGGAGGGCATCATAAGGGAGCTTTCAGAGAAGTTTGAAGTCGAAGAACTTGACGCTGAGACGTTTGAGAGGCGGTTCAAAGAAGTAAGCAAAGAATTAAATGTCGAAACCTTGGACGAAGTGGAGCTCAGGAAGCTTCTGAAGACCACAAAGGTTGAGAGGGGCGAGGTTACGAAAGAGGAGATGGAGTGGGAGATCAAAGCCCTCCCAGTACCCGAAAGTATCAAAGAGGAACTCCTAAGCAAGCTGCGGGGCATAAAACTTGACAGGAGGGTCTTCAAAAGGATTCTGGAGAAGGTTGTGGAGAAATACGAGGCGGCGAAGGTGGAACCTTGCGAGGCTGTCGGGATCGTCGCCGCGCAGTCCATAGGCGAGCCGGGCACGCAGATGTCCCTGCCCTACGATGAGAAGATAGTAATAAAAGAGGGCGAAGAGATAAAGCCGGTGGAGATAGGCGCTTTCGTGGACGAGAGCATTTCGAAATACGGCTGCTTTACGCTCGACGGCGGCAAGACCGCGGTTTGCGAGCTGCCTCCGGGCGTGGATGTCTTCGTGCCGAGCTTAGACGAAGATGGAAAAATACGCTGGAAGCGGGTGCTGGCGTGCATAAGGCACAGGGCGCCCGAGAAATTGTTAAGAGTGAGGACGAAGTCCAACAGGGAGATAACAGCGACGAGCTATCATTCCTTTGTCATTAAGAAAGG
Source organism: Candidatus Alkanophaga volatiphilum (assembly GCA_029259545.1). Lineage (GTDB taxonomy): Archaea > Halobacteriota > Syntropharchaeia > Alkanophagales > B39-G2 > Alkanophaga > Alkanophaga volatiphilum. Next base: position 8,391 of record JAPHEE010000027.1, read on the forward strand.
CGACAGGATCACCCCGGTGCGAGGCAGCGAGCTTAAAGTGGGAGACAGGATTCCGGTGGTTAAGTTCCTGCCAGTGAGCTGCCTCGACACCTTGGCTTTAGGAGGCTGCGAGGTCGAGCTCGACTACGAGCTGGGGCGCACTTTCGGCGCCGGCGCCGCCGTCGCAGCCGCCGCTGTTGCCGCAGCAGCACCCCGCGCCCACGGCGGCTCCGATGAGCTGGCTGCGGCGGTAGATGAGATTATAAATGGTGGGAGGCTGCCCGACTTCGTATACGGCGCGAGTGAGGAATTTGTGAGAGGTCTTCTGCGAGGGTATTTTGACGCGAATGCCGAGGTTGGAGACGATGGGATCGCCGTGAGGGTGCGGACGAGAGAGCTAGCGAACGGGCTTGCGCTGCTCCTCACGAGGTTTGGAATTTTCACTACGAAGAAGAAAGATGGATCGCAGTACGTGCTGACCATCCCAAGGAGCTATGTGGCGGAATTCGCTGAAAAAATACGCCCTATGACCCGTAAGATGGAGCTTAAAGCTTTACTCACAGCTGCAGCGGAAAGCGGAGACGCTGATGACGTCATTTGGGACGAAATAGTGGAGATAAATGAGGTCGAGTGCCACGACGACTATGTCTATGATGTTTCCGTCGAGGGTCTTGAAACGTTCATGACGTTCGAAGGTGTGATCACGCACAACACCATGCGGACTTTCCACTATGCGGGCGTCGGCGCAATCTACGTGACGTTAGGACTGCCGCGCATCATAGAAATAGTGGACGCGAGGAAAACCCCCTCGACGCCGGTGATGAAGGTTTATCTCGAGGGCGAATACGCGTACGACAGGAGCAAAGCGGAAAGTATTGCCATGGAGATCGAGGAGACTCGTCTCTCACACATAGCAGAGATCAAGGCCGACGTAAGCAGGATGGTCGTAGTCGTGAAGCTGAAGGACGAAATGCTTAAAAAGCGGGGGGTAAGCGTGGATGAGATCATTAAGAAAGTGGAGAACGGAATTTCAAAGAAAGGGCTCGAGCTAGAAGTTATTGAGAAGGAAAACACCCTATTAGTATATTTAGGCGAAGAATCTTACCGCAAACTCCTTAGACTCGAAGAAGAATTGTCAAATATGCTCATTAAGGGCATAGAAGGGATAAAGAGAGTGGTCATAAGGGCGGACGAGAAAAGCGGTGAATATGTCCTTTACACGGAGGGCTCTGCCCTGAAGAAGGTCATGCAAATCGAGGGTGTCGACTATCGGAGGACGACGACGAACAACATCCACGAGATCGCCGAAGTTTTAGGCATCGAAGCAGCTCGTAATGCTATCATCGAAGAAATGATGAGCACGTTGGAGGAGCAAGGGCTGAACGTGGATGTCCGACACATCATGCTCGTCGCGGACATGATGACCGTGGATGGTGAGATTAAGCAAATAGGGAGGCACGGCGTCGCCGGCGAAAAGGCGTCGGTGCTTTCAAGGGCAGCATTCGAGGTCACGGTGAATCATTTGCTTGACGCCGCGATGTATGGGTACGTTGACGAGTTGCGGGGTGTCACCGAAAACGTCATCGTCGGACAACCGATAAGACTGGGCACTGGTGACGTGGAGCTTGTTGCGAAAAGGTTCGACCAACTGGTAAAAGAGCTAAAGAAAGCTAAGGCGTGAGGTTAGCTTCTCCCGTCTAAAGACGGGAGCTTGCTCTCGGAGGTGCACGCCGTGCGGTCATCGAGCCGATCAGGCTGCTCCTCATTGGGTTGGAAAACTAGCGTACGCCGCTCCAACCCACGAGCACAAATACACCAAACACATATAAATAACTTCCGCCCTCCCCGAACTTAAGGGGCTTCCTTGGCGGCGGGGTGTGATGGAATGGACATAAACAGGGAGTTGCAAATAGCAATAAGGACGGGAAAGGTCTTTCTTGGAACCAAACGGACGCTAAAGGCGTTAAAGCGGGGCGAGGCGCAGCTCGTGATATATGCAGCGAATTGTCCTGAAGAGACGAAGGAGAAAATCAAGACGTATGAGGGCATAGCATACGAGTACCCGGGGACGAACATGGAGCTAGGACGGGCGTGCGGCAAGCCGTTCTCCGTCGCTGCGCTTTGCGTCATCGACGCCGGTGAGTCTGAAATACTGCGCCTGCGACGCGAGAGTGAGGCGGAAGCGACACCTGTGAGGGCAAAATCTTTATAAGTGATCGTAATGGAGAGAGGAGGCAGAGGCGGGGAGGAGGTTGGTGCTGTGCATGAATCTGAGACTCGACACCGATGCAATAAGATACATAAGCCTGTTTGAGAGCCTGACAGGCGCCACGGTCAAGGACTGCTTAATTGATGAGGATGGCAACAAGCTGATAATGGTGGTGAAGAAGGGGCACATGGGGCTTGCGATTGGGAAGAAAGGGAGCAATATAAATAGAGTGAAAAAGCTTCTCGGCAAAGACATACAAGTCGTCGAGCATTCGCATGACGCTCGCGAGTTCCTCGAAAACCTCCTCCATCCGATTCGTGTGAAGAACGTGCAAATTCTTAGTAGAAACAACAAGAAGTGGGCTTACGTCGAAGTGCTTGCGAGGGACAAAGCAATTGCCATCGGGAAAAACGGGAAGAACATCCGGAAGATAAAGCTTTTAATGCAGCGGAACCTAGGTATTGATAACGTGGTGATCAAGTGATGGCAAACGGACTATACGCCGTCCGGAAGTTGAAGCGTGACAGGAAGCGGTTCCGCAAGTATAAAGCGGACTATGTGCGCCGCCTCTTCAGACTGAAAGAGAAGCACGACCCGCTCGAAGGCGCACACATGGCACGAGGAATCGTTCTTGAGAAAGTAGGCATCGAAGCTAAGCAACCGTGCTCCGGCATACGGAAGTGTGTGCGCGTCCAGCTCATTAAGAACGGCAAGCAGATTACGGCGTTCTGCCCAGGTGACGGTGCGATAAAGTTCATCGACGAGCATGATGAAGTCCTTGTGGAGGGCATCGGCGGACGTAAAGGACGTTCGATGGGCGACATTCCCGGCGTCCGCTACAAGGTAATCGCAGTGAACGACGTTTCATTGAAGGAGCTGGTTAGGGGCAGGAAGGAGAAGCCAATACGATAAGGAACGCTGACGGGAGTTAAAATGCCGCAGAACAAGATATTTGGGAAGTGGGACGTTTCAGAAGTCGAAATAAAGGATATCGCACTACACAGGTATATAACGCTGGAGCCAAAATCTGCACTCCACACCGGCGGGCGGCATGCGAAAAAGCCATTTGCAAAGGCGGAGGTTTGCATCGTCGAGCGCCTGATAAATAAGATGATGCGAGGCGGTCGTAACACTGGCAAGAAGCTCAAAGCTTACAATATCGTCAAGCGAGCTTTTGATATAATTTATGAAAAGACGAAGGAAAACCCAGTACAATTGCTCGTCGATGCCATAACGAACGCAGGACCAAGGGAGGAAACCGTCCGCCTCAAATATGGCGGCATTGCCGTTCCAAAAGCTGTTGATACCTCGACGCAACGTAGAGTCGACCAAGCGTTGATGTTCATAGCGCAGGGCGCTCAAAAAGCTGCATTTAAGAGCAAACGCAGCATAGAGGAGTGTCTAGCTGATGAGATAATTTCAGCCGCGAAAAACCGGAAGTGTTATTCCATTAGCCAGAAAGAGGAAAAAGAGAGGATAGCAAAGGGCGCAAGGTAGCTGCTTTTGTCTTGCCGTATTTTACCGTTATTACCGTCGAATTGGGGAGGAAGCGTATGCTTCGAGAGATTAAAGTGCGCACGACAAGGAAGGAAGACGTTATTGATATAACCGAGCATGTGAGGGAGGCAGTAAGAGAGGCGGGCGTCAAAGAGGCGGGTGTGTTCGTGTATGTGCCGCATACGACCGCCGCGATAACAATACACGGTAAGACCAATGCAGAAGGGACGCCAATGCTCGATAACATATTACGGGTGGCAACGACAGAAGAAGACGCCGATAGCTCCCAGAAGAAAGCTGCTTTTGTGGCGCCGACCGAAGTACTCATTGCAGTCGATGGGAAGCTGCTCCTCGGCGAGGACCAGCACATCTATCTGTACGAGTTCGATGGTCCGCAAGAGCGCTCGGTCTACGTGCTGCTCATTCCGACAAGGTGAACTGCGACGGACGCTCTGTTAGGAGGGAACAACGAGCTGCGTGATGCGTCATCGCCTCGCCCTTTTTTAAGACCTGCCCTTCCGAGCTCTGGCAGCAGGCAGCAAGATTTTTAATAATTAAAGATTAATGTTCGTGCGGTGGTCCTATGAGACGAGGGCGGGATGCTATCATACTGCTGGCGGTGGAGACGTTCGTCGGGCGTGAGATGGAGGTTGCGGAGGAGCTTGTAAAGGCGCCGGAGATCACAGAGGTCTACCTCGTGACCGGCGACTTCGACATCCTCGCAAAGATCGAAGTCGAGCGGGTGGAAGAAGCCTTGGACTTCGTGATGAACAAGGTCCGGAAATTGGATGGGGTTCTGAGAACGAGGACCGTGTTCACTAAGAGGTTGAAGTAGGAGCAGATAGCTCCCGAGACGCTGTAGAGATGCTGTGAATGAAGCTAAGCCTTAATAATCCCTTCGTAGAGTAGCAACCTAGTCATGAATCTCAGATGCTGTTTTTTCGACATTACAGTTGAGGTGATACACTTTCTTAGTTCTGCAATATCATCTGTAGTCATGGAATCTCCTCCCTCGATCCGATTGATGAGGTTGTCAACTAGTTGGGCTATATTTTCGTTGCTTCTTAACTCACCTAGCATTGATACTATTTGTCTCCTGAATTGCTCTTGAAAGTGCTCTTTAATTATCTTGCCTAGCAAATACATCCTTTCTACAGATGTGGGTATAGGTATAGTACCATCTGCCACTCTTTCCAGTTCCTCTGCTACGAAGCCTTTAAAGAATAAAATGTACACCTTTTTTCCTAAATCTCTAACCCTTCTAATAGCCGGGGCGAAGTCGGCGTCGCCGGTTACGAGTATAGCAACATCGTAGTGATCCCATGCTGCATGAATGAGCATGTCAGTAGCCAGTTGAATATCTACTCCCTTCTCTTTTTCGCCCTCTTTGCGTACAGTCAAATGAATCTCAACGTCGCCCAATTCTCTTAATCTCTCACTGAAAGCATTAAAAGCGTTTTGTTCGGAGCCTGTGCAGGAGCCGTAACAGTACATGCGATATGGGAAGAATCTGATATCATCTTTTTGAAAAGAGGTCAGTCCTTTAAATGAGCTGTATAGGAAGGTTGCTATAGATGCTGCCAGCGCAGCAAATTCTTCAGAGTCCTTAAATTTTCCTAATCCTAGGAGGTTACGCAACTCGCCAATAAAGTTAGAGAGATCTACATACGCTGATGTTTTTAGGTAAAGATAAAATCTTTCTCCGAAACCTTGCGGAGGCACGTATGGCGTTATCAATCACCTCCCTATTCTATACTGGAGGCTAGCAAGAGTTTAGAAGTCTTAAAGTATATAGTGTCCTGCACTATCTCAGCTTTTAATGAGCAGATCCAAGACGACATGGTATTTACGAGGTCCGACGGAACGCACGACCCTCTTCTCCTCTATTTTTACCTCCCTGTCCGAAAGCACTTTATTCACTTCCTCTATTGGCCTCTTGAAAAGGGGGGATGAGGAATTTGCAAAAGCTACCGTGTAGTAATGAACGACGCCTTGCTCTTTGAGGGCGTCGGCGGCGGACCTTAGGAAGGCGGCGGCATGCTCCGGCAGGGGCATGAGCACTCTATCTGCTCTGCCTTCGAACAGCGGCATGAGGTCGGCGGCGTCGCCGAGCAGCGGGATGACGTTGTCCGTCCTGTTCAGGATTATGTTCTCACACATGTATTCATAAGCGTAAGGGTTAATATCGATGGAGAAAATGCGGGCGGTTGGCTCCGCCTTTGCAATGACTATGGAGAAGCAGCCGACGCCTGCAAACATGTTAATGACGGTCTCGTGCCGCCTGACTTTCCTTGCGACACGCTGACGTTCGTAGGCGAGGCGGGGTGAGAAGAACGCCCTCCGAAGATCAACTTTGAATGTGCACCCATGCTCCTTATGTATCGTTTCTAAGTTCTCGTCGCCGGCGATGACCTCGAGCTTTCTGGTCCTGTAAAGCTCTTCCGTCAGTCCAGTAATGGCAACTACACTCCTGAGGCGTCGAAACTCCATTAACGCCTCTGCAATTATTTTTCTCTTGTCCCAAATCTCTCTGCGGACTTTAATGACGGCAATGTCGCCTATGACGTCAAACGCCCTCGTAACGAACTTCAGCTCCTCTTCGCTCAGACCCTTTTCCAAAAGTAAGTCTTTTAGCTTCTTTGCGGGCATGTCAGCACCACGGTGTAAACCGGGAAGCACGACGCTACTCGCATGGAGCCGCAACTGGTACCTCTAAACGAAAACGACTATACCTTTCCGTCGCAGGATCCTCTTCCGCTCTTCCATCCATTCCCTTATCTTTTCGTTGAGCTCGTAGCGGCTTACGAATGCGAAGTCGCCGCTGCGCCGCACCTTTATCTCATCGGCGGAAAAGAAAGGCACACCCAGCTCTAAAAACTTATCGGCTGCGAAATGTGACGGCTCCCCATTGAATATGACGGCACGCACGCCGCGCTTTGCGAGGAGTTCAGCGGTATTTGCGCCGCCGCCGCTACTGTCTTCAAAGAGAATGACATCACCACTCTCGAGCCCGTAGCGAGCCTCAACCTCTGCTATTGCGTGCTTGCTGAAAGATTTAGCGACCTTGACAAGCCTTTCGCTTTTCTCATCGAAGTCTGGCGTTTTAGCGCCTTGCCGCCCTTTCAGCATTTCTTTAAGCTCCTCTTTCTCTCGGCGCTCACGCTCAAGTTCCGCCCTTAACGCTGTGATCATGCTCTCCAGAATCCTTATTCTCTCATCTTTCCTGACACGCTCGTCGAGCTCGAACCTCATGAGCCTCAGACGCTCTTCAAGCCTGCTTATCTTCTCATCCTTCTCCTTCAACTTGTCTTTTAGTTCAGATATGAACTCACGCAGCCGCTTTATCTGCTCTTCCTTCTCCCGCAACTCCTCTTTCAGAGACCTTATTTTTTCGTCCTCTCTCATTTCCGGCTTAGCTGCCTGTTTCTCCTCCGTCTTCTCGTCGGTCGTGCTCTCAGCTTTGCTGCTTATTTTCTCGATCGCAGAGCGTATTGAGGTACCGCGTACAACTAAGGCTTTCACCTCATCCACGTCCACGCCTGTCGGCGCTTTGCGCTCTATTTTTGCGAATTTGTTCTTAAACTTCTTGAAGGCTTGCAAGCATGCTACCAATGCGTCCCTTTCGTGGTCGTTGGCGCAGTTAAAACCTTTAGTTAGCATGATCTTTTCCTCAACGCTCAAAGGCTCGTCCACTTCATATAAAAGCGAGGAAAACGTGCTTTTTATCCTCTTAACGGTCTCAGGTGCCGGCGTGACGTCAGATGCGACTATCAAAGGTTTTCCAAGGGATGAAATCTTGAGGATGATATCAGAAAGCAGGTAGTTTTTGGAGCTATGGAGCCATAATAAGTTTCCGTCTAGGTCGAGGACGGCAACACCTATTGTCGTTCCGGGGTCTATTCCTACGATGGTATATTTTCTGCCGAGCTTGGTGAATTTTATTTTCTCCCGTTCCACGCAGCTGATCTTCACCTGCACGTCCCCGTACTTCCCAGATTTTATAGGAATGGCGGCTCTCGGCGCCTCAACGATGAAGACGCAGCGAGCGTAGCCGCCAATGCCTATCCTTTCCTCTTTCTTAAAGCGTAGCCCTGACCGGAGGAGCGTCTCTTCTATCTCCCTCGCCTTCCGCATCACCGCCCCGTGAACCCTCCTACTATACCTTTTTTGGCTCCAACCGCCTTTACCGAGCGAGCGCGCCCTGCTCACCTTTATCAGCGTGCGATCCTCGAAAATGGATAGCTCGTAGCCGACGCCGAGCGCCGCAAGCGTTGCACAAGCCTCAGCCTCGCTCATGGGGTCCAAGGCGTTTACCCGTATCCCGTACTTCCGAGCGATGCTTTTCAAGGAGCCGCCGTTCGTCACTTGCACGAGTTTTGTTTCCGGCGGGATCGCCCGCAGGAACGCAAGCAGCTCCTTCTTGCTCTCGCCAAGCTCGTAGACGTTGTCGGTCGCTACGATCTCCGGGCGCAGCTTGTTTATGAGGCGGACGAGCTTGAACTTGGTGACGGAATGCTTACGCACCTCGTCGGTTTCGGTGTTCAGGATCGCAAGGGCGTAGAGGGGGGTCGTCCTCCTCGTCTGATGCCTCAGAACGTCCACGCCGAAAATCTGCATCCCCTATTTTTCAGCTTCGAGCTTTAAGTGTTTTGCGGCTCAACATAGTACGAGTGTGGATGCTTTGTTGCTACCAGCTCTCTGCCATTGCCTCCAATCGCATTGCTGCCGTCGAATTACGCCGCAAGTAATGCTCTCTTTTTGGTTTATCCCTGTCTTGACATGTCGACGCGTTATTCTCACCTCAGGAGGACGTTCGGATGCGCCTCCACATTCGTCATTGGGTTCGGCATCCTCACTGCGTCTTCCTAAGCTCAAGCCGCTTTTCGAACTTCGTCAGGTTTTCGCAGCCGGAGCGCCGCACGACCACGACATCTTCGAGGCGGACGCCGCCGACCTCCGGCTCGTAAAGTCCGGGCTCCACGGTTATAACATTCCCTCTTTTGAGGACGTACTCGTTGTCACTGAGCGTAGGCGGCTCGTGAAGTTCGATGCCGACGCCGTGCCCCGTCGAGTGTATGAAACCAGTCTTTGCGTTCTTGCGGAGCGTCCCGTAGCCTAATTCTTCAAAGAAGTCGCAGACCGCATCGTGAACCTCCTTGCACGTCACACCTTCCCTTATTTTTTTGAGAGCGACTTTCTGCGCCTCAAGCACCGCATTGAACATTTCTTTGATCTTTGGAGGCACGCCCGCCTCCACTTTTATGACAGTTCGCGTCATATCTGAGAAGTACCGCTCTTTGAGCAGTTGCGGTGCGAAATCTAGGACTATGGGCTCGTCAGCCCGCAGGGCGCCGGCGCCAGCGAAATGCGGTTTTGCGGAGTCTTTGCCGCAAGAAATGATGATGTCATAAGCGAAGCAGCCGTTATCGAGGAGCGTGTGTGCGACGAGCGTCCTGAGGCGTTCTGACGTCAAAACCCGGCGTCCGCTGACCAATACGCCGTTTCTAACCTTTGCGTTTTCGATTTCCAAGATGGCGCGGCGCATCGCCGCCTCGCAGGCACGCTGCGCCTTTTTTATTAAGGAAATCTCCCGCCGGCTTTTTACCTCTCTAGCCTCGATGTGGTCAAATTTCGGCATGACAGTAAAGCCTCGCCGCTTTAGCTCCTCAGCGAGCCATAGCGGGAAATATTTAGGAACCTCTATCGCTTTTATTTTCAATTCCCGGAGAGCGGCAGCAATGATGTCTTCTGCCTTCTTTGCCGAAAACTCGGCTGAGGAGCGAACATTCTTCACCCTTGCCTCCTGACGAGCACGTTCGACCTCCATTTGCGGGACTATTAGAAGCTCAAAGCCATCATCACTGCGTATGTAAACGAAAGGGTCGGCAGCGAGGAAACCACTCAGGTAATACATATCAGCGCTTCGCACGCTATCTGCAAACAGCAATAACCCCATGTTTAAAAATCGTGAGAAAGGAAATAAAATCAGTAATCTAGGTATTTCATAATCTCCCAAGGCGTGATGTAGAGGCAGTACTGGTTCCACTCGTCAGTCTTCAGCTCCACGAACTTGTCGTATATGTGCGAGCCTAACGCTCTCTGAATGACCTCATCGGTTGTTAGCTCATCGAGCGCCTCTCTGAGTGTCGTCGGCAACTCCTTTATCCCGTACTCCCGGCGGCGTTCTGGCGTTAGTTCGTAGACATCTTCGTCCACCGGGTCACCAGGGTCGATTTTATGTTTTATGCCGTCGAGCCCCGCCGCAAGCTGGCAAGCGAACGCAAGGTACGGGTTGCAGGAGGGATCCACCGCTCTGTACTCGGCGCGCTTCGTCTTTGCGTATGCCCGTCCCCTATGGTACACTGGAATTCTCACGAGCGCCGAGCGGTTCCTGCGGCTCCACATGATGTATATCGGCGCCTCGAAACCTGGCACGAGCCGCTTATACGAGTTGACGGTGGGGCAGCAGATCGCAGTGAGCGCCCTTGAGTGTTCGAGGAGCCCGCCGACGTAGTAGCGTCCGAGCTGCGACAGCTCCGCATACTCGTCGTTCTCGTCGTACATGACGTTCTCGTTGCCCCTCCATATGGACTGATGGGTGTGCATGCCCGATGCGTTGTCCAGATAGAGAGGTTTGGGCATGAAAGTAGCGATCCAGCCGTACTTCTTCGCAATGTTGCGGGCGGCAAACTTGTAGATGTAGGTGAAGTCGCCGCACGTCACGAGCGGCTGCGGCTTATAGTCCAGCTCGATTTGTCCAGCGGTCGCGACCTCGTGGTGGTGGTACTCGACCTCAACGCCGAGCTTCCGCAGGTAGTAGCATAGCTCGTTCCGGTACTCGTTCGTCGAGTCCTCGGGTGGCGCTCTAAAGTAAGCCTCCTTCGGACGTAAGATCAGCCCACCAGGCTTGATCTCTGGAGACTCCGGCATGACCCTCGGCGGCCCCCAAGAGTCGCCGGCGCCGCCAGCTGGCGAGACGAAGAGATCGTAGACCAGCTTCGTCGGGTCGAGCCGCTCGAACACGAAGAACTCGATCTCAGGACCGAAGATCGCGGAGAACCCCATGTCTTCAGCTTCTTTCATAGCGCGCTTTGCGACGTAGCCCCTCGGGTCGCAGTCGGCGACGCCGCCGCCGAACGCCTCGTGAATGTCGCCGAACATGAATGCCGACTTCTGTATCGGATCTTCGATCCAAGGTATGACACGCAGCGTCGTCGGGTCGGGCATCCAGACCATGTCACTCTCCTCGATGGACTTGAAGCCACGGATCGAGGAGCCGTCGAATCCGATGCCATCGAAGGCGCTGCCGTCGATGAACTCGCTCGCGGGAATCGTGAAGCTCATCAGCAGCCCTCTAACGTCGCTGAAGAAACAATGTACGTTCTTGACGTCCGCACTTTTCAGCATTTCCGCCGCCTCTTCCCGTGTACCCATCTTCCCACCCACGGGGCGTTAAACGTCGCCCTTATAAATAGTTTTTTGCAATATTGTATCTCTAACAAGTGTAAAATAAGGACAATGTTCAACACGTGTATCGAACTGAGACTGAGAAGCTTATTAAAATTGAAGATCAACCCTCTTCGCAGCATGACGGCGACGTGGCGGCGATGGGAGCATGTAACGAAGCTCGACCCCGACAAGGAAATTAGCGATGAACGTCTTAGAATCGTGGCGGAGAGCGGCACCGATGCCATATTCATCTCGGGAACGCAGAATGTCACCGCTGAGAACGCCCGCCGCCTCTTAAAGCGTCTAGAGCGTTTCGACGTTCCGTGCGTGCTGGAGCCATCGAGTCCTGAAGTTGTAAATTACGACTGCGACTTTCTCTTCGTGCCATCCGTCTTAAATGCAATGGATGTCGCTTGGGTCGTCGGGATGCATGCCCACTGGGTCAAAACGCATTGGGTGTTCCGCAAGGAGCTCGACTGGCAACGGGTCGTCCCCGAAGCCTACATCGTTTTGAATCCCGACTCTGCAGTCGCTAAGGTCACAAAGGCGAAAACGGAGCTGAATATTGAGGACGTTGTCGCTTACGGCATTTGTGCGGAACGCTATTTCAAATTCCCCATAGTTTACGTGGAATACAGCGGGACGTTCGGCGACGTGAACGTCGTCAGGGAGCTCGCCGCTGCCCTCGACGAGGCAACATTGTTCTACGGCGGCGGCATTGATTCAAGCGAGAGGGCGAGGGCGATGAAGGAGCATGCCGATGTCATAGTCGTCGGAAACGTCGTCTATGAGGACATAAACAAGTTTCTGGAGACGCTTGACTTTTAGCTGCATGGCGGACGCTGTGTTAGACCCGTCGGCGTTATCCTTTCGTCGGTGATTCGAGCGGCGTTATTGTAGTTACAAAATGTCGCTAAGAAAGCCCCTTGAGGGGACTGTGGGGGG
>JAPHEE010000027.1:20878-22780 GCA_029259545.1 Candidatus Alkanophaga volatiphilum
TTTTTCACTATTTTCTCCCGCTCAAGCAGCCGTAGATGATATATGGACGAGGAGTAACTTATTTTGGACGCTTCCGCCACCTCTTTAGCGGTCATCCCGTCCTTCAGGGAGTTAAGGATTTTCGTCCTTGCCGAAAGTCCACTTTTCACGTTTCTTATGAGCCGGAGGTATGCGTTCGGGTGGTACGCAGCCCTCGCCATCGTTTATTGTTCGGTGCGTGCTTGTATTTGTGTATGTCGTCATATGCGGCTTTGCAGGACAAAACGTATTTAATTTGAGTGCCAAAGATAGGGAAAATGAAGCTAAGCGTGGCGTCCCCAGGGCACGCAGAGGCGCTGAAAGCCATACTAAAGAGCACGAAGGGCATGGTATGTGAGGTCTTTATCTCCAGTTCTTCAGAGTTCATAGGCTCTATACGTTCGATTTTGGGTGCGGATGCAAATTACATTGAGGAGCTTGCCGCGCAGGTCGAGCTTGCGCACAAGCACGGAGTCAGTGTTAACGTGGTTGCGAACACGACGTGCCTCGGTGGCTACCACCTGACAAGAGAGGGTCAGAATGCGGTGAAGTGGTACTTAAAGAAGCTTGAAGAGGTAGGAGTAGACTCCGTTACTGTCACCGACCCATTTTTCCTTGAGATGGTGGTTGAGAATTATGACATGGAAGTAGCGGTTTCGTGCCTTGCGCACGTAGATTCTGTGGAGCGTGCTTTGTTCTTTGAGGAGCTTGGAGCGAAATACATCACGCTCGACACGAACATCAACAGGGACTTTGAGACTTTAGAGAAAATAAGGGAGGCGACGAGTTGCGAGCTGAAGCTGATAGTGAACGAGAGTTGCATCTGGAAGTGCCCGTTCCGTTACCAGCATGCAAACCTCACGTCGCATTTTTACGGCGTCGATCGAAAAGTCGGAATGCTCAGCGATTACTACCACGATCGATGCGCAACGATGCGGGTTAGAAATCCGACGCTTATCATAAAGTCGCCTTGGATTCGCCCTGAAGATCTCAAAGAATACGAGAAGATCGGCATTCACTTCTTCAAAATTGCAGGAAGGACACAGCCTGTGAATTGGATAGTGCGGGCGTTGCGGGCTTACGAGGAGCGAAGCTTCGACGGCAACCTCCTCGAGCTCTTAGACGTCACCAGAGAGCTGCGAGACCTGTTCTACGTGCCGAACAAGGAGTTGGAGGGCGCTATTGAGAAGTGGAAGTATTGCGGTCGCAACTGCAAGGAGTGCGGTTTTTGTGAGGAGCTTACAATGCGGGTATTTCGAGTCTGGGCGCATAAAGGGACTGAGAAGGAGCGGCTACTGCCGCTTTCTGAGTTCAGAAACCTGAGAAAATGAGGGACGAAAGCGACATCGTTATTAACGGCGTTAAATGCACGCTTGTGAGGCGAGGCGACGGCTGCGTCGTCCTCTGTCCGCCGCATCCGTTGTTTGGCGGCTGTCGTCACGATATCAGGCTTGTGCGTATCGTAGAGCGTCTTGCTGACGCTGGTATTTCCTCGCTGCGCCTCGACTACTCAAAATACAGCGGCGGCGTTTCTGAGGTCGAGGACGTGCTTTCGGTAATTTCTTTTGCAGTCGGGGAGTTCGAGGCGGTGGGCGTACTCGGTTACTCCTTCGGCGCAGTTGTTTCGTCAAACGCAGTAGCGAGAGCTCTTGAAAACGGGTTAGACATAAAAGCGTTCGTAGCAATGTCCATTCTTCGGCGCGTCAACGGACTGGAGGCGATACTGGGCTTCCGGGTGCCGAAGCTTTTCATCCACGGGAGGCTCGACTTCGTGGCGCCGCTTTCGGAATTCGAGCAGCTTTTCGAGGCTGCGAGCGAGCCTAAGGAAAAGTTCGTGCTCGACACCGACCATTTTTACGGCAGCGTCATCAATGACGCTGCCGA
>JAPHEE010000027.1:23054-28588 GCA_029259545.1 Candidatus Alkanophaga volatiphilum
AAAGGCGAGGTTTTGCAAGCAACGCGACTTAGCCTCAAATTCTCTCTTTGATCTTATGCAGCAGTTCCGCAGGCGTCCTTATCGGATATTCGAGGCTCGCCAGGATTTCCTCGACGTTCTTCCCTTTTATGATCATTCCTTTCAAGCGATCTTCGAGCTGCTCCCTGCTGACGGGGAAGTCCAAGCCTTTCAGCCGGGCGAGGACGTGCACCGCCCAGTCTATGTCCAAAACTTCTATCTCCTCCTGACCCAAGGCGACCTCCTCGTATTCGAGCTTGCCCTGCTCCTTCAGCGTGCGGTATGCGAGCTTTGCGATGCCGCCGGCGATGTGCTCCCGGGGACGCTCCTCAAGCTCGCCCTTTAGATATTTGCGGACTTCGTCTTCGTCTGCTGTTGCGATATTACGAGCGGTCTGTTCTGTGATTCCGAGGGCTTTTGCGATCTCTTTATATGTCTTAACAGTCTCGTTTTTCAGAACGACAACGTAAGCGGCTTCCGCCAATGAAGGCAACCATGTCAGGTTACGGTATTCCACAAGCTTCTTCAGCCCGCCTAAGATGTTTATACTTTCCATGAAGACCCGTTCTGCCATCTTGTCGATGTTCCCGCCCTTCGGCTTCGCTATGACCTCCATGTTAGAACGTAGCAGCGTTCGGACATAAATAGACGGCGCGCGCCGCCAGCCTGCCGTACATTAGGGCTAGGAGCTCTTTCTGATGAACTCATCAAGCGGCTTGAGAATATTAACGGTTCCAAGCTCCGTGATTTCAAAGACCCAGGGGCGTGTGTCGTGTCCGGTGAGGCGGCAGCCGTCGATTCTAATCGTGCGGAGCACGCTCCCTATCGGCATGCCGTACAAGTTCATCTCCCATTTTGTCTCTATTAGCCTCTTGTCGAGCACGATGGTGCCATCGACTATATGAGCGACGGCGAGCCCGCCGGCGGCTTCTGCACTCTCGCTTGCCTGTGCGGACCGCTTCTGCGACACTAAAATTCCAGTCTGTCTCCACTTCTTCAGAAAGTTGAAAAACTGGCGGACTATCTGGCGTGCCATGACCTCTTTATGCTCATAGAGACCTGTGATACTGTCGATGATAACGTTTGTGACCTTCTTCTCGCGGATGGCGTAAGCCATGGTGTCCATGAGTGCCCTTGGGTTTTCCCGGAGCTCATCGCTCTCTGACGCGTCTATGATAACGATGTTGCGTTCTACGCTATTGAAATCGGCGTTCATTGCTGCGCACTTCTGTTTCAATGACGTGTAAAGGAAGTGTGCCGGGCTCTCTACAGTTACGATCAAAACTTTATAGCCGGCAGATGCTTGAGCGACGGCGAACTGCTCCGCAAGCACGCTTTTACCGCTGTCTGGAATGCCCGTGAGGTTGATGACTGCGAGATACGGAATGCCGCCGAGAGGTTTCTTCACGTAACGCTCGCCTTCCATTTCTACCTTGTAGAACATCTCATCAAGCTTCGTGCCTGTGGCGACGCCGAAGAGCTTCGGCGCCCGCCCCTCCAGCTCTCGCAGCTCGTAATACTCAGCCATGTCCTCCCGCTCTCTAAGCGTTTTCTAGAAGTTGGGTGAAAGTGGGATGACTCAATGTGACCTCCTCCCCCGACTTTAGTCGGGGGCTTCCCACCGGGAAGCTGGGGAGGTTGGGGAGTGTGCATATAGCGCTCCCCGTCGGGCTGGGTCACGCAGCCCCTGCCCGCAGGACATACCCGCAGCCTCGTTCCGAACTCACATCATCTTCGGAGTATAAAAAACTAACTACCTCCTGCCAGCCCCCACCTCCCAATTCATCCCCGCCTGTCGGACGGAGCCCTCTTAGCGACTGAAGGTAATTTTTCATGTCCAAGCTTAAAAATCATTCTGAGGAGGCAGGCATATCAATGGCTGTTGCTAGAGTTGCGTACGAGGAGCTTCCGAAGATAACCTTTATGAGGTTGTGCGAGAGGTGCTCAAGAAGTTTCCGCAAAGGCGAGGGAAGGTTCTGACCTGCCTCCGCCTAGGCGAGGGTTCCGGCACGGACGGGCGGCGTGCGGAGACGCATCGGCTCGGTCGGTCAGGGAGCTATCCGCCTGAGGGCATGCCTCAGAGCATCATCGAAAAGTTAGAAGAGGGAATAAAATGTTCCGGGGGCTTTCCTCCCCTAGAGGCTTCCAGCCCGCAAAGGGGTGTGATCAAACCGAATCTCATAAATAACGGAGAAGCCGCCTACCACGACACCTTACGAGATTGTAGATGCTCTCACGAAATATTACCACGAGACGGGCTGCGAGGTAATCGTTGCGGAAGATCAGGGGGGTGTGAGACTTTTGAGGTGTACAGGGAGCTTGGCTACTTGAAGCTTGAAAGGCACGGAGTGAGGCTCGTGGACCTGAATAATGATGATTTTGAGCTCGTGAAAAATTCTAATGCGTTGTTTCTCAAGGAGTTCGAATTTCCTTTAACGCTGAAGGGAGCTTTCATAATCTCAGCGGCTTAAGGAGCATTCGATAACTGGGGTCACCTTATCGCTGAAAAACATGCTGGGAGCAACGCTTGGGGGAAGAGGCGAGGGTTGCGAAGAAGGGGAGGTTCCATAGGAAGTTAGATGCGAGCATTGTTGAGCTGGGCCGAGGGGAACTCAAATCCCGACCCAAAAGGCTGGGAGTGATGATTTTTTTCTATGGATTTGGTGGCTGCTGACGCCGTCGGCACGAAATGTCGCGGAAAAGACCCCGCTCCATAAGGCACATAAGGCTCGCTCAAGATGCGAGTCTGGGCGTAGCAGACTTTAAAATAAGAGTGGAAGTCATCGACTTCAGATAAAAGTAAAGGGAGGAAGTTGTCCCCCTGAGAGACCTAAAGCTGCGCGCTTTTGTCACGCCCGTCTCTGCTCGACCTAGCTGTTGAAAGGTCTATTCAACCTTAATCCTCTTCCCAGGACTCTTTTTCAGCTGGAACGTCACTTCAAGGATGCCGTTCCTATATGTAGCTTTTGCGGAGTCGGGGTCGACCGGGGCGTCGAGCTTGCACTCCTTATAGTACTTCCGGGAGTTCTCCCCCCGGATCACGACGGTGTCCTCAGTAGCGTTTATCTTAATCCGTTTCTTCTCTATGCCTGGCATCTCCGCTGTTATCCTGAGGACTCCTCTCTCCTCGTCGACGATCACCGAAGTGTAGGGCTCTATTTCAGCCTCTTCGACGATTTTCGGCTTCCCAGGACGCACGTTCCCGAAATGTCGAATCCTAGGGACGCCGTCCGGTCCGATCTCCATCGAGAAACCGTACACCATCGGCTTCCCAGGCTCCAGCTCGTCCTCCCTGAACGTGCGGAATGCTCGCTCCATGGCTCGCCGGGTCTCTTCGAATGCTTCTTCCATCTCTCTGTCAAACTCCTCGAAAAATTCATCAAATATGTCCCAGAAACTCCTCCTCCTACGCCTCATCCACTTAATTTTTCTGCACGGGTTCATTTATTTTTATGGGGAGACGTATCGAGCTGGAGGTCGAGGGCAAGGGCAAGGCGCTCATCGAACTGGACAGTAGGAATCCAAGGATTGCTGAGAGTATTTACCGGAGTTTGCCTATTGAGGGCGTAGCGGGGGTGTGGCAAGAAGAGGTATATTTCGAGGTGCCGCTGCGGCTCGGCGATGAGAATCCTTCACCGAATGCTGAAAGGGGCGACGTTTCGTATTGGGAGCCCGGACCCGCCATTTGCATATTCTTCGGCGAGTCTCAGCCGTACTCTCCCGTGAACCACATAGGAAAAGTGGTGGAGGGTTTGGAGTTTTTCAGGGGCGTGGGGGGGAGGCGAGAAAGTAGTATTGAGGAGGGCGGATTAGCGCTGTTGTGAGCCGCTCCCGACTGGAGTGCGGGGCTTCTTTAAGCCTCTCCGCTCCGCCTTATAGCACCGCTCGGAGCCTAAGTTCCGGGCGGCTCGCCGCAGCCTGCCGGAGCCTATAGCCTCCGCCCCGCTCCAGCATGTACAGGTAAAGTATAAAAACTTCCACCCGCCTCCCCTACTTCATCTCCCCACTGAAGTGGGAGCTTCCGTAGCGACATTCTGTAAGAACTTGATCCTCAGACTTAAGCCTAATTTGCTCCTCGGTATTTCCTTGGCTGCGAACACGCTTTCGACATCGAGCGCCGGGTGCGATCTATCAGCATCACAAGCTCTCTTAGCGTCTGCTCATAAACTTCGGGGCTCCAGTCGCCGAAGTAGCTGAATTCTAGGTATACACCGAACTCCGTGCTTGAAAACCTTATCGTTTCTGCAATCACAAAATGAACGCCTTCGCACCTCGAGAAATCTCCTCACAATACTCCCTTATTTCAGAGATCTTCGGAGATGCATTTATAGTCTTGGGCTTATGAACCGCCTTCACGATAATCCTATCCAGAAATTCCTGCATCATTCTTTTGGTTTCTTAACTTTATCAGAAGTGTTGGCAATTACGTCGCCGCCGCTGGCGGCTTGCACGTGAGTTATTTGCGGGGTTTTGGGCTTGGGAGAGCAATGTCGCACGTAGCTCAGGGTCGGACTTTGGCGGTGGTAGCAGCGTTGTCAAGCCTCAAGGAGGTCGCAAGGATGTACAACCTGTCAGAAAGGTTCATCGTTCAGGTATTTCTGCGTAGGATCAACGACCCGGACTTGGTGCGGAAATATCCTGATGCGACAGAGCGGGCAAGACACGTCGTCAAGTCGATCATCAGGAACATCGAGCTGATAGTCCACAGCCGTTTTAATTGATCTTCCAGAATTCATCAAAAGCTTTATAAGCATCGTTAGCGGTACACATGTCTACATGCTCATGACGAGGACTTCCACCTCTGTAGTTCTAGTGGTAATCGTGATGTTGTCCCTAATTATGGTGACGACGCTTGGAACAGCGATGGCCGCAACAGGCAAAGGCGTGGAAAAAGCCCCTCACCTTGATGCTGATGATCCAGCGGTGGGATATTCCGTCCGAGAAGAGCATGAAGAAATGCTACAAATTCGTAAGATGCAGTTGGAGCGGCTAAAGCGAGTGCCGAAACCTCCAGGTCTCTACGTTCACGTGTGTGAGTACTACTGGTATAACCTAGCACCCGGAAAGTTAATAAAAGAACGGACACCACGGATGGCTGTGAGTCTTGACCTCTACAATGTCAAAGTTGATAAAGTAACAATAGATCTGCAGCTCCCAGTTGGCATAACCCCTGAGTATAAATGGGGAGACATTCCTGAAATATATTATAATGATGCTACTGGAGAACTATCACTAACCTACGATACATCTGATATGACTGACGAGTACATATGGACAGAGTTCAATCTCCCAGGACTTGAAGTAAACCCCTTTGTAACCATTCCAGCAGCAAATGCGACACCAAGCTATTGTGCGCCTTTCGAGGCGAAGGAGATTACGCTATCACTCAGTCCAGCGGTGCTGAAAGAAAAGTATGACTATGGTAGAGTTGAACTTTCTCTTTCAGGCGTTGAGACCACAAAGATAGTAGATGTGACGCCAGAGGCGGACTACGAGTATGATGGTGACTACTCTGC
>JAPHEE010000028.1:0-14862 GCA_029259545.1 Candidatus Alkanophaga volatiphilum
TTACTAGAAGGCATCAGCGGCATCACCGGCTCCCTGTCCCAGTCCGCACCCCGCCGCTCTCGCATCACCTCGAAAATCTCGCTCTTGAGCGCCTCACGATCCGCACCCGCCGACGCCGCCGCTGACGCCGACGACGCCGACGACGACGGCAGCTCCACCCCGAAAATCTTGCTCACAATGCTCGCCGCCCGCCCTACGTTGCCCTCGATCAGCCTTTTTAAGACGAAGGGCTCGACACTCTCGAGGGCGTCCTTTAAATAATTTCTGTGCGCCTCAAGCTCCTCGTCGTCCGCAGTTTCGAAAAGGCGCTTCAGGCGCCCGTAATACGGGACGATGATTATACCATGCTTCGGGTCGCTTATCACACCGATGTCATTCGTGGCGTCGAAAGCTTGCGGCAGCCGCACCCGCCGCACGCCCGGCTTCTCGCCGTAGCGTTCCTCGTAGAGCTTCGCCGGTGTCTTTCCCGACGGCAATGCCTTCTCAAACATGTGCCACCGCACGAAGCGGTTCAGCTCGCGCTCGCACTGCCGCCGGCTCGTGAATAGCGCTTCTTCGCCGCCGAAAAACTCCACAAAACGCTTGTGTATCTCCGCTTGTGCCTCTGTAACCTCCCTTAAGAGCTCGCCGCTTTTCATTCTTTCTGCAGCCTCTTTCAGCCTCTCACTCGCCTCTCTAGTGTGGATGACTGCGCCGCTGACCACATAGAAATCTCCCCACGGCACCAGCTTTCCCTGAAACGTCTGCTGCCGTTCTATACCCTCAGGGTCTGCAATCACCAAATACTTCCGGTCGGAGATCAGTTCCCTTACGACAAGCTTTAATGCGTCAGCATCCAGTTCCACGACTTCAAAGACGCCACTTATGCTGTTCTGTAGATTTTTAAGCTTCTCTCTAAGAGTTTCGTCGAGTCCATGTATTTTTGCATACAGCGTTGCTGGCGTCTCGCCGTTCGGGAGGCGACGCTCAAACGCAAACCAATCTATGAGATTCATAATCTCTTGCGTACTCAAGCTTCGCCGTCCTGTCACCGCCTTGTATTCAGAAAACGCCCTTTTGAACTCCGCCTCAAGACCGCCGCTCATCACGAATTCCCTGATCCTAGCCATGAGGTCCATCGCCGTCTTGAACTCCCTTATGCGGCGTGCATCCTCGCTCTCGCCCCCGAGCCGCATGAGCTTCTCCACCCTGTTCATGCAGCTTCTCACATGCTTATAAATGTGCTCCGGCACACCCTGCGAGATGCTTCGCTCGTAAGCTCGTAACGCTTCCTCGTATTTCCCTAGATCTTCCAAAAGAGATGCGTAGCCATACCAGAAGGTGGGCTCCTCTCTAACCTCCAGAAGGCGTTTGTACTCGTTTTCAGCATCTTCAAGCCTGCCCTTTTTGAGGTAAAAGTCGATAAGCGCCCGACGCACGTTTATCTCCGCCGGCTCCTCATCGAGCACCTTTCTCAGAACACGCTCCGCAGCCTCTTCCCTCGCGAAGAACCTGCTTTTCACCTCTTCAGGCGCCCCCATCAGGAACGACAGCAGCGTCTCCCTCAGGTCGGCGGCGGGGCTCTCCGAAAGTAAAGCTCTGCACAGCGGCTCATACTCCGCAAGCAGCACGATGTCCCAGAAGTTCACGGCGTGCTCCCGCATCTCTGCCTGCGAGCCCGCTATGGCGATCTCGTCGATATTCAAGCCGTCGTCAGAATCGAACATTTCAAGTCCACGTTCCCTCAAAAACCTTTGAAGTTTGCGGCGAGCGGCGTCCTGCTGCATGCGGCTAAGCCCACCACGCCTGCTCGCCGCTCTTGCGTACTCGAGATAAAGCATCCATGCTTCCAGTATCTCCTCATCTTCCTCTCCCAGAAATTTCTTTATCAGGTCTTTCATTCTTTTCTCCTCCCCTTACACGAACTTAAAAACTTCAGGGAGTTCACCGACGCGCTCTCTGAAGCCTTTCGGCCACTTTTCAGCATCAAAGCCCTTTTGTGCTAGAAAAACAGCAGTCCATCTCTCCAAGCCGATGCCGGAGCAGCCAGACCAGAGCTCACGGCGGCTTTGCAGCTTCACGTTGAAGCCCTTCGGGTACTTGTCGCCGTTGATGCTGAGGTTCTGAAACTCCAACCACTTCCCGTTGTAGGGGAGGAGCGCCTCAAAATCTATGGTGCCGACCTCCTTCCTTTCGGCAAGTCCAAGCCGCCCCTCCTGCGCCATGAACCATGGCGTGACCCATGCTTTACGCCACCGCAGCTCTAAAATCTCCTCGAAGACGTAGGTGTAGCGCTCCTCGAGCTTTCTGGCGTGCTCGACGACTTGCTCTTTCGTGCCAAGCCACACGAGCTCGATGCGGTGAAACTCGTCGACACGCTCTATCCCATGGATGCCGCCGCTCTCGTAGCGGTGTGAAGTGCCTGAGCGGTCGAAAACGCATATGGGGAGGCAAGAGTCGCTCAGAATCCTCCCCTGCAAGAAAACCCAAAAGGGTGGGCATTGCGCATAACAAAGACCGCCTATGTTCTCGATACGCTCCATGATCATGTGGGTCGGCACCTCACCCGTGATCTTAAAGTAGTCCATGATGTCCTCCCAGAACTCCGGATCTCTGGTCTTCGGCGTGCAAACGTAGTATATTTCGGGATACACCGCCCGTGCGTGTCCGGAACGCTTCCAGACCTCCCATGGCACGAGCTTCGGGAAAATCATCTCGACATAGCCTAAAGGCTTCAAAATCTCCTCCTCGATGATTTTCTCAAAAGTCCTGAAAATCTTCGTCACCTGCGGCCCGTAAATCCACTGACCGCGGGCGGCGCCGTGCCGGATCCAGCCTCGCCGCTCCATCTCCTGCGTCGGGTCCTTGTCGAAAAACGTCGGGCGTTCTGGACTCTCCCAAAGGAGTTCCCAGTGCTCCTCCTTGCCACGCCATTCGAGACGCTCCCGCTTCTCCTCCAGCAGCCTCAAAATTCGATCGGGCAGTCGGTTCCTGAGGTCCGCTTCACTCTCCAGTCGCAACTTGAGCGTTATCTTCCCGTCATCAAGCTCTATCTTCTCCACGAAAAGCTTGGGCATTCTTGGCGCCTCCGGTAGGTCCCAATCCGCCGTTATCTCGAAACTCTCGACTTCAAGCCCTCTCACTCCTATCTTCAGGCGTCCAAGCCGCCCTGCGAGCGCATTCTTAAGTCGCAGAGCAGCGTCATGCGCTCTGACGTACCTGTCTGACCTTATCCTAAGGCGCAGTTCCTTACCGCTCACTTCCCAGCTCTCGACCTCCGCCCCGTGCTCTTGGCGGTCGAGGCTCCGCGGCACACCACGCTTCAGCAAATCTCTGTTTGCAGACTCTATGAGCTCCGATATGACCTCGACGGCTTCCCCCGTAAGCTCTGTACTACACTTCAAAACCCCTTCAAAGCGAAATTGCACGTCCTTCATCGCCCTTTCTCCAACGCTTTCAAAACTGCGCCGACGTCTTTCGCCACTTTTGCATTCATTAGATAGTCATCGACGCTTAATATAAGCGAGCCTATCTTCTCCGACTCGAAGTAAGTTACGACGCCGCCGCTCTCGACGACCGTCCGCATGCCCTCCATGTCGTCAGGGCTCAGCGCCGCCGCCAGCGTCCGTGGGTCGTCATCCTCGAGCGCAATCCTCGCTTTTATTTTCACAATGGGTATCTAGAGAATACGCTTAAAAATGTAGGCTTTTAACTAGACAAAACAAACAATATACGATGAAGTTGGAGGATTTGCCGATAAAAGATGTTTTGGTTTTCAAGTGGGAATTTGCAGAGGCGAAGACGCTTGATGAGGTAGAAGCACGCTTTAAAGGGTATTATTACATAGTGAGACCCCGCAAAGATGTTTTAGTAACAACGACGTTCACAAGCCCCTACGTCATTTGCGTGCTCCTCCAGCGAGATGAGCGTGGCGGCGACTTTCTAGTCATTCAAACGTTCGCAGGCCGCTACCCCTATGAAAAAGTCTTCGGCGGCGCCTTCTTTTACGCAATGCGCGCAGGCATCCGCATAACCGATGCGGAATACCCTGAAGATCTGCCGAAACCCTACTTCATGGAGCCGGAATATAAGCTCTGACCTGCCTCCCCGCCTGGGGCGAGGTTTCCGACACGGGAACGCCCGAACGGGCGGGCTTGCGGAGACGCATCAGCTCGGTCAGTCAGGAGCCGTCCGGTCAGCATTTAGCTGACCGAACCATCGAAAAGTTAGAAGGAGGGAATAAAAATGTTTCGGGGGCTTTCCTCCCCTTAGAGGCTTCCAGCCCGCAGGAGGTGTGACGCCTCCCGCCTCTATGAGGAGAGAGATCGGCTGCCTTGCAGGATGCCGCGAGGGCTTAGCATGCAACACCTACGCTTTTATAGCCGCAGCCTCGATACCAAGCTTTCCAAGATCAACCTCGTTTTGTTAAAGCAATGCACGTATACAGTTATTCCTGCTAGCGAGCACCGTTATTTTGGGATCACGACGAGGTTATAAATAAGGGACTTAGACCACAATCACTTTCATTATCTCCTCTACGGGCACGTTGTTCTCCTTAAGCACTGCTAAAGCTCGCAAATTCTTTATTTCGAACTCTTTGAGCAGTAGAAAGCCAATGACCGTGGCGATGTTCATCGGGTATCCCCGCAAAATCTCACGCACGACGCCGAAGAAACTCCTGCGCAAAGCAGCTTCGAAAGGCAGCAGCGAGCGCTCAGTCTCGTATTCATGGGCAGCACGCTGCAAAGCTTCCCTATAATGCTTGAAAGCCTCAGCTTCCGCAAGCCGCAGAGCCGCTGCGCTCACGCCCTCAGCCATAATGGCGTCCTTGACCGCCGACGCCTCTACGTCGAACGCATACCCGTAAGGCAACAGATATCTGCGGATCTCGCTCGGCTCGATGTCCTCGTGCTTGCACCGCAGTAGCGTCATAATGTTCGTGATGTCAAACTCCGCTCCCAAAACCCTTTTTACCAGCTCTTTGTCCTCCGCTGAAAGTGCTTCCACCTTTTCCCAAATAGCCTTGAAAAGCTCCTCGTTAAGAGCGTTCTCTAAGATTAAAACACGACGGCTCTCTCGATACTCCAAGAACGCTTTTTCGAGAACCTCCTTGTAAGGACTTTCGACGAGTCTTACTACCGCTTCTAAGTCTTCAGCCTCCAGAAGTCTGCTGAGCCTACGCTTGAAAAAATCCTCAACGGGGTAGAGCGGCGGTCTTTCTGCGATGCCTGCCGCCTTCGTCCTCAAAATAGCTTTCAAGTTCTCGACTTCGAGCCGCCGCAGAAGCTCCTTGAAAAACTCGCTGACCTCGCCCTTTGAAGATCGAATTACCATAAGATACTGGTCTATCAAATCCTCCATCAGCGCAAGCTCCACGTCCCGCGCGCTCGTCACTGAAATCCTCGAGAGCTTTTCTCTGTAAGGGGAGTCCATGAGAGATGATATGAAATCCTCCATGCCCCGCGCCTCTATCAAGCCCCTCAGCTCACGCTCACCAAGCAGGTAGCTCATCCTCGCCCGCGCCCTTACATAAACATATGCGTATTTGAGCAAACTCATCCTGCCACCTCACCCGTATTTGACTCTCACAACGATATAAGAGATTATCACTCCAGAGACGAAGCCGAGCATGGAAAGCGAAAACGCTATTAACGCTCTTAGCATCTCGCTGCGTCCTGCCGCTAGCTCGTAACCGAAGAACATTCCTATGATTGTGAGGGAGGAAATAAGAGCCGCATAAGGGAGTGCTTGCAAAAAAATGTTTTCCCTCGCCCTTCTCCACAACTTCCTGAGGAAGTTTCCCTCTTCCTCCCTCTCGCTTGCCCTTTTGCTCTCGGTCTCAGCTTGTGGCATCACGCAACCTTGATTTTCGTCCAGAGCATGAATGCTATCAGCAGTCCGTAAATGGCAACCGCCTCCGCAAGCGCCACGAATATCAGGACACGACCGAAGACCTCAGGCTTCTCGGCAGTCGCCGCCGACGCCGCAGTTCCCGTGGCTGCTATCGCCCACGCCGAAGCAAACGCCGATCCAGCCATCGTGATCGCCGTCGCCAATGCAATCCATGCAGCTTCCGTAGGACCACCCGCAGCCGCCTCCTCCGCAGCCAAGGACACGCCCACAAGCAACATGCCGACAAACAATGCCAAGAGCAACACTCGGAGCGTTCTCATCCCTTTTCACCTCCAACTTAAGCCTTAGAAGACCCCTATATATAGTTATCGAAATTTCTTTGAGAGTGGGCAGGAGGTCTAAGTAATGTTCATGAGCATTGTGGAGGCACTCTGGACAATCCTGCCAGCGTACGCGGCAAACGGGAGTGCAGCGTTCTTCGGCGGGAGGACGCCTATCGACTTGGGGCGCTCGCTCTTCGGTGAACGCATACTTGGCGACGGTAAGACATTCGAGGGTTTTTTCACGGGCGTCGCTTGCGGCATCGCCGTCGGGCTGCTGCAAGTACTGCTTGAGAGCGTGTTCGGCTTCGGTTTCGGCGCCGACTCTGCTTTTGGACCTCATACGACGTTCGGCGGGTTTCCGCAGTTTTTTGTCGTTTTGACGTACTTATCCTGTGGAGCGATGCTCGGTGACATCGCAGGCAGCTTCCTAAAGCGCCGCCTCAGGATAAAAAGAGGTGAGCCGCTGCCCATCGTGGACCAGTTGGACTTTGTCTTTGGCGCCATGTTATTGACGTTTTTATTCGCACGTCAGTGGTTTTTCACGAGTTTCACACCGCTCGTGATCTTCTGGGTACTCGTGCTCACACCGCCCATCCACCTCGCAACGAACTACGTGGCATTCAAACTCGGACGGAAGGAGGTGCCGTGGTAGTGGCGACGGCATGGACCCCACTTATCGTGGATCTTGAAGGTAGGAAAGTTTTGATCGTCGGCGGGGGCGACGTTGGCGAGCGCAAGGCAAGGTTCTTCAAGGGCGCCGCCGTGACCGTCGTTGCCAAGGAGTTCACTGAAGGCTTGAAAAGGCTCGCAGCGGACGAATCTGTCGAGCTTGTGCATCTAGACGTCGCCGACAGTAATTCCTCTGCAAAACTTGAATCGCTCGTACGGGAGGCGTTCCTCGTAGTGGCAGCAACCGATAACGCCGGAATCAATGAAAAAGTCGAAAAACTCGCAAGACGACATGAAAAGCTCGTAAATCGGGCTGACCGCCCAGGCGACGTACTACTTCCGGCAGTGCTGCGCCGTAACGACATTTTAATCGCAGTCTCGACGCAGGGACGCAGCCCCGCAGCCTCAAGATACCTGCGGCAGCTTCTTGAAAACCTCATCGACGAGGAGCATGCAAGAATGGTGGAGTTGCAGCGAGAGATAAGAACATGGCTGAAAAGTGTAGTTAAGGAACAGAAACAGCGGGAACGTATCCTCTGGAAAATTTTGGAGGACGAAGAGATCTGGGCAGCCTTACGTGAATCTTACGAGAGAGGCAAGATGCTTGCGTTCGAGAAATGCAGACGGCTAGCTACACAGGACGAAGATGCGATAGATGACGAGTCCACAGCCGATGCTTAGGCAACTGACCTGCCTCCCCGCCCTAAGGGCGAGGGTTCCGACACGGGAACGCCCGAACGGGCGGGCTTGCGGAGACCGCATACGGCTCGGTCAGGAGCCGTCCTCGGTCAGCATTTAGCTACCGAATCATCGGTGGAAAATTAGAAGGAGGGAATAAAAATGTTTCGGAAAGCGGGCTTTCCTCCCCTAGAGGCTTCCAGCCCGCAGGAGGTGTGACGCTTGCCCTTGGGGCTTCACGCCTCGTCTTAGAGTGTAGGTCATCCTCGCAAGAAGATGTTGCGGCAGGGGTATGCGATCTCGATGCCCTCTTTGGCGTAAGCCTTCGTCAGCTCTTTTATAAACTCATGCTTCACCAAATACTGGTCGATGACGCTCTTCACCCGCAAGATGACCGTGAATTCTATGTTGGAATCACCGAAGTTGTTAAAGCGCACTAAAGGTTCAAAGGTCTCCACGCCACCGCTCACCCTCTGCAGCACCCGCCTCGCAACGTCCAGCGTCACACGCTCCACCTTTTCAAGGTCGGAGCCGTAGCTCACGCCGCAGTCTATCCTGATGTTCATCTCCCTCGTCGGGTCGTAATAATTCGTGATTATGCTCTCCGCAAGCTTTGCGTTCGGGATGATGACAAGGTTGTCGAGGAGCGTTCGTATCTTGGTGCTCCGCCACGTTATCTCCTCGACGAAGCCGCTGAGTCCGCCCTCAAGCTCCACGTAGTCGCCTATCTTTATGGAGCGTTCCATCGTAATGTAGATGCCTGCGAAGTAGTTAGAAAGCGTGCTCTGCAGCGCAAGGGCGACGACGAGCGCACCCACGCCGAAGCCTGCGATGAGCGCCGTCACGTCGTATCCTAGAAGCCTGATGACTATTATGATGGCAATTACGTAGATGAACGCATTCACGATCCGCCGCACTCCAACAAGCCTTTTGTAGGTGACGTGCTCTCTCGCATACCACTCCACCAAAGCACTTATCAGGCGGATGCTTGCGAACACGCCGACGAACACGCCCAGAACCTTGAGAAGCATGACGACGATGACAAGTTGGGGTAAGCGAAGCACTGCAAGGTAAGCACCTGCGAGGACGACGCTGAGGAATACCGGTAAGGCGAGAGCTCCCGCAACACTTTTACGACGCTCCTCAGCAGCTTTTGCAGCGTACTTCTTGAAGGCGAAGTAAAGCAAGGATGCAAGCAAGAGCGAGAAGAATAAGATGAGCACCGCGACCACAAGTTCGTCGGCTGCGAGCGCCCAAGCTTCCAGACTGCCGGTAAGCATGCTATTTCTTTTTACTGTAACTTCTAATCAACGCTTCGGCTTCAGAATTTCAACGCCGCCGTCTCTACCCACGTGCACCTCCGTCTTTTTGGCGAGCGTGAAAATGCCATGCTCGACGACTCCTGGAATTTCGGAAAGCTTGGCGCCGAGCTCCTTCGGATCCTCGATCTCGCCGAAGTCCGCATCGATGATCATGTTACCGTGCTCTGTGAAGAATGGTGCGACGCCCTTTGCAAAAGCATGCGTCCGTAGCTTAGGCGTGCCGCCGAGCGTCTGCACAGCCTCGAAAACCACACGCCGAGCATAGGGCAGTACCTCTAACGGAACCGCCTTGTTCAACCGCTCTACGAGCTTGGAGTCGTCCACGCAGATTACAAGACGTTTTGCAGCCGCTGCTACTACCTTCTCTCTGGTATGTGAGCCCCAGCCCCCTTTCAGTAAATTTAAGGCGCTGTCCACTTGGTCGGCGCCGTCTATGCAGATGTCCAAAGGAAAATGTTCATCAAGCGTCGTCAGCGTAATTCCGCACTCCGCCGCAAGAAGGGCGGACTGTAATGACGTGGCGACCGCCAAGATTTTCAAACCTTCCTCCTTCACACGTTTACCGATTTTACGGATCGCAAGCTCCGCCGTTGAACCGGTTCCCAAGCCCACGACCATGCCATCTTTGACGAGCGTCGCTGCTGATGCCGCAGCCCACTCCTTTTTATCCACCCCCCTTTCACCCCCAATTTTCTGCTTCGTTTGGGAAACCCGTAGAGGGCACTATTATCCTATCTTGCTTGCCGAAGACTTTATATCCGCCTCTAAGATAGAAAGCAGCAGTCAAACCGCAGAGGGCAGCATCATACTCATGTTTGTTCTTAATGCTCTCCTTTCCAAAGTTCATGAATTTCCTCAAATCGTCTGCATCACTTATGCCGAGAAACCTCGCGGAGGCGTAAGGATATACTTCTATGACCTCAGCGCCCGTCTTCTCCCGTATGGCGTCCGAAAGCCGCATTCCCCGCTCCGCTAGCACTCGCATCCCGTAAAACGTCAGAGGCAAAAGCCTGCAATACTTACGAAGCTCGACATCGCAGTCCCTGTAGGGCGCGCCGTGGAAAGAGAGCGGTGCGTCCATGGCTACGACCTTCGGGCGACTCGCCACCACAAAGTCCAAGATTTCGACATCGGTCCGCACCGACCTCAGCTTCAGAACTTCCACCACGCACTCATTATCCAGCTCTTCAGAGCCGCCTCTGACGAGCAGTAGGCAAAGCCCGGTGATACTCCGCTCGCCACCTGCGAGGTCGACTCCCAAGACACGCATAAGGTTTTTTGGTTTCGATTCCAACATAAAAACGCAACCCCAAAACAATTTCAAATATGTTGAACACGGATAAAATAGATTTTACGGGGGATGATAATGCGTGCTGAAATCGCGATAATTGGCGGCAGCGGCATTTACGACGTCGAAATGTTCTCCGCCCGGGAGGAACTCAAAATCGATACGCCTTTCGGCGTCGCTGAGGTCGTCGTCGGCGAGTATGCCGGACGCAAAATAGCGTTCATCTCACGGCACGGCGCTGGGCATCGAATATCGCCGACAGAAATAAACGCGAGGGCGAACATCTTTGCGTTAAAAAAGCTCGGCGTTTCCCGCATCATTGCGGCGTCGGCAGTCGGTAGCCTCAAGGAGGAAATCCGTCCGCTCGACCTTGTAGTTCCGAACCAAATATTCGACAGGACGAAGTCCCGCAAAAACACCTTCTTCGAGGGAGGAATCGTCGTGCACGTCGGCTTTGCTGACCCGTTCTGCCCGGAGCTTTCCACAATTCTCGCAGACGTCATCGAGCAGCTTGGTCGTAGGGTGCACCGCGGTGGCACATACGTCTGCATCGAGGGACCACAGTTCTCGACAAGAGCGGAGTCCGAATTCTACAGGAGAATGGGCTTCGATATCATCGGCATGACTGCAATCCCGGAAGCGAAGCTTGCAAGAGAGGCTGAGATCTGCTATGCGATGGTCGCCGCCGTCACCGACTATGATGTCTGGAGGAGCGGCGAGGAGGAAGTGTCGGCGGAACTGATCCTCGAAAACCTGCGCAAGAACGAGCAGGCGGTGAAAGCCGTGCTCAGGGAGGCGATTCCGAGAATACCCACGGAGCGGAAGTGTGAGTGCGGCGAGGCATTGAAAGATGCGATAGTTACCGCTAGGGAACACATCCCGCCAGATGTCCTTGAGAGGCTGAAGCCACTTGTTGAAAAATACTTGAAATGAAATTAGAAAAGGGGTGCGTGCACGTCTACACCGGAGACGGCAAGGGAAAGACTTCCGCAGCCTTAGGGCTGGCGCTCCGCGCCATCGGGCACGGCATGCGTGTTTTCATGGTTCAATTCATAAAAGGAATTGAAAACCAAGAATACGGAGAGATAATTGCGGCACAGAGAATTAAAAACTTCACTGTAGTGCAGTTTGGCGCCGGCTTCGTGGGGCGGCATGCAAAAGAGGTGGACAAGCTTTCTGCAAGATATGGCTTGAAATACGCAAAAGAGGCGATGAAAAGCGGCAGATACGACGTGGTCATACTAGATGAGATAAACATGGCTGTGTATTACGGCTTGGTGGACGAGGAAGCGGTCGTCGAACTGATAAAAAGCAAGCCTGAAGGCGTGGAGCTCGTGTTAACAGGACGTTATGCTTCGCCGAAAATCATGGAGCTGAGCGATTACGTCACGGAGATGCGCATGGTGAAACACCCATTCGAGAAAGGATTAGCTGCGAGGAAAGGGATCGAGTACTGAAGCGGAGACGGGGGTGATGAAAGGATGTTACTTGAAAGGATGACATGGGACGAGGTTGAAGCCGTGCTGAAGACAACGAAGACCGTGATCATACCCTGCGGCTCCACCGAAGAGCATGGTTTTCATTTGCCGCTCGCCACCGACACGATAATCGGATACGAGCTCGCAAAACGAGTCGCAGCAGAGGTGAACGCCGTCGTCGCGCCGCCGCTGAGCTTTGGCGTCCATCGCTCCACGCTCCCGTTCCCAGGGACGCTTGGCGTGAGCGTCGAAACCGTACGTCGCTTGCTCCTCGAGGTCTGCGAGAGTTTATACTCACACGGCTTCCGCAATTTCGTGTTCCTACCCGGTCACCTCGGAGCGATGCAGCTCGCCGCCGTCGAGCTTGCAGCTCATGAAATCTCAGCACGCCATGACGACGCAAAAGTAGCAATCATCAACATCGCTGCCATAATATCAAAGCGATGGGCAGAGCTGGGGTTAGAAGACGGGCAGGACATGCACGCCGGCGAGGTAGAAACTTCGATGATGTTGTATTTTGGGCAACCTGTGAGGATGGAACGAGCGGTTTGCGAGCATCCTGAAATGCCAGAAGGCATCATCGTAAAGAACCCTCGCGAATTCCTTAAAAGCGGAGTGATGGGCGACGCCACAAAAGCAACGAAAGAGAAAGGCGAGAAAGTTGTGACGCTTATCGTGAAGGAGGCAGCTGAAATCATTAAAAGGCTTGAGTCCATTTAGGCTAATGCCGATGAAATTGATGTCAAGCTTTAAACATCACGCTCTAAAGCTCTCGAGCAAAGCCGCCTCTTCAAGCACTGCGTCAGCCGACAAGCGTTTCCGTCGTAAATGCGAAGCGGAGCCGAATTATGTTTAACTCTCTGTTGCTGCTAAGTCCCCTTGCGAGAGCGAGGGAGCAGGGGAGGGGGAGGTTGGAGGTAAGTTTTATATAGTTTCGATGAAGACATAAAGCTATGAAATACAACCTTGACAGAGGTGCTCATTCTGTCTACTCTCTTCACTATCATCTCATATTTGTTGTAAAGTATCGCAGAGAAGTATTTGTAACTGACGAAATCATAGATTTTCTCAAACAGAAGATTCACGAGATTTCAGAAACTTTCGATGTCGAAGTTCTTGTGACAGAGTGTGATGTAGATCATGTTCACATCCTCTTCAAAGCTAAGCCGACACTAAACATCCCCAGATACATCAATGCCCTGAAAACCATAACATTGAGAGAGATGAGGAGAAAATTCCCAGAAGTAAAGAAAAAGCTGTGGAAAAACATCTTTTGGTCTCCTTCTTACTTCCTCGCAACCACTGGGCAGGTTACGCTCGATGTTCTAAAGAAATACGTAGAATCGCAGGGTGAAGATAATGCTGATCAGCTACAAGTTCCGCATTTACCCTTCCAAAGCAGTCGAAGAGAAGCTGAACGAGCAGCTTGAGCTGTGCAGGTGGCTCTACAACCGCTTACTCGAGGAAGTAAACAGGGCAAGGAAAGAGGGCAGAAAAATAACTCGGAAGGACACACAAGCTCTTATCGTAAAGCTGAAGGAGGGGAAGCCAGAACCCAGAAAAGTTTACTCTAAAGTCCTGCAGATGGTAAACTATCAGCTGTGGAGCAACATCAAAGCGTTAAACGAGCTCAAAAAGAGAGGAAAGAAAGTTGGCTGGCTTCGCTACAAGACTGGAAACTCCTTCAAGACGATGAACTTCAACCAGTCAGGTTTCAAGGTTGACTTTGAGAGAGGAAAGCTCGTTCTTTCAAAAGTCGGTGAGATTCCGATAAAATTCCACAGACCGATCGAGGGTAAGATTAGGGGAGTAATAGTAAAGAGAACTAAAACGGGAAAGTGGTTTGCCATAGTTCAATCTGAGGTTGATCCAGAACCCTTATCAGAAACTGGTAGAGTCGTTGGAATTGACGTTGGAATTTATCATTTCTGCGTGGATTCTGATGGAATAGCTTTTGAAAATCCAAAATTCATTGATAAAACTGAAAAGATAAAGAAAGTCCAGAAACGACTATCAAGAAAGCAGAAGGGTTCAAAGAACAGGGAAAAAGCAAGATTGAAACTTGCAAAACTCTACGAGAAGCTCGAAAATCAGAGGTTAGATTTTCTTCACAAGCTTTCCCGCTACTATGTAAACAATTACGATGTAGTTTATGTTGAGGATTTGGATGTGAAGGGTTTAGTGGAAAGTAAATCGTCAACGCTGAATAGGCACATTCACGACTCTGCATGGGCTAATTTCCTATCACTGCTCGCCTACAAGGCTGAAAGAGCTGGTAGGCGAGTGGTGAGGGTTAAACCCACTAACACCTCAAAAAGATGTGCCAACTGCGGATACGTGGTGAAGAATCTTTCCCTGAAAGATAGATGGTTTGTCTGTCCGAAATGCGGATGGGAGGCGGACAGAGATTACAACGGCTCCCTGAACGTGCTGGATGTGGGGCTGGGACGGTCCCGAACGCCCGTGGAGAGGGAACCTTTACCTCTCGTGATTCCGTATAGGAAGGTGATCGAGGGGCAAGTTCTCTCCGTGAGGCGGGAAGCCCCGTCTGTCAGGGCGGGGTGGTTCACAACCTCTGGGAGGGAGTAAGGATGGAGAAGCTCGTCGACAGATACGGGCGGGAGATAAGAAGCTTGCGTTTTTCGGTGACGAGGCGATGCAATCTCAGGTGCTTTTACTGCCATAACGAAGGTGAGCCGTCCGACTCTAAAAATGAGATGAGCGCCGAAATCATATCAGCGATCGTCAGCGTCGCGCTCAAACACTTCGGCGTGCGTAAGGTCAAGTTCTCCGGCGGCGAGCCTTTGATGCGGTCGGATATCGTGGATATCATCACATCACTTCCCGAAGGGCTCAGCGATGTCTCCATGACGACGAACGGCGTGCTCCTACGTAGATACGCAAAGGAGCTTGCCGCCGCCGGGCTACGACGGGTGAATGTAAGCCTTGACACGCTGAATGAAGAGAAATACAATTTCATAACCCGAACTAAAGGAAACTTCCAAAAGGTGCTCGACGGGATTTTTGCAGCGGTTGATGCCGGTCTAAGACCTGTGAAGCTTAATATGGTACTCTTACGTGGCATCAACGACGATGAAGTCCCGGAAATGATAGAATTCGTGCGTGAGTGCGGTGGGAGCGAGAGCGGCGCCGTGAAGCTGCAGCTCATAGAACTCTTGAATTTTAACGGTAGTCTTGGGGAATACGTTGTAGATTTATCCAAGGTTGAGAAGTGGCTGAGGTCGGCGGCTTCGGTCGTTGTCACGAGGAAG
>JAPHEE010000028.1:15240-21309 GCA_029259545.1 Candidatus Alkanophaga volatiphilum
AATAGGAATGAGTGACCTGGTCGCCACACATTAACATACCAAGGGTATGCGGGCTAAAAACCGTCACGATGACGCCCCCGGCTACCAGGCATCGCCGAGTAGCCTCACCCTAGGGTCATCGCTGCTCAGAGCCGGGGCGGTCAGCCGCTTACCCTCACACGCCCCCTCTCAGCTCCCACCGCCCTCCGGTGACTGTTGCGAACCTCCTCCCTCGCTCAGCAAGGGCTTCTGCGGGGGGAGGTTGGGGGCGTGCCGAACGCCGCTCCCGTCGGGCGGCTCACGGCAGCCCGCCGCAGGATATACCCACGGCTCGTTCCGAACTCACATTATCTTCGGAAAATTAACTGCCTCCAACCCCCCAATTCATCCCGCCTTCAGGACGAGCCTTCTTAGCGACTGAAGGTAAAATAGTTTGAACATCAACATATGAAAGGAGACGAGCATGAAGGTGCGGGACGAGATAAGGAACGAAATCCTCAAAGACGTGAAAGCAGCAAAAGCTAAGCTCTTTGAGGGGCTGGTGATGGACGATGAGGTGAAAGCGAACTTCGTATCCTCGTTGCTTTCCGGCCACCACATCCTGCTCGTGGGACCGCCGGGTTCTGGGAAGACAACATTAGCACTGAGGGTTTCAAGGTTGCTGTCGCCGAAAGCCGTGGTGAAGAGCTGCCCGATTCGGAGTTATCCTGACGACGAAGGCTGCCCGTGGTGCGAAGCTCTAGAAAAGGAGGGAGAACGCAAGGAGACCATCGTTTTAAGTCCGGAAGAGCGGGTCGTGCGCGTTCAGGGCAGTCCGGAACTCGTACCTGAGGATTTGATCGGCGACATAGATCCAGAAGCGGCGCTGAAATACGGAACGCTGAGCGTCAAAGCTTTCGTGCCCGGAAAGGCGTTGCGGGCAAACCACGGCGTCCTCGTCCTCGATTTCATAGACAGGATGCAGGAGCGTGCATTGAACGTCCTGATGCAGGCGTTGGAAGGCGATGCGGTCACGACGGGACACTTTGACGAGCCGATTCCGCTCGACGTCCTGATAATTGCGACGGGTACCGAAGACGTCTTCCAAGTCCTGCCTACAGATATCATCGACCATTTCGACATCATCAGACTAGGTTACATCGAAGAAAAGACCAAAGAGAAGGAAGTTATCGAGAAAAAAGCGGAATTCAGAGGAGTACTCAAACATGAAGGTGAAGTGAGGCCTAAAGAGGGCGGTGTAAGCCGTGACGAAGCTCTCGAGAGAGTTGCCGAAATCCTGCACAGAACGAGGACGCATCCTGAAATCAAGAGAGGTGCAAGCGTGCGGGCAGGTATCAGCTTTGCAGAGCTGCTTGACATTTATCCAGTGGTGAGCCGCCGCTCGTTAGAGGTAGCGGACATCAAGGAGGTTGCGTTGTTCGCGCTACCGCACCGGATTCAGCTTCATGATTACGCATCTTCAAGGACGCCTGATGAGGTAATTTCAGAGATCGTGGATGAGATCCTAGAGCTGGGGAAAAAGCGTAGGGTGACGCTCAGCCGGGATGACGTCGTAGCGATCGCACTCGAAATTGCAAAGGAGGACAGGGTGCGCAGACCGCTGAAATACGGATTTTATGACATATTGCTGAAGCGGATAAAGAGGTATCCGGAATCGCAACTCGCAAAGCTCTACCAGAAGATATATAAGGAGCTTGAAGAAGAAGTGCTGGAAAAGGAGAAGGAAGAGCTAACTGAGGAGTTGCTTGAAGAGATCGAGGAGTCTAGGAAGTTACGAGAGCGAATGCAGCAGCTCGTGCGGGAACTTGAGGCTCGTGCGCTTGAGGAGACGCTTGAGACGCTTGAAGACCTCGGAATTCTTGAAAAAAGCAAAGAGGGCTTCGTTATAGGGAGGCAAGGCATCATCGTTCTTCTAGAGTCACTGTTTCCGAGGACTGTGAGCGGCGCGCGCGTCTTCGGCTACGGGCGGCACAGTACAGGGAAGAAGTCCACGCTCGGCGAGGGACGGGTCGTTGGCGTCCGCAAATATCACCTCGGCGACCGTTACAAGGACATATCGCTCAAAGACACGATGCGAGAAGCCATCAGGAATAGGAGAATGGAGATCACAAGGGACGACATCCGCGTGCAAGTTCGAGACATAAGGACACAACTCTACATTGTGCTCGCAATCGACCTTTCAGGAACGATGGCAGAGCTTGAAAAGCTGTGGTACGCGAAAGAGGCGGCAGGCGCCCTCGCGCTTTCGAGCTTGCAGTATAAGGACAAGGTGGGCGTCGTTTCGTTTTCAAATCTGGCGGAAGAGGTCATTGACGTCACCGACAATCCTTACAGAGTGATGAAGGCGGTCATCGAGCTGGATCTGCACGAAAACGCATTCACGAACATCGGTTACGGCATCAGGAAGGCTCGTGAGATGCTGTTGCGGCATAAGAAGAGTTCCGCCGCGAGACATATCATCGTGATCTCGGACGGCGACGCAACGGCGCCGGATCCATCGCCTGAGCGCTTCGCCATTCGAGAAGCCATAAAGACCGTGAAGAAGGGCATTACCATCTCGACAGTGTGCATCAATCAGGCGTCGGCAAACCCCGAACTCATGAAACGCATTGCCAAAATCGGAAAGGGCAACGTCATCATGATCGAAGAGGAGGCAAAGCTCGCAGAGGCGCTCCTCGAAGACAGGGATAAAATCAGGGCGAAAATTAGTTAACGGTGCCGATTTTGCTTTATATTCGCTTGTGACTTGCTCAAAAGAGGCGAGTTGAAGAGCGAGCCAAAAAGGGTTCGCTCATCATAAGCTAAAAGACGTAAGTGACCTCCTTCCCTCACTGCTGTTTTTCTCCCTCGTTTCGAGCTTATCTATTGTTCTGATAATAGCTCCACTTCTCGCCTCCTTTTACTGGTATAACTGGTAACCTCATTCCAATCACCGAGAAAAGTAAAATCACGGTTATTTCTGCTTTATTTCTGATTTTAAGCTGTTTGGTTTTGTCCCGTTGGAATAGAAGATGAATTAACATTTGTTTTGAGTATGGGGTTGTTTGATTGGAGACTGGATTGTTGATTGATGGAACACCATAAATCGCAATAAAGTCCGGAAGGACGGCGGAAGGCGCAAAGCGGTGTCTTCGCACACCGGCGCTCTCGCAGGTTCCTACGAGGTTTTTAAGACAGCCACACGACAGTCCGGCATCGCCGTTGCAGATTCTCTTAAAGAGCTTTTTGACATCTGCACAGGCTTCAGCCTCCTAAAGATTCCAGAGACGACAAAGTGGCGATAGTGACAAATGCGGGCGGTCCGGGAGTTCTTGCGGCGGACGCCTGCGCCGAATACGTGTTGGAACTTGTAAGGTTCAGCGACAGCACGATAAGAAAGCTGAAAGACGAGCTTCCGCCGCATGCAAGCATCTACAACCCCGTGGACATTCTTGGGGATGCCACCGCCGACCGCTACGAGAAAGAAATACCACTGAACGTAGTGACTCTTATTAAGACTATTCTAATTCCTCCAACAACTTCAGCATCTCATCCTCCATCAAAACGTGCTCCTTAAAGTGTTCATTTGGATCTTTAGTTAGTGTGTAAATCCAGTATAGCCCAAAAAGTCCAAGTGTAACTATATAAAGAACAATGTATAGTGCCGTACTTCTGTCTGGAAATTTGTATCCTCTTGAAAATGAGGGTAATTCCTTCTCAACACCTAAGGCTTTTAATCCTTTTCTAAATCCATCAATAATCTCCGCTTCACGTCTATAATGCTTGACAAAATCCTTGTTTAAGAAGTGGTAGATATATAACAGTAATATAGTTCCAACGCATGGAATTATTGGTAGCAAAGCCCATAACACAGCATTTCTCTCAGTTTCCTCAAGTCTCCCCTCCTGGATGTCTCTATCTATCAGTGACATTATCTCACTAATGTCCTTCTCTCTTTTCTTGCTAAGGTTGCTTAGGAAATCTCTGAA
Organism: Candidatus Alkanophaga volatiphilum; assembly: GCA_029259545.1. GTDB lineage: Archaea > Halobacteriota > Syntropharchaeia > Alkanophagales > B39-G2 > Alkanophaga > Alkanophaga volatiphilum. Next base: position 19,188 of record JAPHEE010000028.1, read on the forward strand.
CGACTCATAGAGCAGTATTGTTCTATTAAAGTGCTCATTACGCCTCTTTATCCACCTGTAGAGGACATATATGTTTATGAGTTCACCTGCTATCATCAGGACAAAGGACCATATGAAAAATGCTGCAAACTCTGGGAATGCTGCAAATCCTAACACCATCACAATTGTTCCAATGAGGATCAATATGTACGGTAAATACGGGAGCCAGATTGGCATTATGTAGTCTGTCTCAGTCTTGCGTCTTATATCTCTTCTTAGGTTTTCTAAAGCAGATAGCATTAGTTATTACCTCCCAGTCCCAGTTATACACCCACCAGCTCTTTCAGCCACGGACAGCGGCTCAGCGAGGCTTCACTTCGGGTCGCCTGCCCCTAGGCGCATGGCAAGCAGTAATAGGTGCGATGGATGATATATAAATGCTTTTATGTAACACTTTCTCTCTCCCCTGCTGCTTTCAAAAGGCAGGAATTAGCAGCAACAATTGCTCTTAAAAGCCTGCGGTTTGCCGGAAAGACAATACTCAGCATTTGCCGCTGCTCGGAACTCTAGGAGAAACGTCAAAGCTCCACGATCTCCGCCTTCGGCATGCCAAGCAGCTCCGCCGAGCATTTTATGTGCGGAACGTCCTCCGCGTTCATACCTTCAAGCTCTTTCATAACCTTTTTCAGCAGAGAAAAGCCGACAGTGTCGAGAGCAACGGGGTGCGTACCCGCCAGCATATAACCGAGGTCCATAACGACGCCGCCGTGCCGCCGCTCGTTCGCCTTTGTTAGCGTGCGGACGGCATCCACGATGAAAATTTTCGGACGCACCACCGTGTTGATCTCAGCGATGCCCCTGTGTATGTCTTTAAGGCGTCGCTTCCCAATTTTCATGTGGAAAAGCACCCTATCTCTCCTAGAAAAGAAGCCAAACTGGTTTTTAAGAGCTCCAGTAAGCGTTGCTACTTTGTGCGCTTTCAAAACAGGCAATGATATTATAAAGTCGAAGGTGAACGCTTGTTCTGCAATACGGAAGCTCATCGTCTTTCCCCTGACTTTGCGCATCCGGCTTCGAAGCAAATCCACGAGCGGCACCCCGAACTCGTCGCACACTTCCCTCAAGGGATGCTCCTTCAGTATTTTCTGCGAGTCGCCAGCGTCCGGCGCAGGACCGTCCGCCACGACGATTTCTGGAACTTCGCTCTCACACTTGCCAAAAAGCTCGTGTAAAAATTCTAAGCAGCTGCGCAACACTTCAGGATGCGTCGTCGTCGGATATTCTTCGTAAGAAACTATGTTCGGCTTCAGCAAAATCCTACTCGCACCCAAAAGTTTCTCCTCATGCAGCGCCAGAAATTTTTTAACAAAACTTGTCCTGTGCTGCGTTTTCCTTAAATATACGGTACTCGCTCGCATTCATCTTATTCACGTCCAGCCGCTTGAAAAAACTTGAGGCATTGCTAGGAGAACTAAGAAATAGGAGGATATGGATTGTAATCACAATGCGGCATGCGGTGTTGCCGACGGCGGTATGTCTCTTGCTCATCGTCGTCACGGTAACTGCTGAAACGCCGGCAGTCGTGGTAGTTGATTACAAGGTGGAGCCGGAAATTCTGATGCCAGGGGATATGGGTACAATTACGGTTACCATAAAGAACGCCGCTCAAGTGACCGAAACCGAGAGCACGGTCACAACGAGCATTCGGACGACGGTGACGAGGACCGTGACGAGCAGCATGTGCGTAAGGATTGAAAGCGTGCGGCTAAGAAGTCGGAACATCGTGGCAACAAGAGAAGATGCCCGCGAGCCGGAATACCTGAACGTGGGCGCCTTGGACCCGGCGAGACGCTCACCCCTTCCTTTACAGTAAAGGCAGAATGTGGAGACTTTCCTGAAGTCATAGACGTGGATGGCGGGCAGACCGTCCGCTTTCCAATGCCGGTGAAGTTGATATAGCGGTGTGAAAATAGAAAAAGATGTGCCGTCCGAAATTTCGCCGACTGGCTCCGAACACCTGACGCTCGTCGTCGCAAACAACAGGGCGAACGTCGTTTCCGCCGTTTCCGTCAGGGCGAGCGGTGAAGACTTGGAATTCTCCCCTGAAGAGGTATTTATAGGGAATCTACAACCCTATGAGACG
>JAPHEE010000028.1:22055-23369 GCA_029259545.1 Candidatus Alkanophaga volatiphilum
GCTGATCCTCGCTGAGGGCTTGAGGAAGGTTTACAGGATGGGAAGGGTGGAGGTGCATGCGCTGAGAGGCGTCAACTTGCAAGTACGACGGCGTGAGTTTCTTGCGATCGTCGGACCTTCGGGGTCGGGGAAGTCCACGCTCCTGCACTGCATAGGCTGCTTAGACACGCCGACCGGCGGGAGGGTGCTGATAGATGGCGTCGACACCTCGAAGCTCGACGGGCGGGCACTCGCAAAGCTCCGCAGAGAGCGCATAGGCTTCGTTTTCCAACAGTTCAACCTGATACGCTCGTTGAATGCCGTCGAAAACGTGGCGCTTCCAATGGTCTTTGCAGGCGTGAGTCGAGCCGAACGTTTGAAGGTCGCAAGGAGCCTTCTCGAGAAGGTAGGGCTTGGCGACCGCCTGTATCACAAGCCGTCGGAGCTCAGCGGCGGCGAGCAGCAGCGGGTGGCGATCGCTCGTGCGCTGGCGAACGACCCCCGAGATCATAATGGCGGACGAGCCCACTGGGAACCTCGATTCTGAAGTCGGTGGTGTCATTATGGACATCTTCAAAGAATTGAACAACGAAGGAAGGACTATCATCGTCGTGACGCACAACCCCGAAGTCGCAAGGCGAACGAGAAGGATTGTGAGAATGAGAGATGGGAAATCGATGAGCGACCTCACCTAACCTGAAGACACTTCTACCGGAGCCTTGGAGGTCGAGAAGTGCCACGCTCCCATTGATTGGGTCACGACATTCCTCCTCACAGACGCTCATATGGACGAAAGTTACTTTAAGTGTGGCTGAAAGTTAAGGATTGGAGGGGAAATAGCGTAAGTGATGAGGGCGTTCGGGCGATTGTCGTAGAGGCTGCAGATGATGCAGGGAGGAGGCGTGTTGAGTATGTGCTTAAGAAGTGGCGGCGGAACGCTTCAAGGCTTAGGACTTGGGGGCACCGTCATACGCTTTGAAGGCTCTCCGGAGGCTTTCCTGAAGGAGTTAAGCCAGAAATTCACGACAGGCTCGGTGAGAGTGTTCAAGGCGTTTGAGGAAGAGGTTGAAGTGGAGCGGGAGAAACGCACCGCACATTTCGTAATTGAGCGTGGCAGGGAGGAAGCGGAGAAATTATTGAGCTTTTTGCTTGCGAAGATGGGCGCATCACTGCGGGAAATGAGGAGATTTGATGATTTTTCCGAAGCAGAATATGGATTATACACGAGAAGAGGCGGTGTAGTTATAAGAATCACATTTAAGGAGTTGTGAAAGAGAGGGGAAGGAGCGGACAGATGTGCATGTTCATGTTGAAGGTGCGTCTGGAGCGCCTGCG
>JAPHEE010000029.1:0-12997 GCA_029259545.1 Candidatus Alkanophaga volatiphilum
AACGCTCTTAGAAAACAGAAATACACTCTTCAACGTATTTTAACCCCTCTCGCCCCTGCGCCTCACTTGTATAACTTTCATCTTTGATGAAAACCCTCATGCCAAAACTTGGAACGTCATGAGCTTTGATTAAATAACCCGGCTCGCCCCTCGGCGTCGCAACCGCAAACGCCCTTTTCTCGACAGCGGCTGCCAGTGCCGTCTTCCCATAGACGACCGCATGCTCGCCGAACAGTATTGTTTTTGCAGGCGCCGACGCCCTTACAACACTCCTCTCCTCGTCGCCGCTCATCACTTTTTATTAGCTGGGAAAACTTAGTTAAATGGTCGCCCCCAGTTTGTGCGTCATCTGCAAAGGTGCGAACCTTTGCGGGAGGCGGACGTGTCCCCTACTCGCCACGCTCCGCCGCCATGGGGCAAGGAGGAGAAGTGAACTACTCCGCCCTTATGGACGGAGCTTCCCGCTTCATCCACCTTTTCGGTGTCGGACCTCATCCCGTCATCGGTCGCACACGGGCGTAACTTCGGGCCGTCCCAGCCCTAGGCTACCTTGCGGTAGCGATAATATGTTCGCTGGAAACTATAAAAAACTTACCACCTACCTCCCCCTCCCGCCTCCCCTGCTGTATCCCCTCCCTTACGGAAGGGAACTTAGCAGCAACAGAGAGTTAAAAAAGAGTTTTTCGGTCCTTCAATTTCGGTATTTGTCGGAAGGACGGGTTATCCTAATGTGAAGGTCGGACCAATAGCCGCAATCGAGGAGGATCGAAAAGCCAGCCTCTTAGAAGATCCGAAAAGCTTATTCGGGCTCGAACTCGAAAACATTCTGGAGCTAAGGAGTTTGACCTTAAGAGCGGATAAGAGTGAAAATGTTTTTTCGAAGGGGAGACTCGTGAGCGCCCTTCAGGAGATTGCTTTGGCATCCCAGCCTGTTGATGTCGAACTCAACTTTGCAAAAGAGCCTTATTTCAGGATGCGTTTCTCCGACCTGCTCCAGCCCGTCGGCGCAGCCGCAATTCTTGAAAAGCTTAAGGTCGTGGAGAACCCCAAAATTCCGAGAGTCGTGGAAAAAGTGGTCTCTGACGACTTAAAAGCAGCGGAAGCCGTCAGCAAGCTTTATGATTCTGGACTCGATGTCTACAAAATCTCGACGATATTTGCATCCGGAGCGCTCGGCTCTGCATCGCCTACGTCGAGGAGAAGGCTCGTGCCGACGAGATGGAGCGTCACCGCCACCGACGATATCGTCTTTAAACACTTAATCCGCGACGTACGCGACCGCCCGCAGATGAACGAATTCCGTGTCTATGAAGCGTGCTATATGGACAATCACTTCGTCATCCTGCTCCGCCCCTCAGCGTTCGAGTATGAAAACTTTGAAGCTTGGGCGCCGGGCTCTACTTGGTATCCCGCTATTGCTGATGATTTCGAGGTTGGAATCGAGGCGGAACTCATGACTGCAACTGAAGCGGCGAGCATTGAAAACGCCGACGCCACGCAAATGCAACGCGTGACGAATCCCATAATCCTGCATGAGTACGAAAGCTTTAGAGGGCGGAAACAATACGCATCGCAGGAAGGCGGCGGCTACTATGCTGCGAGGCTCGCTGTCGCCGAATTCTTACATCGCATCCGCCGTCAAGCAGGTGTCGCCGTCTTCAGGGAAGTTTATGAGGGGTACGTGCTTCCGTTAGGCGTCTGGGTCGTCAGAGAAACCGTACGCCAGGCTTTCAAACGCAAGCCGCAGGTCTTTGAAACCGAAAAAGAGGCGCTTGAGTACGTGGATTCAAGACTGAGGTTGGGGCTCGAACCGTTTGCAAAGAAAAGCGTGATACTGGGGCAGAAGCGACTCAGCAACTATTAATCATCGCCCTTTATGCCATAGGAGGGTGCAAGTTATGCATTTCGAGCCATTCAGCCGAAATGCTTTGTGTGATGCATTTTCCGCCGGCACCTCATGTTCAGAATCACACCACACACCCTATTCCGTCCGTCCTAGTCGCCGCAGCCTAACATACCTTCACATGAAGGCATGGTAGGCCGGCTCTCAAGCTGTCCACGAAGGACAGCCCCCGGCTACCAGGCATCGCCGGGTAGCCTCCCTTACGGTCATCGCCGCCCAGAGCCTCACCCATCAGCCCTGAGCGGGGGGCGGTCAGCCCGCTTACCCTCCTACGCCTCACCCTCAGGCTCCCATCGCCCTCATACGAGAGGACTTCCGAGGGTATGCATTATGCTGGAGGATGGGGGGTTATATAAACTTATCGGTTACTGTCGCGAACCTCCTTAGGATGCTTCGATGCCGCCACCCTGCCCCGCCTCGCCGCCGGCTCGCCAGCATCGCACCGCTCTCAGGTCGGGTTTAGCCGCTCCCCTTCTTACGGCACGGCAGCCCGCAGGGTGCATCTTAGCTGCATTTTGTAGCGTTCGCCGCCCCTCCGATCGAAATTTTCATTTCTCCATGCACACGAGTTCCAAGCAGTCTTTCAGCTCCCTTCTACCGCCGCCTTGGCTTACGATGTCCAAGACTTGAGAGTCGTCCGTGATGACGCCGGCGATGACATCGGCACCGTATTCGAAAAGGGTCTTGGAGAGCGGCGTGCTTGGACCTATGACGACCGTAAAGCCACCACTCAGCTCAAGAAGTCTCTGCAGCGTCTTGTTCACGAAGGCGCTGCCTGAGATGACGACGAGATCGCACTTCGGCAGGATTTCTTCGGTGGCGGCGTCTGGGAGCGTGCCTTCTAGAGGTCGCCGCTCGAAAACGTAAACCTCGTCGCACAGCCCCCTCAACGCCTCCACGAACGGGAACTTGCCAACAACCCCTATTTTTTCATAATTCGGTGCCATTTTGAGCAGGCGCCGCGTTATTTCCAGCCGCTCATAATCGTCGGGTTTGAGCTTTGATGCGAGAAGGGCGTTAATGCTGGCGCAACCCACTGCCGCCTCTATCATGTTCCAAGACCTTGCGAGCGCCACCGTTCTCGTGCCGATAAGCCTTCCGACGGCTCTCGGCGGCGAACACCACTCCTTGAACGTGTACGCCAGCCCTATCTTGCCCCGCATCTTCACGGCGGTGAACCGCAACCCGACACGCACGTCCTCCGCTGGCGCCTCTAACTCCTCCACTTCACTTATTAAATCCTCCACCAAACTCATCTCAGTTAGCCTCCTCGTCCTCTATCTGTTCCTCTTCTTCAGCAATAAGCAGCTCTATGACGTCCGAAACGTCGTCTATGTTTTCTATCACATTTATTGCATGAACAAGGTCTTCTAAGTCTTCCGCAGTTATGACATCGTGCGTCAATGCAAGGAATTTCTGCTCAAGCTCCTCATAGCTCAGAATGTTGCCTTTAAAGCCTTTACACGGCGCTGCCATCGCAAAGGCTCTGCCAGCAACCTTTACATCCAGCGGCGAGAGCAAAACACCACCCCTCTCCATTATAGCGTCAAGCTTCTCGTCAACTTCTACTCTAAGCTTAGACGCCAACCGTAGAATTTTTCGATCCCTGAGCCTTTCTTCGGAGAGTTGCCTCGCAGGGTCGAGCAGGTGCCCGTCGTGGAACACCGTCGCCAGACAGAACGACAAGCTCCCCCGCGCATCTTCCCGATTTCTGGGCATCTTCTTTGCATCACTGCACGCCTCCCTCAAAAGCGGAAAATTTCTAGGAATTTTCACCTTCAAATCCTCAATATCTTCCGCTTTAACGCCGTAATCCCGCATAAGACGCAGCGCAGCGTCTAAATAACCGTGCAAAAAGTGCTCACACCCAAAATACCTGAAGCCCACGTCCCGCATCGCCCACGTCTCTCCTAGCTGCTTTGCGGCAGCGTCTTCGTCCGGCGTGTCGTACGTCTCAAGAGCACTGTCAAAGCCTTTCTTGGCAGCAATGGCGCAAAAAATGCCATCCCTTGCCACCATCCCTGCGGTAAGTGCCTTGCTGCCGCCGACGCTGCTATCGTGCGTAGCGTTGCCTGTCGCAGCAACACGGGACGCAAGCGCAAACGCCCTTCTGAGTTCGTCCTCGTTTAAATCCAAGAGCTTTCCAGCAGCCGCTACGACACCAAGCGGCAGCGCTACAGTCTTGGAGACGGTGCTGACTCGACCGCATACCTCGTAACCGGCAATTATCGCAGTTAATAACTCTTCGCCGTCGCAACGCTCGCGCTCTGCAACGGCAACCGCTGCAGAAATTACGGTGGCACCCGGACTCAGGAACGTTAGCGGAGATAGCGAGTCACAAAGCTCGTAGCTAGCCGCCATCACGGCATTCGCCATCGCCGCATTGCCGCATGGCACCATGTATCCGTGCACCAAGATCATAGCCTCGGGTCTACCCGCCTCTTCCCTAAAAATGTCGACGAGAACTTTACTCTGTGGTGACCTTGCGCCATAAACCGATACGCACGCCCAGTCTAACAAACACATCTTCGCCATTTCCTTGACGTCCGACGGCACGTCCTCATATCTGAGCGCCGCAACCCAGCTCGCAAGCTTTTTCATGTTTTCATATTGGCTTCTGTTCTTATCAGCCAACACTACAGTGATCACGACCGCCGCCAGCCGTGGCAGCGGCTCGTCGGCGGGCGTTCGCCGCCTCGTCCGCCCGCTTCTTGCCCCCCCGCTTCGATCGGCTCGGCTCGTGCGGGCGCGTCGCGCCACCGCACCGTAGCGACACACCAAGCCGGGGGCTGAGACTGAGCGCTCCCCGATTCTCCGCAGCCCCTGCGCTCTTAAAATCGTGTGAGGAGGCACGGCACGCCCCGAAGGCTCTCTTGAGGCTGAGTGTCGGGCGGCGTCGCACGACGCTATGAGCCTGCTGGAGCGGATGATGCAATCCGATCTGATGCCGATGCCGATGCGATGTGATGTGATGGTCACCCCTCGCTGGTTACTTCGGAGCTGCTGCGCAGCCTCTTCGAGCGTGCAGCTTCCCAAAGCGCAAACAACACGGTTACGAAAACGCAGCCAAAGAAGAACCAAAAGCCCACATGCTCGGAAATGGAAGAAAGGCGTGTAATATCAGGCGACGTCGGCAACCCCCTCGCCATCGGTGTTGCCGTGGGCGCAGGTACCGGCAGCCAGCCCCCCATCCTTTTAAGCCCTTGTTCCAACCTCGTCGTCACAATTGCGTCCAAGAGTAGAGCGGCGACGCCAGCCGCAGTTAGCATTCCTAAGTATCTTTTTAACTCCCTGTTGCTGCTTTATATAGTTTCGGTGAAAAACATATAACCATGAAATACAAACTTGACAGAGGTGCTCATTCTGTCTACTCTCTTCACTATCACCTCATATTTGTGGTAAAGTATCGCAGAAAAGTGTTAAATCATGAAATCATAGATTTTCTCAAGCAGAAAATTCACGAAATTTCAGAAACGTTTAAGGTTGAAGTTCTTGCCATAGAGTGCGATGTCGACCACGTCCGCATCCTCTTCAAGGCGAAACCCACTCTGAACATCCCTAAATACATCAACGCTCTGAAAACGATAACTTCGAGGGAGATAAAGCGGAAGTTCCCAGAAGTGAAAGAGAGGCTGTGGGAAAAAGTCCTCTGGTCTCCCTCATACTTCTTAGCGACAACCGGACAAGTTACGTTAGATGTTCTGAGGAAATACGTGGAATCGCAAGGTGGAAACGATGCTGATTAGCTACAAATTCCGCATATATCCTTCAAAGACGACTGAAGCAAGACTGAACGAACAGCTTGAGTTATGTCGCTGGCTGTATAACAAACTGCTCGAAGAGGTCAACAAAGCTCGGAAAGAAGGCAGGAAGATAACTCGGAAAGACACTCAAGCTCTCATAGTTGAGTTGAAGCAGGAAAAACCAGAGCTAAGGAACGTTTACTCTAAAGTCCTGCAGATGGTGAACTATCAGCTTTGGGCTAACATAAAAGCTCTTTCTCAGCTCAAGAAGAATGGAAAGAAAGTTGGCTGGCTTCGCTACAAAACTGGGAACTCCTTCAAAACCCTAAACTTCAACCAGTCTGGTTTTAAGATTGACTTTGAGAGAGGAAAGCTCGTATTATCTAAGGTCGGTGAAATTCCGATTAAGATTCACCGCCCCCTCGAAGGTGTAATCAAGGGCGTAATCATCAAGAGAACGAAGTCTGGAAAGTGGTATGGTATAGTTCAAGCTGAAGTCGAACAAAAGCCATTACCACCAACTGGCAAAGTCATTGGTATAGACGTTGGAGTAAGGTACTTCCTCACAGACACCGATGGAAGACAAGTAGAGAATCCTCACTTCTACGAGAAAACACTAAAGAGGATAAAAAAGCTCCAAAAAGACCTATCGAGAAAGCAGAAAGGCTCAAAGAACTGGGAGAAAACGAGGATGAAGCTTGCCAAAGCTTACGAGAAATTAGTCAACCAACGCAACGATTTCCTGCACAAGCTTAGTAGATTCTATATCGACAACTATGATGTCATAGCCGTCGAAGATCTACGAATTCAAAACATGGTTAGAGTTGGCAGAACTCTAGCTCAACGCATACTGGATGCCTCTTGGGGCAAATTCGTAAGATTGCTCTCCTACAAGGCTGAAAGAGCTGGTAGGAGAGTGGTTAAGGTAAACCCAAGAGGCACATCTGAAGGATTGACAATGGATGACCCTTACAGAGATTATATTTCAGCTTGTAGAATAAAAAATGGAGGTTCGGGGTCGGGACGACCCTCTGAGCCTGTGGAGAGGAGACCTCTACTCCTCGTAACCGCCAAGGCGGTTATTGAGGGGCAAGTCTCCTCGATGAAGCAGGAAGCCCCTTTAAAGGGGTAGTTCACTGCTTCTATCACGCTTCTCCTGTCAGCCCTCGCCTGTTCGGGCACTATCACAACGAGCTTGCGTGCCGGTGCGTAGATCTTGACCTCTCGCATTTTTTCGCTGTATTTCGTCCGCTCTACTCGTACGAGTCCGGCGTCGAGAAGCTTGTTTATGTTGTATTGAACCGTCGTCAGGGGCAAGCCGAGACGTGCTGCGACTTCGGAAGCGGAAAGCGGCGCCTCCGCCAACACCTCCAGAATGCGGCGAGCGGTGTCGTTCGATAATACTTGCGAAACGCGTTTTGAGTCGTTAAGCGGCAGGATTAATAGCTTTTCATCCTCTTCAGCACTCCTCCTTATCATCCTCAAAGTCTCTTAACCTTTTTCATTTAAGCCTGTTCTGCACACCCAAAATTAAGGACGGGACGTGACCCCTCCCCTCGCTCAGCAAGGGGCTTCCACCGCGGGAGGTTGGGGAGTGTGCAGCACAAGCTGCGCCCCCCGCCGGGCGGGTCACGACAGCCCCTGACCGCAGGATATACCCACAGCCTCGTACAAGCTCATCATCGACTGTCAAACGAAATACTTGAAAATGCGAAGACTTTTCGGAAAGAGATGGTGCGGCTGACGCCGCAGCGCATGAGAAAGGCGTGTTCGTCGTCCTGCATGTCGTGAAGTGGTAGCGCGACGAGGAAACTTTTTGGATGCTTGCGAGACAAACTGGTTGACCACAAAGTCGTTGCTCTGGTACCCGGCTGCAGCCTGCGCTAGTTACAGAACGTCGCTAAGAAAGCTTATGAATTCAATACAGATTTGCAACGAGGTCGTGGGTATACCCTGCGGTCAGGGGCTGCGGTGAGCCGCCTGAACACGTCGTGAAGCTCCGCCTCCGGAGCGGTGCTCCTTAAGGAGTAGGAGTGGAGAGGCTTAAAGTGAAGCTCCCGACTTTGGTCGTGGAGTAGCTCACATAGAGCGGGTATTTCCGCTCTACAACACCCCCGCTTTCATTATAGCCTGCTTGCCGAGAGTGGCGCATCGCATGCCGAACGAATGCAAAATCGGGAAAATGAACAAACGAAGCGACCTCACCATGCTTCTAAGGAGCTTTTGAATTTATCAGATCGACGCACTTCAAGGATGCTCGTTTTGCAGCATTTAACCGATGCGGGAAGTCCCTTCCGAGGATGAGAGCCCGCAATATATGCCTTTGCATACTTTTTGTCGGGGGCGCCTCTGGGGCGGAGGTCTCCGTAAGGGGTTCCGTGCTGGAGTCCCCCCGGCTGCTCTACGTAGGGCGTTGGTAATAACCATTTCGAATCACGTAGGATGGGTAATTTTGGAATAGACGCCAATTGAGGAATGCTCAAGGTAGCGGGAGATGAGATTTCAGAGCGCTGACACTTTTCAGCGGCTCAGGGAGCAGCGGAGAGTTTCTCCTCAGCTTATATCATCTCCGCAAGCCTAAAATGGCGACTGCAGAGATACATCGAATGCTGCGGTTTGGTACCAGTGAATCCTATTCAGAGAGCAGATGAGTTCGATGAGAAGCCAAACAAGCTAATCGAGATTTTCCGATTTGCGACGCCCTGAGGCTCAGGCTCTTCATCAAAGCGAGACGGAATTGCGAAGGAATTCCTTGCTTCCAGCTCCGCCGTCGTAGAAGTCGGGGAAGTTCCGATGGGACCGCACTGGCTTCAAGCATACCCCCTTCTGCTTGCATCACACTTAGTCGAACGGTTCGAGCGAAGATATTCGTATTCCGGAGGAGAGGCGAGCAATTAGTGTCGATGGAAAAGGGCATACTCAAAGCATTGAAGTGACGAGCCAAACGCTTTAAAGGGAAAGAGTTAAAAAATAGTAAGATGAGCGGCGTCGAACCCATTTTAGAGGTGAAGAATCTCTGGAAGAGCTTCAAGCTCTCGACGGGCGAGGTCGTGCAAGCGTTACGGGACGTGAGCTTCAAAGTCTATCCTGGGGAGATCGTTGGCATCATTGGAAGGAGCGGCGCCGGGAAAACAACACTCCTGCGGATCTTAAGGGGCGTCGAATCTTTTGACGGCGGCGTTGTCCGCATCGCCGGCACGACTCTCACTCCTAAGTCCTCATTCCGCGAAATCCAAGAGGTCAGAGACAAGACCGCAATACACCTGCAACGCTCATTTGCGCTCTGGGCAGAGACGACGAAGGAAAACCTCATGTTACGACTAATGGCGCTAGAAACTGGCGACGAGACCGCAGGGCTGCCGCCAGAGGATGATCCAGACTACAAGCGCTACGAGGAGGAGGCGATGCGTCTCTTGAAACTCGTGGGGCTTGAGCATAAGGCAGAGCAGGCAGCGCTCACGCTCAGCGGTGGTGAGAAGCAGAGGCTGATCCTTGCAAGGCAGCTCGCCGCTCGCCCTAAGGTTCTACTGCTCGATGAGCCGCTGACGATGGTAGCGCCGGAACAAAAACGGGAGAACATCGAGGTGATTCGGCGCATCCACAGGGAACTGGGGATGACGACGTTGCTCGTGTCCCACATGCCTCACATTCACGAGGAGCTTTCTGAACGCCTTATATGGCTGGATGAGGGCAGGGTACGGAAGGAGGGTGGCGTGAGGGAAATAATAGATGAGTTTCTGGGCGAACTCGAGCCGCCCGCGCCGCTGCCGCCGCTAAAAGAAAAGAAGCCGCTCTTCAAGCTCGAAAAAGTCGGCAAGCGTTACTACCACTACACGCTGAAAAAGCTCTTCGAGATCACGAACGTGGACCTTGTGGTGCACCGTGGCGAGATCCTCGGCGTCATCGGACCTTCAGGCGTTGGGAAGACCGTGCTTATGCGCATACTCGCCGGCATCGAACTTCCGAACGAGGGGCGAGTCCTTTATTACGAAGACGGCAGGCAAATAGACCTTACGCACCTCGGAATACGTAGTGCGCTCGTCCGCCGCAATATTGGCATCCTACATCAGGAGTTCGGGCTTACGCACCATGCAAAGGTCGAGGACATCATAAGGGGGCGGAAGAAGTTCAAAGAGCTTACCGAAGAAGACATGAAGGAGCTCATGGAGCGTTTTGAGCTTACGGAGACGCAGCTTGACTTCGTGCTCCGCCTCGCGGACATGCCTTCTGGTGTACGCTCTGAAATCCTCGACGAACTGGAAATCTCGGAGGATGAAATTCTTGAAATATATGCTGCAATTCCACAGGTAGATCTGGACATCAACGAGGTGCTTTCGATTTTCGAGTTCATGGGACTGACCCCCAAGATTCTGGGACGCCGCGCCTACGAGCTATCTGGTGGTGAGAAGATAAGGGTGGCGCTCGCGGTCGAGCTCGCAGCGCATCCATCGCTGCTCATCCTCGATGAGCCCTTCGGCGACCTCGACCCTATAACTGCGCGTAAAGTCTCAAACATCATAAAGAATATTAACAAGACCTACGGAACCTCATTTGCCATAGTGAGTCACGATAGAGAACTCCTCGCGAGCACCACGCACAGGATCGTGCTGATAAAAGAGGGCGTGCTCAGGGAAGACGTAAGCGAGGAGGAGCTTAGGAATATTTAGGTGGAGAGGATGTTTAAGGACGTAGATTTGGTTTTAGTAGGGCATGGGAGCGTCCTGCCGTACAACGAAGAACTTATGGAGACGTTCCGCAGGAAGATAGAGCGGCGCCGCCTGTTCCGCTCGGTCCGCATAGCCTTCCTGCAAAGGAGCAAACCCTCGCTCGAGGAAGTTTTAGAGGAACTCGCCGCTACATCTCCAGGCAGGAAAGTCCTCGTACTGCCCGTCTTTCTGGCAAAGGGCACGCACACCCTTAAGGACATCCCTGAAATACTGGAAAGCTACGGGGAGAACCTCAAAATAATCTACGGCGAGCCACTCGGCGCCGACGACAGGATCGTCGACGTCCTCATCGACAGGGCGAAAGCCACGCTGATGGCTGCGGCGGACGGCGAGACCTGACGGTGCGTGCCGAGCGACGACCTCGACGGAGCCGAGCCGCCCGTGCGGCGACGTGTCGACGCCAGCGGCTCACGCCGACTAACTAACAAATGGCTTCGAAGAGGCTGCTCCCGCTGTTGTATCTTTCGGTACTCCTCGGACCCTTCGGTGGAAATGCTGTTCTTGCACTAATCCCGACGCTTGAGAAACACTTCAATGTCGGTATTTCCCTCGTGGCGGCGGCAATCACCACCTATATGCTTGCGTTTGCGTTTTTCCAGCTATTTTCGGGCGCGATTTCCGACGTTTATGGGCGGCGGCGCGTCATCATCTTCGGACTTCTTACTTTCTCTCTTGCATCCCTGCTCTGCGCATTTTCCAATGAAATAAGGATGTTTCTCGGCGCGAGAGCCCTGCAAGGACTCGGGAGCGCCTTCATCTCCCCGATCGTCATGGCGATCATCGGCGACCTCTTCCCTTATGAGCAGCGGGGCAAGGTGATGGCAGGATATAGCGCATCAATCACCGCCGGGATCGCCTTAGGACCTTTGGTAGGGGGCTTCTTTGCGGTCGTGGACTGGAGGTTTGTATTCGTGCTACTGTCCGTGCTCTCCGCCGTGCTGGGGTGCGCATACGCTTTCGCGCTCGGGGCTTCAACTTCGGGCGGCAGGGAACGTGGCGAAGTATTCGGAACAATTAGGAGGGTGCTTAGGAACAAAAACGTTTTACAGCTCTACTTGATTGGGTTTATAGTGTTCTTTGGGAACATTGCTACGCTTACGTTCCTATCGGATGCGTTGAAAGCGGTTGTAAGCGTAGATAAAGTAGGAGTTCTTCTGTCGACGTTCGGGCTCGTGGGGATCGCGGCGGCGCCACTCGCCGGCTACCTCACGGACTTCATTGGCAGGAAGCGGACGCTGATTGCAGGCTTGTTCGTCATACTCTGCGCGTTTTCGATCTTCACCCGCGTGAGGGCTTACGTCGCCCTTTTCGTTCCCATTTCGATCTTGGGGGTCGGCAGGGAGCTCGCTCTCACCCCAGTGAACACGATGGTGGTTGAATGTATGCCAGAGGCGAGAGGCGCAGCCTCTTCAATATACAACAGCTTCCGCTTCTTGGGATACGGACTATCCCCTGTTGCGGCGTTGCCCGTTTATTTGCTTTACGGTCTGAATGGGATCTTCCTCCTGTGCATCTGCCTCGTGCTGACGAACATCTTGATTTCAACAAGGGTTCGTGAATAACAGATTCAAGATGCAGAGCGTCAAGTGGAGACGCCGACGCTTGCTCATGAGCTACGTCGAGAACCGGCTGCGTCGAGCTCGAAGGCGATGGCTTCGACGTGAAGTGCCGAGAGCAAAGTTTATATATCAGGAATACGAAAGTTCGACGAGCGAAGTGATCATGAGAGAAGAGTTGCTCTCCAAGGTCATGGAAGTGTTGCATGAGGGCGGTTTTGTGCTTTCAGAGCGGTGCAGTACGAAGAGTTTTGACTTCGCTGCCCGTAGAGAGGATGTTTTGCTATTGGTGAAAGTCCTCCACAATATAGACGCATTCAGCGAGGACGCTGCCATCGGAATAAAAAGAGCGGCGTTCTGCCTTCTTGCGTCACCACTTCTCGTCGGCGAGCGTAAGGGTAGTGTCCCCTTAGAGGATGGCGTCGTTTACCGGCGGCATGGAGTCATTGCCGTTAATGTGAACACGCTGCGCGACTACTTCGTCGAACACATAAAACCCTACGTTTATTGCGCGCCCGGCGGGCTCTATGTCAATATAGACGGCGAGGAGATGCGGAGGGCGCGGGAGAGGAAGAACCTTTCCCTCGGTGATATTGCGTCGGAGCTTGGGCTTTCAAGGCGGTGCGTCCTTAAATACGAGGAGGGTATGGGGGCGAGCATAGAAATCGCACTCAAGATCGAAGAACTCCTTGAAACCATGCTCATAAAGCCCTTGGAGATAACGCAGAAGGTGGATGATACAGAAATACCTCGAAACTTAAGCGACTTGTCCAGCCTGGAAAGATATGTGCTCCGTATGATGGCAAAGCTCGGATTCAACGTCTTCGAAACGATATACACGCCGTTCAGGGCGGTCTCGCAGCACGAACTCGATAGGATTCTCACGAGTGTGATGCGATCCACGAGAAACCTCACAAAGCGAGCTCGAATCGTAGGCAGCATCTCCTACGTCACGGGCACAAAATCGGTGTTCATAGTGAACGGTGACATCAAACGAGAAAGCCTGAGCAATACCGCTTTAATCCGAAAGGACGAACTTGAACAGATGAGGGACGTTGATGACTTTAC
>JAPHEE010000029.1:13394-22991 GCA_029259545.1 Candidatus Alkanophaga volatiphilum
TTCTGAGTATTTAAAGTTTATGTTTTTTCATTAACAACTTTGAGAGCAGCGCTAGGGTCTGGGGCTGCACCAACAACCTCCGCACCGCCGGTAGGAGTGCTGACGACTGATAATCCATGTCTCCCCTTCTCGCTATCGTTTTCAGAAACTCTTCGTCAGCTAACGCCCTGAAAACAGCGTCAAAGTCCTTATCTTCCATCCTGCATCGCAACTCGTGCAGCAGCATGCCCAGCCGTATCTCCCTCCCTATCTCCCGCCTCCATAATTTGTCGTAACGGCTCACGCCCCTGTTGTGCTCTTCTTTTACTGCCCTCGCTGCCAGCCGTCCCGCGAGCTTCCCACATTTCATCCCGTAATAAACGCCGCCGCCGGTCACAGGCTTCACCTGCGCCGCCGCATCCCCGACGAGCATTACTAGAGGGGCTGCGGTTCGCTTTGGGGGTCCTAGCGGGATCACTCCGGTTAAGAAGTCAAATGAAGATTTAAATTTATCCTCCTTTTTTAACCGCTCTAAAAACGTACCAAGCAGCTGTAGCGGCTTGCAGGTGCTAACGGCGGTATCGATGCATAATCCCAACCTTGCAACCTTCTCATCAACTGGGATCGCCCATGCAAAAAAACCCGGAGCGACACTCTTACCGAAAAAGAGTTCTACGAGGTCCGTGTCGCCACTATAAATCCCACTAACTTGTACGCAGCTCAGCAGACGGCGCGGTCGCAATCCTAAAAACCTTTGTGTTATTCCAGAAGCGCCATCGGCGCCTATAAGCACCCTTGCTTTTATTTTTAACTCCTTACCGTTAGAGACAACTTTCAATTCATTTAGCGTCTCGCTACCAACCCTCTTTTGTTTTATGCCTACAATCTTACTTCTCATTAAGAAATCTGCGCCGCCTCTCGCAGCCTCTTCAGCCAATGCAGCGTCGAAGATGTCCCTTTTTATTACGAACGCCTTGGTTTCTTGCCCTTCTATCATCAGAGGTTCAAACGAGGGAGGATGAAAAATGGCACCTCTGACCTCATTGCAAACGCACCTCTTGAATTTAGAGCGCGGCAGCTCGCTTTCGGCGGCGGCTCGCACGCTTATTAAACCAGCACATTGTATTGGCTCTCCGATTTTGGCATGTTCCTCGACGACGAGCGTCGAAGCGTGCTCGGCTGCGTACTTTGCGGCGAGGCAGCCAGCAGGTCCGCCGCCAACCACCACGACATCATACTCCATAGTAATGTGTTCGTCGGGTTCGTACTTGTCGGCATGTTTGGGCCTGGCGGTTTTAGGGTACGCAGTACTGAAAAAATCGCTGCCCGAAAGTACCTTTTAAATGCCACCGAAAGTATGCTGGTGGTGGGAATGGCGGTAGCCCTTATAGCATTGGGAGCCATATTAGGAGCTTTAGTCGGGGCGGGCATTGGGTTTGTGACAAGAAGCGTGTACTTAGTAGTGACACTTGCTGCTTTAGGTGCCACAGTCGGCGGTTTCATAGGGGCTGGAGAGAGGATGCAACTCCGTGCTCCTCCGGAATTAGCGCCGATTGCACTCGCAGTGTTAGGGGGCGCTGTAGGGGTCGCCATTGGCATCACACTCCACAGTCTTGGCAATAATATCGGCTTAGGGGCTCTTTTCGGAGGTTTTGCCGGAACAGAGATGGTTTAGTCGCCCGTGAGTATGATGCAGGTACGCTCTGAGAGCTCGCCAGCAATGTTGGTCTGTATGATTTTTTTCACTTCTTCAACGTCATTCGTAGCGCCGAGCGCCCACATCAGCTTCACAAGTGCGGTTTCCGGCAGCATGTCGCCGCCCTCAATGACGCCCGCTCTTAGAAGGTCACGCCCCGTATCGTATACGCGGTCGCAGACACGCCCGTAAAGGCATTGCGATGTCATTACCACGACGACGCCCCGCTCCACCGCCTCCTTTATCTTTGGGATCCACTCGCTCGAAACGTGCCCCAGGCCCGTGCCTTCGATTACGACACCTTTGTACCTTTCCAAGAAGAACTCAAGAACCTCGGGCTCCGCCCCCGGATAAAACTTCACGAGCGCACACCTTTTTTCCATGTGCGCCCGCAGCTCCGGCTCGACCTCTCCCCGTCGCCTGTAGTTCGCATCGAGAATTTCGATCCTCAGGTCTTCGCCCGAGACACGGGGCGCACCCGACTTGGAGCCGTAATGCACCTTCGCAAGCGGCGACGCATTTATCGAGCGGAATGCGTCCCTGGCGGAGGTGTGCATCTTCCGCACTCTCGTGCCACGGTGCACATAGCAGAAGTCGTCGGACGTGCTCCCGTGCATCACGACGGTCACCTCCGCAATGTCAGAAGTGGCTACTTTTGCTGCACAAATGGCGTTCATTGCGCTGTCGCTCGACGGGCGGTCGGCGCTGCGCTGCGACCCGACCAGCACGACGGGAACCGACGAACGTAGCATGAAGGAAAGCGCTGCCGCCGTATATCCCATCGTATCCGTTCCGTGGGTGATCATAACACCATCTACGCCCCTCTTTATCTCATCATAAACCTCCTTCGCCAGCCGCACCCAATGTTCAGGACGCATGTTCTCGCTCAGTATGCTGTAAATCACTCTACCTTCGATGTTTGCAAGCTCCTCAAGCTCTGGAATTGCTTCCAAGATGTCTTCGGTGGTGAACTGCGCAGTCACCGCCCCCGTCCGATAGTCAACCTTGCTCGCAATAGTTCCGCCTGTTGAGAGTATGGAGATCGTCGGCTTCTCCCTTTCCATAGCTTTTTCCTTACGCGTCTCTGCATGCAGCGGCGTTCTTCCTTTCTCGCCTCCAGCCTTGCTTATGACCTCTATTTCAACGTTTTCGGGGCGTATGCCGATGTTGTAGCCGCTGTCGAGCTTTATGACTATGTTCTTGGAAAATGCTGCTGGCATCACTATTCCTTCGTAGACCACAACGCCTTTCCTCGTCCTCTTTTTCACTCTTATGCGATCGCCCTCGCCGAATTGCGGGCTCCTGCTCCTATTCTCCTCCGCCTGCCTTATAACCCCGCTCATGACTCAGCACCCAGCCTAGATCGCAGCCCTACGTCAAAGGCTTTCCGTGAGGTTCTCGAAAGCGGACACTATTTCATAATAGTACCACAAGCCGACCCTTTCGCTCCGAGCCTCCTCCTGATAAGCGAGGTATTCGTCTTTTTTGACGAACTCGCCCTCGGCGTAGACCCTTGCGTAGCCCTCCTTCACGAGTTCGGCGTTGAAGTCCGTGCCGTCCTCCAAGATGACATAGGCGAGGAGACGCCCGTAGCGGTCCCGCTCGCCCGCAAGCTCGTCGAACTCCAGATATACGTATCTGCCCGCAAGCTCGCCCTCCACGAAGCTCTTCGCCAGCAACCCCCAGAAGTCAAGCCACCCCTCATTCATCCCGCCGTACTCCTCAGGGTCGTTTCCCGAAAGCTCTGGCGTGTCCACGCCGACCAGTCGTACTCTCTCTTCCACGCCACCCTCAAGCTCGACGTCGATGGTATCGCCGTCCACAACCCTTTTGACGTACGCTCCGATCCTTGAGGGCGTCGCCGTTGCCGCCGCTGGCGTTGGCGACGGGGGCGGAGATGTGACTTCCGGCGCCGGCGTTGACGTAGGTGTCGGCGACGGGGTTACGGTTGTGGGAGCGGGCGTGACCGCCGCTGCGGGGGGAGGGGGCGACGGGGGCGTGGGCGTCGTTGACATAGGCGTTGGTGTCGTCGTGGTTGTTGTAGTTGTGGGCGTAGGAGCGGGCGTGACCGCCGGCGGGGGCTGTTCATAGCCTATGCGCTCCACGCAGCCTGCAAGGAGGAGGGCTGCGAGCAGCAATAATGCTGACAATGTTCTGGCGTGCAAATTCAACACCATTACAAGATGGTGCGGAACTTTTATATTACCGGTGACGAAACGAGAAACATCATGGTTGAGATAGAGCGGATAAGAACCTACGTCGAGAGGCTGGATGAGCATATTGAGGGAGGAATTCCGAAGGGCAGTGTTTCTCTGATATGTGGGATGCCGGGCTGCATGAAGAGCTCTCTTGCTTACAGCATCCTGTATCACAACGCAATAAACGAGGGGCGACATGGTCTTTACATCACACTGGAGCAGAGCATCTCGGACCTGAAGCAGCATATGGCGAGCCTTAACATGGAGACTGAGACCGAGAATCTCATGATTGTGGATTATAACATCATTGAGGAGGAGGCAAAGAGCGACATGCGGTTCGAGACGAACTGGATGAAGCGCGTCAAGAACTATGTTGAAGATATGAAGAAGAGGGATGAAAGGTTGGAGCTCGTGGTTATAGATTCTCTGAACGCTTTGTACTCGCTGACAATGGTTACGAATCCTAGAAAGGAGATATACTATCTTTTTAAGGGGCTTAAGGACATTGGCGTCACGAGCTTTTTGGTCTCGGAGATGGCGCCTGATGAGAAAAAGTTTAGCAGGTACGGTGTGGAGGAATTCATAGCCGACGCGATAATACACTTGGATTTGGCGAGGAAAGAGGGGCCCATTCCTGAGCTTGAGCGTTATCTTTGTGTTGTGAAGATGCGGAGCACCCATCACGATTTGCAGTACTTTCCCCTTATGTACGAGGGGAACCACTTTGTGATCTATACGAAGAAGGAGTTGGAGCTTTAACGGCTTTTCTTCCGCTCATAAAGGTCGTTTCCGTGCGCATCCACGGCTACGAGCAGAGGTCCGAGCTTTTCTGCATGAAAAACCCAGAGAGCTTCGGTGGCAAGGTCTGCCCAATGCATTTCCTTCACTCTTAAATGCTCAGCGGCGAGAGCGCCACAACCGCCGGTCATCGCAAGATACACGGCGCCATGCTTTCTCATCGCCTCTTTCACGGCGGCGCTCATCCCTCCTTTTCCTATTATCGCACGTATTTCCAACTTTTCCAAGAGCTCGGGCGTTGTATCGCTCATCCGCCAGCTCGTGGTGGGACCGGCGGCGATGACCTCCCACCCCTCGCCCACTTTGCGTACTAGGGGTCCGCAATGAAAGAGCACGCCCCCCTCAAGACGTACAGGCAGCTTTCTTCCTGCTCTGACGAATTCCAAGATTCTCGCCTGCGTTCTGTCTCTCACGGCGACGACCTCACCGCTGACGTAAACAACGTCGCCTATCTTCAGCTTCCTTACGTCCTCCTCGACGAGCGGCGGTCGAAGTTCCACGAAGTTATATTTGTTTGTGATTATAAAGGAGTAGGGGGTGGAGAAATGAAAGTACTCGTTTACCCGCCGAACAGTTTGATACTTTCGGACCTCGTGGAGCGTGCGGGGCACGAGCCTGTGGTGCTGATGAAGGAGATAGGCGAGCGGGTTCGAGATGCAGAGATAGATGCGCCGCCACTAAACATCACCGAAGAGGACCTGAAGAGGGCGTTGCGCTACGTCTCTGTGGAGGAGCCTGCAGGGCTTAAGGGGCGGATCGGAATTCTCGTTCCACTACTTGAGAAGGCGGAGGCTGCGATCATCGTGGAGAACGCCCCGCCGACCTTCGGCTGCATGGGCTGCGCCGTCGCCGACGAATACTTCAAGTTTTTGATAAAGAAGAAGGGCATACCTGTGCTCGAAGTTCGCTACGAGGGCGAGGAAAAAATCGAGGAGCTCGTCTCTGAAATCATGGGCTTCCTCTCAGAGCTGAAGCAGCGAGAAGCTTCATGAATAAGGCTTGCGCAAGGCGAGCCGTCGCATGAGCTTCAAAGTGATGTGCTGATGACACTGCCCGTGCCATCTAAAGTTGGCAAGTTGTTTCGCTGCAGCCCCCTTGTTCGTTTAAGCCTCTTTGAAGTATTTAATGACCTCTTCGGCGAAAAGCTTGAGCGTGTCTTTCATGTTCTCATATCTGACGAGTAGTGGCAGGCAAAATTGCTGTACACCAGCTTTTATGAATTCTTCGATCATTTCTATGCACCTCTCTGGGGAGCCGTAGATGAAGCGATGCTCTATGACTTCATCCGGCAACTTCTTTGCGAATTCAAGCAGTTTGCGAGCAGAGCTCTCATCGAGTGGCATTTTTGTTATCTTGAATTCTTCAGGCACTTCCACACCATAGCGGCGCAGCCTCGTCGAAAAATGAGCTAAGTTCATCTTCGCCGGCACTTTTATTAAGCTCTCGGCTTCTTCATCGCTCTTTGCCACGACACAATAAGTGTAACACACCGGCGTTATTTCTGAGGCATCCCTGCCAAGCTCCGCCGCCATAGCTCGAATCTCATTCAATTTCTCAGCAAACTCTTTGGGCGTCATGAATGCCGGAACCCAGCCGTCTCCGACTTCGGCGACGAGCTTTAACATCGATGGCGAAGTTCCCGCGATCCAGATAGGTGGATGCGGGTTCTGTACCGGCTTTGGCTGTAGTTTTGCACTCTTCAGACTGAAGAACTCACCATCGCAGGAAATTCTCTCTTCAGATGTCCACAATTTTTTTATTAGCAGCACTCCCTCTCTGGTGCGTGCTGTAGGCTTATCATAATGCACGCCGAAGGGAATAAGGTTCATGCCCTCGCCTATGCCAATACCGAGGACCGCGCGTCCTCCTGAGATTATATCAACGGTCGTTACCATCTGGGCGAGGACTGCGGGATGATGTCGGTGAACGTCGCTGACTATTGCTCCAAGCTTCACTTTCTTCGTGATGGTTGCGAGGGCTGCGAGCGTCGTCCAAGCTTCGAGGGCATCAAACCTCTTTATGCCAAACGCAACGATATGATCCGCCATGTAAACAGCGTCGAACCCCGCCGCTTCGCAATACTTCGTAAGCTCAAGAATTAGATCCCAAGGGTGAAGCGGGAGCATGTAGCCAAAGCCCACGCCCTCATACTTCATCCCACTCACCTCACTTCAAAGTCGGGGACATCCTCCCTTATGCCCGCAAGTATTCTGCTACCTTCTTTTTGCAAAATCGTCTGGTAGACGGCAATTTCTTCCATTATCGGGGAGCCGCCGCCGTGTGGACGCCGACGAGCTGCATGACGCCACCATGCGCCGGCAGCCGGAAGCACCTGTGGACGTTCTCAGCTGGAACGTCAGCGACACGCATTATGTATTTTCGAGGAAGCCTTGTTTCTCGTTGAAGAAGTCCCCCTCAAAGGGCAACGTCGCCGGAAGTCCACCGGCAGGGTCCGCAAAGATTTCATTATGCAGGTACCTGATGCCGCCTTCTCCGAGAAAACTGCGGATGCGACGCCGGCGGCGTATGCAAGTTCGCCTGTACATGCGAGGTCGGCGAGCTTACGTCTTACGTGCTCTCTCCCAAGTATGCCGTTATAAGATCGTTGCTTGCAAACCCTCGCTTTTCAAAGCGGGGATACGCAAGGGGAGGCGGGCGGGTGGTTAAGTTTAAATACCTACTAAAGATTGGAAAGTTTCCGATGCCTCCTTGCGGGAAGCGTTGAGTGGCGTGTAGCCATCGGATAACGAGTCCGATGGGATGAGGCTGTGGTGAGCAGCCCTGAACCCGTGGAGCCTCAGCCTGAAGGCGTGGAACGGAGAAGCTCCGCACTTCAGTGCGGGGGGCTCATTTTGCATTCTCAGGCTTATGTCCCTATGGTAAGCCTTTTGGCGTTAGTGGATGGTCCTGAAGCGAATGTAATTTAACAACATAATATGCAACCTTAAGAAGATGAAGGGGAAGTGCAGGTATCTTCTTGAGGAACGGGGGATTTGCACGTTCGTTTTCGGCTACCCGCAGTGCCCGATGCTCGCTGATGGTAATTTTTCAGAATGTCCTTATTACCAGCCTGAAAGCGAAGATGCGGAGGGAGAGGATTTCGTTTGAGCGGGATGGCGTGCGACTGGGTGGTACTCTTTTCACGCCGCAAGTCGAAGCTGGGAGCGGAGGCACGATCGGCGTAATAGGCGACCGGGCGGTGTGCCTCTGTCACGGCATTCCAAGGGTAGCAAAAACTGTTGAAGAGAAAGGTTACGGGAAGCTTGCTGAGCTTTTTTGCGAGCGTGGCGTCGCCGCTCTCATTTTCAACTTCAGCGGCACGGCGGGCAGCGGCGGCTACTTCAGTCTACGCTCTTGGTCTGCAGACCTGCGAGCTGCTGTGAATTTCCTGCTAAGCGAGAGGGGAGTCAGGAAAGTAGGAGTAGTTGCGTTCAGTGGTGGTGCCGCCGTCGCCGTCTACAATGCGGCGCATGATGCCCGGATAAAAGTGCTGGCGGCGTGTAGCTGCCCAGCGGCGCTGCGGCTCGACCCAGAAGCCTTCAAGATGTTCATTAGGGAGCACGGAAGCTTGAGAGTCAGAGATGTCAACGAATTTATAAAGGAGTTTGCAGCTGAGGCGGAAGAGATGAAGCCACTACGCTGGATCAGAAATGTAAAGCAACCGCTGCTCATCATGCACGGCGAGCTTGATGAGCTTGTGAATGTGAAGGACGCCTATGAGCTTTTCAGGGCGGCTGGTAGCTTGGAAAAGGAGCTTTTCATAGTTGAGGGCGCAGGGCACAGGATAAGAGAGAACAACGCAGCCATGAGACCTTTGGCGGACTGGGTCACAAGGAAGCTCCTTCGTTAGCTGCGTTCGAAGTCTCCAATGGCGGAACAGGCGCCGCAGCGCACGCAACCCGCCTTGCACCTCCGCCAGCTTAGTCCATACTCCATTAAAACGTCGGCGACCGCCTCGTAAATACGAAGCATCCTCGACGGCGGCGGCGGCGTCGCATTCCCGAGCGGCGTCCCCGGAATCGGGCGTAGTGGAACCACAAACGGATAAACGCCGAGTGCGGCGAGCTCCTCACTGCCTTTTATCACAGAGTCGTCACTTTCGCCCATGCCGACGATCAGGAAGCTGCTGACTTGGTTCTCGCCGAAAAGCGAGACGCAACGCCTCCAGACTTCCCTGTAACGTTCTAATCCTATTGCAGCCTTGCACGGCGCAATTTCCCGCAATGTCGTGGCGTCGAAGCTCTCGACGTGCACGCCGACGGTGTCAGCGCAGCCGTAAAGCTCGTCTATAAGCTCAAGGCGGCGTGGCGGCTCGAACTGCACATGCACAGGAAGCTTAGCTTCTTCCTTTAAGACCCTGCCCACCTCCGCAAGCGCTTTTATTCCCTTGTCCGGACCCGAAAGCGTCCCGATGGTCAGCGTCACATGCTTCACGCCGTCGCTCCTCTTCGCCGCAAGCGCCACTTCCAAAATTTGATCTGCCGTCTTTCTTTCGATGGTTGTGCCGTACTGCAGCGAGAGCTCGATGCCACAAAACTTGCAGCGTGCTGGCGTGTTCCAGTAGATGCAACGCTGTACCACCGTCGTCGCAAGACAGTCGTCGCCATGCAATAGCGCTATTTTCCAGTAAGGGATGCCATTCCTAGTTTTAAGCTCGTAAAACTTTGGCATCGGGAAGTTTACTTCTACTATCGGCTCATCATCCTTTTTCAGGACGTACTTACCGTCACCAGCGGGCACGATGCTGTAAGGGGAGTCTTCAACGAAGCGACTCAGCGTCGGCACGTTTGCCTTCAAGCCTCCGAAAAGCAACGTCCTGCCAGCGGCGGGACCCGCTCCACCCTTTCTCCCCTTCTCCACCGCTTTTATCTTGACACCTAAGCTCTGCAGCTCGACTTTCAGAGTTTTCAAATCTAACTCCACTCG
>JAPHEE010000030.1 GCA_029259545.1 Candidatus Alkanophaga volatiphilum
CGCCGGGGGCGGCGTGGTTCACCGCCTCTTGAATCGTCGCATAGTCGTCGGGCACGTAGATCGTCGCCGCGGACGCCACGCCCGTGAGGGCGAGAAGGACGATCAGGAGGCAGAGCAGGGCTCTCCTCCCCATCTTCACTCCCCACCCTAAATCGGTTTCCATCATTTAAATTTTCCTAATGCTGATCCTCGCCGCCGTTTTTCTTGGGCGGGAGGGTCGCCGCTCCGACAACTCAACTCCGACGATCAAAGCGGAGAGGGCGACGCAGCAGCGGACAAGTAAGCCGCAGAAGGTAGAGAAGTTCCAACGGTGTCCAACCGCACGCCGCAGCGGCAATGCGTGGCGTGAGGTAACACCGGCACCACGCACGTGGCAGCCGGCTCAGTACACGAACGCCAGCAGGCTCCCGCCGACGCCGACCTCCTTAGCTTCACGGTGCGTCATCACGCCCTTCGATGTCGTCACGATCAGAATGCCGAAGTCGCGGGCGGGGAGGAAGCGGCGCTCCCACTTCTCGAACTCGTCCTTCTTCACCGGGAACCTCGGCTTTATGGCGTTACAGTTATTGATCCTGCCCTTGAGCTTCACTTTGAATATCCCCGCCTTCCCGTCGTCTATGAATTCGAACTCCTCGATGTAGCCCTCCTCCTTCATGATTTTGAGCACGTTGCCGATGAGCTTCGACGCCGGCTTGACGATGCATTCCTTCTTGCCCACACGCTCTGCGTTTTTGATTGCGGAGAGGGCGTCGGCGAGCGGATCGTTTAAGCTCACTTCTCACCACCTCACATGTACTTCTTAAAGCCCATGTCCTTCGCCACTTCCCTGAAACACTGCCTGCAAAGGTAGATGCGGTATCTTCGGATGAGTCCTTCCCGCCGCCCGCACCTGCGGCATGCGTGCGCGCCCCTGCCGAACTTCTTCCTGCTCTTCTCCTTGTCTTCCGCCATACTACCACACCTAAAGCTCTCGTTCCACGAAGTATCTTGCAAGCCGTACCATGCTTTCTCTTACCTCTTCATTCACACCATCCGCCTTAAATCTTTTCAGACCCCGCACCCCCCTCTCGAGAAACTCACGTGCCCGCCGCTCCGCATACTCCATGGAGCCGTATTCCCTGAATACCCGGATGACCTCCCCTATCTTCCTCTTGTCATACTCGCCCATCGCCTCGAATATCTTCTTTCTATCCTCTTCGGTACATCGCTCTAAGCAGTGAATGAGCATCAGCGTCGGCTTGCCCTCGGAGATGTCCTCGCCTATCCGCTTCCCGTACTTCTCCTCCTCGCCCGTGAGGTTAAGAAGGTCGTCTCTTATCTGGAAGGCGACGCCGATGGCTTCCCAGCAGCGTCCCAGCTCCCTCGCTTTTTCGAAGGCGGCGCCGCCCGCCAACGCCCCGCACTCCGCCGACGCCGAGAACAGGGCTCCCGTCTTCTTCTTCAGGTGCTCTATGAGCTGCCGCTCGCTCATTTTCTTGTGCTTTTTGAACTCAAGGTCCATCGCCTGCCCCTCGACGAGCTTGATACTCATCTCTGTGAAGACTTCGAGGATTCTCCACGCCCTCTCTAGGTCGAGAATGCCCCTGTTCTGCAGGAGCGCCCTGTATGCCAAAGCATGAAGCCCGTCGCCGGCGTTGAGCGCTGCGGGAATCCCGTACTTGACGTGCAGCGTCGGCTTGCCACGACGCAGGACGCTGCCGTCTTGAATGTCGTCATGGACCAAGGAGAAGTTGTGGAATAGTTCGAGGCAGATGGCGGTCGGCAGCGCCCGCTCCAGATCCCCGCCGAAAAGCTCGCAACTCATCATGCACAACGAGGGACGCAGTCTTTTCCCTCCCCTACCTAACAAATCTCTTATCGGCTCGTAAAGCAGCGTCGGCTTTCTCTTCTTCAAGTATCTCAGATATGCTTCATCAAACGCCTTCACGTATCTCTCAAGGAACTTCACCTCACTCTTCACCCCGCTCACCCAAGCACTGCACTGCTGCCATTATTATCTCAACAACTTCGTTCTCGTTGAACTTCGCAGTATTTATAACTAGGTCATACACGGAAAGATCGCTCAGGTCGATCCCATAATACTCCTTGTAACGCCTCTTCTCCGAGTTCTCCCGCTCGACGACGGCAGAGAACGCCCTCTCAAAAGGAATGCCCTCTCTCTTCGCTACTCTTTCCGCTCTGACCTCCAAAGGCGCTTCCAGCCATACTTTCAGGTCTGCGGGGACGAAGAACGCCGAAACCCGCCCTTCCACTATGATGTCAGGCTCGCGCATAGCCAATTCCTTTTGAAACTCGTCCAATTGCTTGTCGAAGCTCGGATCCTTTTCGGCGAGCTTACTGAAGTCCTCTAAACTCAGGTTAAGCTTTTTCGCGAACCTTCTGAAAACCTCGCCCGCCGAGAGCATCCTCATTTGCAGTTTATTCGAAAGTAATTTTGCAGCCGTCGTCGTGCCGCTCCCCGGAAGCCCACATATCACTATTCTCATGCTATCACTATCGACGGAGTTCTAAGAACTTCCTAATGAGCTGTCCTATAGGTACTGAACATATTATATACCAAAGAACCCAGTAGGGGAAAATAAACCACCAGTCCGTCAATCTCCTTTCGCCGATTAGCGGGAAGACCGCGTGCAGTGCTGCACCGTTCTGCGAAACGAAATAATAAAGCCACATAAACAGCGGAATCGTGATGATGCTGATGTAAGCCATGGGTTTCATCTGCTGCCTGAGCATTTCCCCTGAGAATTCCGTCTGCTCCTTCATTAGCTTTAACCGCTCCTTCTCAAGCTTCTTCATCTTAAACTTGTTATTCTCCCGCCTCGCCTCCAGATATTCCTTTTGGAGCTCCCGTAATCGCCTCTGGAACTCCTTCGCACGCTCCATGAGCGTCCAGTCGACAGTA
The DNA here is from genome assembly GCA_029259545.1 of Candidatus Alkanophaga volatiphilum. GTDB lineage: Archaea > Halobacteriota > Syntropharchaeia > Alkanophagales > B39-G2 > Alkanophaga > Alkanophaga volatiphilum. The sequence continues at coordinate 2,903 of JAPHEE010000030.1, forward strand.
TAATGCTGTATTAGGGAGGAGTAGGTTCCGGTGAGCAGAGCGAGCACGAAAATGACGAGCAGGACGTTGCCGCCTAGCAGCGTGACGAGTGGTGAGAATACCACGTCTAACGCTACGCCCATCCCGTTACGAAGATCAGGGAATATTATGATTCCAAACAGCAGCGAGAAGCCAAAGATTATAAAAAATCTCTCAATGCTGTCCTTTACCGTCCTTTTTGAAGCTTGCATCCTGTCCTCCCCGCCTCTCTCAGGCATCAGAGGTCTTTAAGTCTTACCTCCATATTTAAGTCTGCTAAGACTAGGTTTATCATTCTTCTACTCTTCTCGCCTGCATCCGTTCTATTACTTGTGAGGGTGTTAGCGTTGCCTTTCTTGGATATTTCCTCCCCTCCTTAACGGTTTCTATGAACGTAGGAAAGTTAAATGGAGAAGCCATACCGATGACATAGCCAGTATGATCTGGAAGTCCGCTGAGGAGCTTGCTGATGCGGTATCGTGGGTAGCCGGTGACGCTTGCGATTTGTTCGTGGTCGGCGCCGCTCATCAACCTGAAAATTAAGAACGTGTTGCACTGCGAGAGCAGCGCTTTGCTGACGTAGGCGGGGCGCTGCGTGATTATGATGAAGCCGACGTTAAAGCCGCCGAGCTGAGAAAGACAGGCGGTCAGAATCTCGGAGGAGCGCTTCCAGTGCTCTCCGTAGGTTATTGCGCTGCGTTCTGGCGCATAGAACTGCGCCTCTTCGATGATGACCATACAAGTCAAGTCTTCGCCTTGCGTCGCCACCGCATGATCGAAAAGTGGGCTGAGCACGTTGTAAATAGCAAGTTGCTGATCATCTATGTTCCTCTCCTTAGACAGGTCGATGATCACAAGTTCGTTCTCCCTCACCAAGTCAACGATGCTCTCTGGCTCGATCTTCATCGATGCAAGCGTTTTTAAGAGGTGTTCCCGCTCCTCAAGCAGTCTTAGCAGCCGCTCCTTGACATCGCTCCGCTCGCCCTGTGCGCACTCTTCGAACAGGGAAGCAATGTCGCAAATGTCTTCGGGCTGCAGCTCCCCCGAAATGACGCGACGTATCCTCGAATGCACCACCTCCGCAATCTTGGAGTCGGTCTTCCTCCTTGTGTCCAAACGTAGGAACGACGCCACTCTCTCAACGTTCATGCTCGAAAGCGCCCTGAACTCTTCAGGCATCTTCACCGCGATCCGAGCGCAAACTTCGGAAAGTGGCTCTATATATTCGCCTGTCCGATCGATTACGAGGAAGTGACAGCCCCGCTCCACACCTCTTGCTATCAAATTGAGCACGAACGTCGTCTTTCCCGAGCGGGTCATCCCGCAGACCGCCATGTGTCCCTTTGTCATCGCATCCACGCTAAAGCTGAGTTCGAGTCCAGAATGCGGATCTCTGCCAAGCGTGAGTTGTATGCCCTCACCACTCGTGTAGAACGCTCTGACGTCCTCAGCAGACGCCTCGTAGACCTTCTGACCCGGCAACGGTGGAAAGTCTGCGCTCTTAAAGTCCCCATCATCAATATAACCCAAAAACTCAGCCTTCAGTAGAACTACTTCCTTCTCTCTGCCGAGTTCCACGCCACTCTTCACGAGAATCGGTCCGAAGGAGAGAGGCAGCATATCAGGGTTGTTGACCTCGCCGTCGAAGATTCGAGCGAGGCACGAGACGCCACGCCGCACCGGATGCTCGAACATGCAATAAGAGCCGCGTCTTAGCGCTCCTTCCTTCGTCAGCAGCACCGTGAATTCGTCTATGCCGCTCGGCGAAATTACAATACCTACCTCTTCCCTTCCTCTTTCTAATTCTCTCCCCCCCTCACCGCTCTTTCTGCCGCCGCTCGCGTCAAACCCCCGGTCCAAATTCCTCACCCCGCTGCGGGCGTAGCATCTCGAGGGCGTGCAGATTGTTCCAGACCAGTCTTGAAAACACGGCTTTGAACGTATCTTTAGGGATTTTTACGAGGCTGTCCGCCCTTATGATGTGTATGGGAACGCCTGTTATCGCGTCGGAGTCTGCAAGTATTAGCGACATCGCCTCTTCAGGATCGACCCACGCTGGGAACTCCACTCTTATCGGACCCTTGCTTTTCGACGTCTTTATGTAAGAAACGTGGATCTCAACACTTTTCTTTGCAATTTCTTCATACCTCCTCAGCACCGGGTTCTCGCCAGCGTCCAGCAGCACGTACTCGCCGACATCCAAGAACCTATCCAGAAGAACGCTATCCCTGTGCTTGCTGTTTATCTTCGCCGCCAGCAGGCGGGACGTCGGGCGTTTCACGACGCCCAGTATTTTGATGCGGAGCTTCCTGCACAACTCCAGAAGCCGCACCATCTCGGTCAAGCAGGAGTTCAAACGCTCCTCATAGCTGGTGTAACTCGGAAAACCTTCATCATAAACTTCTTCAATGCCCTCAATAGCTCTCAGGTAATGCGGTCTGAGGATCAAGCCCCCGTCCAGCAGGAGCCAGTCCGGGCGCCGGTTTATAGCGACGTTCGCTGCGACTCGAACCGTCAAATACCGCTCGAACAGCGACAGCCACTGTTGCTCGCCGTCTTCAGCATCTATCAGGACGACGGAGCCGTCCGACGTCGGACTCTCGTCCTTTAAGACCTTGAGCGGCGACGTGTAGGCGAGAGCCGAAGCGACGCCCACGTAAATGCCCTCGCAGCTCTTCCCGTTGGATCCCCCATCCACTCCCGAAATGATAACGTCCTCATTCTCCTGAAAATCAACTTTACCCTTCTTGACCCTCCCTCTGAGCGCCTCGACCTCTGCGGCACCAACCTCTGATATCTTCAACCTCGACGACTGGTCCATTATCCTCTCAAGCAGCTCAGGGTACGGCTTGCTCGCAAAATACTCAAGCGGCAACTCGTAGCCCAGCCCCTCTAACTTCCTAGTCTTGGAATTTCTCATCTCCCTATCTTAGGCTTTGTCTCAGGCTTTAAATATATGCGTTCGTCGTGCGGAAAGCTGGGGGCGAGAGAAGCAGCCGTGCATCGGAAAGAAAAGAGGGGAAGAGTGAAGAGTTAAGCCGTGACCGAGCGGCGAGGTTTCTTTCAGGTGAACGTCCAAGGGGCGTCGTCGTACGCCACGAACTCCCCGGTCGTCGGATCTATGCACGCAACGTTCCAGACGTAAGTTCCGGGAGGCAGGGGCGGCAGCGTGAAGCTCATGAACGTCGGGTTGTTGTAGTTAAGTCCTGGAGGCAACGTCACAAGCTTGTTAATCACCACGACCACGCCGCCGTCGGGCTTCGTGACCCAGATCGCAAACCGGCAGGCGCAATGCGTCGGTAGCGGGTTCGTGACGCTGAGCCCGACGTTCATGGTATCGCCCGCATGGTAATTTGTCTTGTCCGTCCATATCGACACCGTCGGAGCCAGCCCGCCTGAAATCGCATTGTACGCTGCGAGGACGTCGATCAAGCCCGAGCCGTAGCCATTGTCCTTGCCGGGCGCTCCGAGATCGATGGCGTATGCCTCCAGATAATACTGGAGGTCGTCGGCGGTGAGCGTCGGCTCCGCACTCTTCAACAGGGCGGCGGCGCCGGCGACGTGCGGCGTCGCAGCCGAAGTTCCGTAGAAGTTCCCGGCGCCGTAGGCGAACGTCGAGACGCCGTCCGGCGCAACAACGTCGGGCTTCGTCCGCCCATCGTTCGTCGGACCTCGTGAGCTGAAGTCTTCCAGAGCACCGGTCTGCCAATAGACGGCGCCGACAGTCATCACGCCCTCAGCATCCGCCGGTATGCAGAGGCTGCTCTCAGGCACGTCGTGCTCCGGAAAGTCGTTCGTGAAGCTGTAAAGCTCGAAGTGCACGTCTTTCGTCGCTTGATATTTTCTGATGGCGACGTGGAGGTTCCCGCCCTGAAGCAAAACGCCCGTTATCGCCTCGGTCGGCGGCTGCGTCCCCGTCTGAGGGTTTTCGGATGCTGCCGCCACCATCAGTCCGGCGGGCGTCTCCACGAGCAGGTAGAGATCGTAGTCTTGGTTTGAGTATGGCCAGTCGTCCCAGCTGAGGAAGAGCGTCACGGGCGTCCCTGCGGGCAGGTAGCCCAAATCTATGGTTTCGTCGCCCGTTGCGAACTCGTGCCAGTTGTCGGCGTCGGCGTCCGTGAAGGCGCCCTCGTAGTGCCTCTCAGCTTGATTCCCGGCGGCGTTCACGTAGAGAATGCCGTGCGCCCGTGCGTTGTTTGCGATGTCGCAGATGAAGCCGGTGCCGTCGTAGGGTCCGGCGTTCACCCAGCCGAAGCTCGCCGAAATGATATCTACACCCTTAGAAATGGCGTAGGCGACGGCGTTCGCATACTCAACGTCGGTCCCGAAATTGAAGAGGTAAAGCTGGGCGCCGGGCGCCACGTCGTGGATGATCTCGGCGCACGCCGTCCCGTGAACCTCGCCGGCTTCGATGTCGCCGTCAGCCCTGAACGATTTCACCTCCGCAATGCACGAAGCCGGGAGTTCGGGGTTCGTGGCGTAGCCCTTGAAGCCCGCATCGATGATCGCAACCTTCACGCCGCTGCCCGTGACGCCGAGAGCGTGCAGGTCGTCAGCGTTTATCACGGGCACGCCCTCGCTCGTGACCGAGAAGAGGCACGGCTTCAACGGCGCCCTCACATAGCGAACCTCGGGAAGAGCCGCAACGTCCCTAAGCCGCTCCGGCGGGACGAGCGCCTGCACGAGGTCTTCGTACGAAGTTTCGACTATGCAGCCCAGCCTTTCAAGCTTTGAGGCGAACACTACTTTCTTACTTTCATCCTCAAGCTCGATTACGACTCTCGCCTTACCATCCACGAAGTCAAGGGTGGTGGGCGCAAACGCTCCGGTCTCAACTCCACTTTTCATGTTTACTACGCTTGCTACCGCAGCGTCAAACTTAGCCGCAATGTCTTCGGTCTTTTTAGCTATGAGTCCAGCGGGTAAATTTTCTGCACTAAAGCTCGCAGCAACTGCGCTAACGCTGAGAGTTATGAGCGCGAAAATCATGAAAGCCACCGCAGCAGCGATTCTTGTCTCCCTCATAAACTCTCACCTCCCACGTTTTGACGGAACAAAGTACTTGAGAGAAGCATAAAAAATTATCGATACACCATTCAGCTTGGCGGATTATTATCGCATCAGCAACTGCTGTGGGTCACCAACGGCACCTAAAACTGCTCTTTCCGTTATCATGACGGGCACACTGGGCTGTTTCGAAAACGCTTTCCGTATGAACTGTATAACCTTAAACTGCAACCTTCTTAGCCTGTGACCGAACCCCATAAGTCTATCTGAATCCCATCCAATTGTGAGCTACAATGCGAGTGACGAAAAGAGAGCTGAAACCGGACGGGCGTGGTGAGCTTTCCCTAATTCCGGAGACGCTGGACGACCTCTGGCACTTGAAACATATATTGGAGGCAGGAGATTTCGTGTATGCGACGACGCAGCGGCGTGTGGAACGTGCTACTGACAGACTACGACCTGAAAAGGGGGAGAAAAAGACCGTTCGTCTCGGAATAAGGGTTGAGCGCGTAGAGTTCCACAAGTTCGCAAATCGCCTCAGGATAAAAGGTGTGATTGAAGAAGGCTTAGAAACCGCTGTCGGATCTTATCATACGCTGAACATCGAGCCTGGCGTCGAGCTTTCTGTAACAAAGATTTGGAAAGAGCATCAACTTAGAAGGGTGGAAGAAGCTGAACGTGCTACTACGCAACCAAAGGTTATCATTCTAACGATAGAGGAGGGAGATGCCGCCGCTGGAATCGTCCGCCAATACGGTGTCGATGAGATTTTTTACATCAGAGTCGGCTCCGGTAAGGAGGCGGGTGGCGGGCGGAGAGATTTTTTCGGCGAAGTTCTCAGCATGCTGAAGAATGCTTTAAGGCAGTTTCCTGTGGATGTCATCATTGTTGCCGGCCCTGGTTTCACGAAAGAGGATTTCCTTTCGTTTGTTAAGGAAAAAGAGCCCGAGCTTGCTGCTAAAATAAGGATCGAAAGCGTTTCTTCCATAGGGCTTTCTGGCTTCAGGGAGGTCTTGAAAAGGGGTGTGATCGAAGAGGTATGCAGGGAGGAGAGAATAGCTAAAGAAGTGCGGCTTATTGAAAAGCTTATGGAGGAGATCAGCAAGGAGGGGCTTGCGGCATATGGCGATGCCGCTGTTAAGGCGGCTCTGAGCTACGGCGCCGTAAATAAGCTTCTGGTATGCGACGAGCGGCTGCGGGATGCTGATAAAGAGAGTGTAGAAACGCTATTGAAAGAGGCGGAGCGACAGGGGGGAGAGGTCGTTATATTCAGTACGGAGTTCGAGCCTGGAGAGATGCTGAAGGCACTCGGCGGCATCGCCGCACTCCTGAGATTTAAGATTGAGTAGTGTGATCAATTACGTGGCTTTCGGGAAGATTTTTAGCTTAGTTTGCCCTAAACTCTGGAGAACTTTAGGGAGGAGAGTGGAAGCTTGATAGGGATAATCTCGTACGGGGTTTACATTCCGAGGTTTAGAATAAAGGTCGACGATATAGCGAGGCAGTGGGGGGAGAACCCCGAGGATATAAAGTCGGGGTTGCTCGTCGAAGAGAAGAGCGTGCCCGACCTCGATGAAGACACGGCGACGATCGCCGTCGAAGCTGCGAGGTTCGCACTCCAGCGGGTCGGGCTTGATGGCAAGGAGATCGGCGCCGTTTATGTCGGATCGGAGAGCCATCCATACGCAGTGAAGCCAACGGCTACGATCGTCGCAGAAGCCATCGGTGCACCGCCTTCAATATTCGCTGCAGATTTCGAGTTCGCATGTAAGGCGGGCACCGCCGCAATACAAGCATGTTACGGATTAGTCTCCGCCGATCGTATAAGATATGGACTTGCTATTGGTGCAGATGTCTCACAGTCGTCGCCCGGCGACCCTTTGGAGTATGCGACCGCTGCCGGTGGCGCCGCTTTCATAATCGGCAAGGATGACGAGCGCAAGGTCATCGTAGAAATCGAAGACTTCTTTTCGTTCACAACGGACACGCCCGACTTCTGGCGGCGAGACTTACAGAAGTACCCGTCGCACGGCGGTCGTTTTACGGGCGAGCCTGCATATTTCCGCCATGTGATCGCGGCGTCGGAGGGTCTTTTCAAGAAAATGGGGGTCTCCGCCGATTATTTTGACTACGCGGTCTTCCACCAGCCGAACGGGAAGTTCCCGTTGAGGGCGGCGGCGAAACTCGGCTTCAAAAGGGAGCAAGTGCTCCCTGGACTCATGGTGACGAAAATCGGGAACACTTACTCGGCGTCGGTTTTAATAGGATTGGCGGCGATTCTCGACGAGGCGCCACCTGGCTCTCGCATTTTGATGACGAGCTTCGGCTCAGGCGCCGGCTCTGACGCCTTCAGCCTTAGAGTCACCGAAGAAATCGAAAAATACAAGGATAAAGCACCTAAGGTTAAGGATTTCATGAGGAACGTCAGGTATCTAGACTACGCAGCCTACGTCAAGCATCAGCGAAAGATTCGCCTTTAGGTGGGAGGAATGGAATACAGCGAAAAGGTGCTGGAGCACTTCATGAATCCAAGGAACGTGGGCGTGATTGAGAATGCTGATGGTGTGGGACGAGTTGGGAATCCGGTGTGCAGCGATGTCACCGAAATCTACATAAAGGTGGAGGATGGGCGGATCTCCGACGTGAAGTTCAGGACGTTCGGCTGCGCCGCCGCAATAGCGGTCGGCAGCATGATCACCGAAATGGCGAAGGGGAAGACCCTCGAAGAGGCGCTCAAGATCAGCAAAGATGATGTTGTAAGAGAGCTGGGCGGGCTGCCTCCTGAGAAACTACACTGCTCCGCACTCGCCGAGGCGCTGCACGCCGCCATTCACGACTACTACCAGCGGAGAAAACAACGTGGTGATCAAAACTCTGCTCAAAACTAAAATAAGAAAGGCGAGGGAAGGCGCCACCGCGCAGTCATGCATGAATAGGGAGGGGGACTGCGGCAAACGATTCAGCACGCAGGAAGAATTTCTGAGGCACCTCCCTTCTGTGAGGAGTTTCAGGAGCGGCAGGCGAGAGAAGCCGCTGAGCGAATGAAGATTGAGATGCATGACCTGCGGGCTGATGTTTAGAGACCCGGCGGGTTCCTTGCCCACAAACCGGCATGTAAGGCAAATGCATCAGTGCCAATGGGATGTGGCACGTCGCACTCTACGACCGAAAACGCACGAGTTAATATGCGAGGATCGTGCAAATTGGGCATCGACCTGAGCTTGGTATTATAGAGCGGGCGGGAGACCAAAGTTTGCGAAGGAGGTTGAGGTGCTGTACATCGATGACGCTTTATGAGGTGGAGGGCGTAGGCGGGTCGGCGCTAAAACGAAATGACTTTTTATCCGCTGGGCATACGGAAGAGTAAGGATCCGCTCATCCAGAAGATGAGGGGTATAAAAAGTTTTTAGAGCTGCTTGGAGCGGCATGGGGCTTGTTCTATTTCGAGGGGAGCAGTCCCGACGTGGGGCTGAGACGGCAGAACTTCATCAGGATGGCGCTCGAAAAGGAGCTGGGTTTGGAAGTGGAAGAGGCTCAGCCGCTGGAGAGGCAGGTGGATCTTATTGTGAAGACGAACGACAAAAAGGCATACAGTTTGAAGACGATGGAGAAACTAAGAGGAGACTTAAAAGTTTCATGGAATTCGTATCCGAGCGTTGAAAGGCTGAAAAAAGCTGCTGAGAATTTCAAATTTGAGGTTCCCCATACTGTTCGTTTATAAAGATGGCATCTGCGTTTTCGAGGTTGATGATATAGAAAAGGTGAGGGGAGAGCTGGGGTTTGACGATTTCTGGGACATACCTAGAGAAGAAGAGAATCCGAGAGGGTTCGGGATTAAGAGTAAAGCTGTTAAAAGGCTGATCATGATCGCTAAAGAAAAAGGCAACTTCGTAAGAATGAAAGGTATGAGACTAGAAGATGAGAAGACCAAAGAGGAGTACTTTGAAAAGTGGTACGAGTTTGTGAAGGGCTTTGCGGAGTTCGTCAGACGAAGTCGCTAATGCTCCTTTGCGAGAGTTCGTGCAGGCAGTGGCGTATTCTATCCTCAGCCATCTTCACATACTCCTCGTTTACATCTATGCCTATGAAGTGCCTTCCGGTCTTCAGGCGGCGACGCACGTGGTCCCGCTCCCCACGAACGGGTCTAAAACGACGTCGCCCCTGAACGTGTACAGCTGGATGCACCTGTATGGTAGCTCCTCTCCTAGCAGGCGGGAAGTACCACCCCTTGTGAGGAAGTGTTCAGCGGCTGTAGCCGTTGGAGTGGGCTGCCGAGCTGATTGCCCGTGGCTTTTTGCTTAGATCCTAAGTCTAAGTAATCCCACGCTTACAAATCTGCGGCGTTGTCGCTCGACCGGGCGCAGTACGGTGCTGAAAATGCCTGCTTACGAGCGGGGAGCTATGTCTCACCGCCTTGAGAGGTGCCCCCGCCGGACGCAGACTCGTGACTTACAGTGGACGATGGAACCGCAGATCTGTAGTGGAGGCGCCTAAGGTGGGGGTAGAGGATTTGGTGATAATAAGTGGCGTAGGGTTATTATGTACGTGAGGATACATGCACTTTGAAGTGAGTTTCCCCCAAGGGGCTAGGGGCTCGCCGGAGTGGGCGTTCATGGACAAGCGGAGCGTTTACTACACTTACGTGCCGACCGCTTCGGGACTCCCGAAGTACGTGCGGGATGTGCGGAAAAGAAGAACTGAAGTCGGAGAGGGTGTCACGGCAGTCCTTCTTAAAGTGTATCCGCCTGGATGTTCGCTCTGAAAAATCGTCGGGGAATCCCTAAGTTATTCCCCGCCCTTATCCCTGCGGCTGCCACGTGAGAGGTGAACTGATGCAGGCGACCCTGGACAGATGGGTGGGCGTCGAGCCCGACGCTCTTACACGGTCGGGCATCCTGCAAACGCTAGGGGTCGTAAAAGGCTCGCAGCACACCCCCGCATACACGATGCACAAGTTTTGGGCTCGGCGCCCGTGGATCGTCTTCAGAACCATAATTGAGAAGTTCACCCGCCCCGGCGACGTGATACTGGACCCGTTCGCAGGAGGGGGAGTGACGCTCGTAGAGGGGCTGATCGCCAGGAGGAAGGTGATTGCGGTCGATCTCAACCCCCTAGCGTGCTACATCATGAGGCACGAGGTGGAACTCCTGAACATCAGGGATTTTGAGAGGGCTGTTTCTGCGCTTAAGGACAGACTGGAACCTATCATGAACAGGATCTACGCTGCGAAATGCCCGAAGTGCGGCTCGCAAGCGGTAGTTGAATGGACGGAGTACGATTCCGCATCCGAAAAGCCTCTGCAAATGAAGATCAGATGTTCTTGCGGGTTCTCCGGAGCGAAGAAGCCCGAGCGTACAGACTTATCATACGTCCCCGAGCCGCAGGACTATCCGACGAACCCCATCCCCGCAGGCGATAAGACCTCAGACCTCCTGAAGAAAGGCTATAAATACTTTTACGAGCTGTTCACGAGGAGGAACTTGGCGGCGCTGACCCTCATCCGCAGAGAGATAGAGCGGCAGGCGGACCCCAAGATCAGGAGCTTCCTCACATTCGCCTTCACCAGCACCCTGAAGTGGGCGAGCAAGATGAGCCACCGGAGAGGCGACGTCATCGAAGGGTGGGCGATGCACGCATACTGGATATACCCAAAGTATCTGGAAATCAACGTCTGGAAGCAGTTTCTGAACAGGTGTAAAGCCGTAGTACGGGGGAAGGACTACACGAACAGGACCATCGGAGGTTATGCGCAGGAGGCTTCCAGCTTCGACGAGCTCAGGGATGGCAGCGCAACGTATATGATCCTCCAGAGGGATGCTAGGAGGCTGCCCCTTCCCGATGAATCCGTCGATGTGGTAATCACGGATCCCCCGTACGGCGGCAACGTGAACTATGCGGAGCTGTCCGACTACTTCCTCGTATGGCTCGGGAGAACGGCGCCGAAAGAAGAAGAGATCATCGTCCACAAGACCAGAAACAAGACGCTGAGAGACTACGAAGAAGGTCTGTACGAGGTGTTCGCAGAGTGCAACAGGGTGTTGAAGGAAAGAGGACTTCTGATCTCCACATTCAACAGCAAGGACTTTCGGGTTGTGACCGCTTTCCTCTTGGCGCTGAGGAGGGCGGGCTTCACGTATCTCGATGTTTCGTTCCAACCCTACCTGAAAACCTACGAAACAACGTTCCACGCCATATATGTGGACTCCATGCCCTTCGACTTCGTGTTCGCATTCAGGAAGGAGGGCGCTGAGGCGAGGGCGAGGGCGAGGGAGGAAATCAATCCCGCTCGGGTGCGGGCGGCAAGCACACCGGAAAGTAAAAGCATGACAAAGGAGGCTGTGGACTTCTTAAAAGAGAGGCTCACCAGGATTGTTGAGGACAAAAAGACGGAGAAAGACTTCCGCCTCGACACGTATCCGCACATGATAAAACTGGTGAACGAGGTAGAAGAGGAGGCTGCCAGAAAGCTGGCTGAAAGGTACGAGAAGCTCGTAGAGTCACAACGTGACTACTTCGGCAAGATACGGAAAGAAGTCATAAGTGAGAGGAAGAACAAGAAGTGATCCTGTCAATTATGTACTTGCCTAAGCCTTCCAGACCGTGACCTAAATCCTCATCGTCTTTACTCACGCCCCAAAAGATGGATCCCCAGACCCGCTCTTTCTTCGCCTTGCTAATCCAAGTTCTGGCATCTATGTAGTATGCGTCTCCCAAGTCCCCTCCCCTTATGGTTATCATGAACACAGGGAGCCCATTATAAAGCCCGCCGGACGCCCTGTATCGCTCATACTTGCGTTCAGGCCACCTGATAGTATCGTATTTGAAAGGCTGACCGGTTGGCCACCTCCCCTCCAAGGCGAACTCAGCTTCCAAGTAAGCTACGGGCTTCCCATCGCCCCTCCTGACCACAACATAGTCCGGCACGTCTCCACCTTCTTCTAACACTTTTATTTCCAGACCGAATCTCGCCAAGTACGGGTTGACCACCGCCGGAAACTTCGGCTTCCGCTCCTGCTCGTAACCGTACCTTCCGGGCTGAAAGTCGTTAATAGACTTCTTCACATCCCTCATGAGCTTCTCCCCTCCAAGCCACAAATCTCTGATCCATGCGCCACTCCTTCACTGCCGGCGTCAGGACGCTCAAAACGCTCGATCAGGTACGCGTGCAGCGGGATGTAAGGTCTTCTTCCTAGGTTGGCGACGTTGAAGCACACGCGTCCTCCCCAGACGAGGACCCGGTAGACCTCACGCATGACCGCCTCTATGAAATCGAGGTACTCGCCGAGGGTCAGGTCCTCGTCGTATTCCTTGCCGACGTTATAAGGCGGCGACGTGACCATCAGGTGGACGCAGTTGTCAGGGAGTTTTGCTAGGGTTTTCGAGGCGTCGCCCAGTGTCACCCTGTCCAGAAACTCCTCAGGCACCCGATTCTCCACCAAGTCGGCGGGGGACGGGCGGGGCGGCGCAGCATCCCCATACATCCTTCTGGAGTAGAAGGGAGAAGAGTCATGCGACTCACGACCGCTCGACCCAAAACTGCTGGTCCGCGTCTTTCTCCTGTTCCTACCTCTACTTCTGCCGTTCATAATCTTCCCGCTTCACGATCACGACAGCGTTCCTTTTTTCGTCATAAAGCTGGACGAGGACATCGCCCTCCTTCCACCTCGTGAGTTCTGCGATCTCCTTCAGGAGTCCGACCCTCCGCCCCCGCTGAAGCTTCGATGTCCCCACGAGCATCATCACATACATTATGCAGAGTAATATAAGGCGTATGTGGTGATGGAGGTGGTCGCTCCACAGTAACCTTTAAAACCTCAGAGCTCAACATAGCGCTGTATGCCGTCGTATTGGCTTTGCACTACGAGCCGAGAGAACTGGGAGGTTGTGAAAGACCGAAAAATATGGGGAGTTCCCAGTAAGCACTTCAACAAGATCTCAAAAGTGAAAAAGGGAGATTTCATAGTTCTTTTCAAAAAACGGGACGGAGAGACGCCATCGCAAATCGTCGGCGTCTTCAGGGCTGCTTCAGATCCATTTTACGACGAGAAGCGGATTTTTAAGGACGAAGTTTATCCACACAGAGTGAAGTTGGAGCCGCACGTGATTCCAGGGGAGCCCTTAGACTTCAAACCGCTCGTTCCAAAACTAAATTTCATCAGGAATAAGAAGAAGTGGAGCGTGCACCTCATGGGGAAAGTGATGATAGAGCTCCCGAAGGAGGACTTTGAGACTATAGTCGACGCACTAAAAGTGTAAAGGAGGGCGTCCCCCAACGCCCTCCTTGGAGGTGGTACCATGCACCCCCGGGTGGTAGGTGCGCATCCGGAACATATATTGTTGTCCCTCGTCGGGGAAGCGCTCACGCCCGACGTTCACGAGTTCTCGGCGCTCGTGGAGTTCGACTCGACCTTCGTGGCGAGCTATCATCACGCACATCGGGCGGGTGAAAAGCAAGTGCTGAGCCTAAGCTTGGGCGTCGGTCTCAGAATGGAGCGATGTTAGCATTTTAAGGCTGGGAGAGGATCCGATCGTGCGCCTAAGCCTGTTTGCGACGCCGCCGTTAATGCGGAGACGGGGGCAAGGACGAGAGCGCCCTCCGGCGATGGCATCGACTGTAACGATGACGGGCTGGTTTTTAAACGGTTCATCACCTACAGCAAATTTCCACCATAAGCTTACTTGCTGCAAGTGGGACGCACTTTCGGAACTACTGTGAGGTGAAGGTAGTGTGCAAAGCCCCTGCTTCTAACTGGCGGGTAGTTTACACACCAAGCCTCGACGATGTGTATGTAAGAAGTGATGATTTTGGATAATGAGCCAAGCACCATGATGGAAATCGAGCCCCCACTTGGGGAGTATGAAGAAGGCAAAAACTACGACCTGGCGAGAAGCATGAGGGATATATCTATTTCGAGGTGCCTGAACATCTTTACAATCCAAAGCTGGTATGGAAGATAGGAGGCAAAGAGATTATCTGGAAGCTCGATCTCACAAAGCCACCCGTATTATAAAGGCTCATTCTGAAATGGCGAGCAGTCATAAGCCATCATGATGCCCTTGAGAAAAAGGAATCCCTTTATGCATGAGTGATGTGCGAGAATGCTTTAATTGTTGTTCATCACCAGAATGAGAGGAGGCTTCGCCTACCAACACGGCTCGTGGCTGCTGCTGTTCTATTAAAAAATTCACATGACCGGAGAAATTCAGTAACGATGATCGCCTTAATTTCCCACATGGGTGCCTTGTCGGAGGAGGCGGCGAGGGTCATGCTGGAAGTGCTCACGAGGATGGGCGAGGAGATAGAGGCGGCGATTGAGACCATAGAGGTTCTGAGCGACGAGGAGCTGCTCAGGAGCATCGAGGAGGGCTCGGAGGACATTAAAAGGGGCGCTGTTCTCCCCCTCGAAGAGTTCCTTGAGAAGCACGGATATAAATGACTTACCGGGTCGTTGTCTGAAAGTTTGATAGGAGGTTTTCTGATCTTGATAGGGAAGTCCAAGACCGGATAGTGGAGAAGCTGAAGGCTCTACAAGATTTGACGCCAGAGTGCCCAAGCTTCAGCTTGGGGGTGAATGGCGTCGTTTAAACTCCTTGGCATTCTTCAATATACCTCCTTATGGTTTCTGAGCTAACTTTTCCGTGGGAGGCCACATAGTAACTCTTAGCCCAGAGTTCCCCCCAGAGCTCTTTTTAAGCTCTGGGAATTCTCTGAAAAGTTCCCTCGCCGTGTAACCCTTTATCAACTTCATTATCTCGCTCGGAGCATACCGTGGAGGCGCTGAAATAAACAGATGGACATGATCCGGCATGATTTCCATGGATATTATCTCAAGCCTGTGATTCTCGCACTGCTCCGCTATAAGCTCTCCGAGCCTTTCCTTCACTCTTCCCTCCAGTATTTTCTTCCTATATTTGGGAACGAACACGAAGTGGTAGTTCAAGTTCCATACCGTATGGGCACTCCTCTTTATATCAAGCTCGTCCTCGCTCTTCATGATCCAAAAAGATAAAGCCTCGTTGATGGCATCTTCCAGCGCACCCCTGATCTTCCCCGTAACTTCGGGGGCGATGGCTCTCAACTTCCTGTGCAGCTCCGCATCCACATATCGTGCATTTGCTGCTTCCCGCCGCGCATCCCTTACTTTTATGTTGGGCTAAATACCTTGGATGGAAAGGAAGATAACATCGGTGAAGACCATCGTGGGGAAGCTGATAATCGAAGAAGGAAACCCTGTAGAGATAAATGAGGCTCTGTTTGAGGCCCGAAGGGTCTTTAATGAGGTGTTGATCAAGCTTTTAAACGGCGTAAAAGTGCGCGAAAAGGAAGTTCGTTCATTTCTTCTCAGGAATACAAAGCAGAGAGTGATAGCGAAGGCAAAAGAAACTTTCAAATCTTTTAATGAGCTAAGGAAAAGAGGGCAAGCTGAGAAACTTAGAATTCATGAAAACAAGCCGCTGCCTCTGAAGATGAACTTCAGGGAGGGATACAATCTCTGGAGCGGTGAGGATGGTGGTATACGGTTTAGGATCAGTCTAGCGCCAGGGAAACACGTTAAAGGGCGTCTTCTTTTCTCAAGAGAACATGAGGAAATTGTAAAAGAAGCTCTGGAAAAGGAGTTATATAAGATAACGATGGCGGAGCTGGTTAAGCGCGGCGGGGAATATTATTTACACATAGTGGTGACGAAAGAAACACACCTTCCAGCAGTTAGGTATGCTGCAGGTATAGATATTAATGAGGACAATGTAGCTGTCACGGTTTACGATTTGGAGACTAAAAAGGCGGTGGACACTTTTATTGTGGACTACTCTATTATCAAGTTTCTAAGGCACTATTGGTTTACAATAAGGAAGAGAATACAGAAGCACGGAGGTAAAAGAAAGAAATTGGCTTTTACGAGTCGGGAGAGGAGGCAAATAAAGCATCCGTTGCACATCATCTCAAAGAGGATAGCCTATCACCTGTCGAGATATCCAGGCATCATCGTGTTCATGGAAGAGCTTACAGATATTAGGAATGGGAGCAACAAGGGTAAAAGGATGAACAGACGCTTGCACTCATGGTCATTCTATAAGCTGCAGCAGTTCCTCAAGTATAAGCTTGAGTGGATGGGGGCGCCGGTGGAGTTTGTGCCTCCGAAGGAGACATCACATAGGTGTCCCCTATGTGGTGTCTCCGGGACACGACACAAGAAGATGTTTAAGTGCCCCAATGGGCACATTGGACATGCAGATAGAAACGCCTCCGTGAACATCTTGATTAGAGGGTGCGTAGTGCATTTACATGTGCCCCGCTCGGCGTTCCGTGCGATGAAGCTCCCGAACTTTCGGATGTGGAGGCTGAGACGGGATGAGAGCGGGGCATGGGGCATCGTGAACATGCCGCTCCCCGCTGGGGTGGAGCCGTATACTGCCGCTCAAAGGCAGGAGGCTGCGAAGCTGGCTCCAGCGGGAGGAAGCCCCAAGCTTCAGCTTGGGGTAGTTCACGCTTTGATGATCAAAACTGCAAGCGGGACGTCCGTGAGAGGCGGAAGCGGGCTGCTCGCAAGCAAAGGCAACCCTTATTTATACGTATGATTCCGTAGTGGATTGTATGAAGGTGAAGCTGACCCTGAGCA
>JAPHEE010000031.1 GCA_029259545.1 Candidatus Alkanophaga volatiphilum
ATCCTAGGTTTGTGAGGCGTGGCTGGTACGGCGAAAGGCTCTCAACACTCATAGAAAGGTATTCGGACGAGGAGGGATTTAAGAGGCGCGACGTTAACTGCAACTCGAACAGCGGATAAGTGACCTCTTCGCTCACGCAAGGGGCTTCCACCGGGGGAGGTTGGGGGGTGTGGTTCAGAATGAACCGCTCCCGTCGGGCGGGTCACGGCAGCCCTGCCCGCAGGATATACCCACGGCTCGTTCCGAACTCACATCATCTTCGGATAAAAATTAACTGCCTCCAACCTCCTCTAATTCACCCCGCCCTCAGGACGAGCCCTCTTAGCGACTGGAGGTAAAAAGCTCAAAAGAACGAGCCGCTCCAGTGCCAAGTTGCGGAGCTTCCGATGGTATAAGTGCTCCAGGCGACTTGTTGAGCCACTTATCGAGAATGTTGTAAACGTTGAGGCCCAAACTCCTTGTACATCCAGTCGTCGTGCTCCTTAACAGCTTGCATCCTTAGACTTCAGCTTTGTAGCGGTGGGGCGTTGCATGTAGCTACGAGGTGCGCTCGGGTCAAGAGCACAAAGGCTCCGCACGATAGTGTCCCGCTTGAGCGCTGTTTCGAACCGATTTGCATGAGTGCGGTAGGCAGAAGCACAGTAATGCTGGCATTGCTAGCTCGCTGAGGGAGCGTTCGGCAGGCGAGCGACCTCGAACACCGAGTCGTTCGGCGGTTGTTCCCATGTCGACAGGAGTGAGTGACGAGGGTGCTTTTATAAAAAACATACGTCATGAGGCGTAAGCTTTCGACCAAAATATTTATATATGACCAAAAGGAAAGAGGTAAATGTAGTTCCGGCGTCGGCTCCGATTACGGGGAAGCCCAAGAGATGAAGAGCCGTTTCCAACTACAATATAGTGGGGACATGAGTAGGTAAATAATGCTCATGTCCGACTTGGGAGCATTGCCAGCTCGGGTGAGTCCGATCGGGAGGTGTGTGACCCGCCAACACTGGTTGATCGTGCCAGAGGCCACTGCTATCGGGGTCCGACTAAGCCATGCTAGTCGTGGGCACCCCTCTGCGGCTCTGCCGTGGGGGGGAGACCCGGCGGACGGCTCAGTAACACGTGGCCAACCTGCCCTCGGGTCCGGGATAACCCCGGGAAACTGGGGATAATCCCGGATGGGCCATGGAGTGCTGGAATGCCCCATGGCCGAAAGGCGCAAGCCGCCCGAGGATGGGGCTGCGGCCCATCAGGTCGTTGGCGGGGTAACGGCCCGCCAAGCCGACGACGGGTACGGGCCATGAGAGTGGGAGCCCGGAGATGGACCCTGAGACAAGGGTCCAGGCCCTACGGGGCGCAGCAGGCGCGAAACCTTCGCAATGCGCGCAAGCGTGACGAGGGGACCCCGAGTGCCCCCTCTGGGGGCTGTTCGGGTGTGTAAACAGCACCCGGAGGAAGGGCCGGGCAAGGCCGGTGCCAGCCGCCGCGGTAAAACCGGCGGCCCGAGTGGTGGCCACGATTATTGGGCCTAAAGGGTCCGTAGCCGGCCCCGTAAGCCTCTCGGGAAATCTGGCCGCTTAACGGTCAGGCTTCCGGGGGAGACTGCGGGGCTTGGGACCGGGAGAGGCGGGAGGTACTCCCGGGGTAGGGGTGAAATCCTTTAATCCCGGGGGGACCACCTGTGGCGAAGGCGTCCCGCTGGAACGGCTCCGACGGTGAGGGACGAAGGCCAGGGGAGCAAACCGGATTAGATACCCGGGTAGTCCTGGCTGTAAACGATGCGGGCTAGGTGTTGGCGCCGCTGCGGGCGGCGTCAGTGCCGAAGGGAAGCCGTAAGCCCGCCGCCTGGGGAGTACGGGCGCAAGCCTGAAACTTAAACGAATTGGCGGGGGAGCACTACAACGGGTGGAGCCTGCGGTTTAATTGGATTCAACGCCGGGAAGCTTACCGGGGGAGACAGCGAGATGAAGGCCGGGCTGAAGACCCTGCCAGATTAGCTGAGAGGTGGTGCATGGCCGTCGTCAGCTCGTACTGTGAAGCCTCCTGTTAAGTCAGGCAACGAGCGAGACCCGTGCCCGCAGTTGCCAGCGGACCCTCCGGGGTGCCGGGCACTCTGCGGGGACCGCCGGCGCTGAGCCGGAGGAAGGAGCGGGCGACGGTAGGTCAGTATGCCCCGAATCCCCCGGGCTACACGCGTGCTACAATGGCCGGTACAATGGGATGCGACCCCGAAAGGGGGAGCTAATCCCATAAAGCCGGTCGTAGTCGGGATCGAGGGCTGCAACTCGCCCTCGTGAACGTGGAATCCGTAGTAATCGCGCCTCAAAATGGCGCGGTGAATACGTCCCTGCTCCTTGCACACACCGCCCGTCAAGCCACCCGAGTGAGGCTTGGGTGAGGGCGTCTCCGCCGGGGGCGCTCGAACCTAAGCCTCGCAAGGGGGGCTAAGTCGTAACAAGGTAGCCGTAGGGGAACCTGCGGCTGGATCACCTCCTAAACTTCCCGATCGGAGCCCAGAGGGCTGGCAATGCTTCCGCTTTTTCAGGGCTCGTAGCTCAGTTGGCAGAGCGCCGCCTTTGCGAGGCGGAGGCCCTGGGTTCAAATCCCAGCGAGTCCATACGGATGCACCTAGCAAGCTGAGCTTGTTAGGGAAGCTGCCGACGGAAGGATGAGGCGGTGCAGGTTTGCAGGTCGGATGCCAGCTGGGCAGTGAGGAGAGCCGGCCCTATGCCACCTGGTGGATGGCTGGGCTCGGGCGCCGACGAAGGGCGTGCCAAGCTGCGAAAAGCCCCGGGTAGGCGCAGGGAGCCTTTGATCCGGGGATGCCCGAATGGGAACTCCTGCCCCGTAAGGGGCGCTCCCGAAGGAGGGAGCGGGAACCCCCTGAAGTGAAACATCTCAGTAAGGGGAGGAAGAGAAACCAAACGGGATGCCGTGAGTAGGGGCGACCGAAAGCGGCAGAGTCCAAACCGAACCCCTTGCCGAAAGGTGAGGGGGATGTGGAGTTGCGTGGTGCCGCTTTGCGGCGCCGGGTGGAGACCATATAGCCCCGAGGGGTGAAGCCGAAGTCCGCTGGAATGCGGCGCCAGAGAGGGTGAAAGCCCCGTAGGCGCAAGCCCGTAGGGGCTGGTCTCCTCCCGAGTACCGTGGGTTGGATATCTCGCGGGAATCTGGGGGCTACCAACCTCCAAGACTAAATACGTCCCGAGACCGATAGCGCACTAGTAGGGTGACCGAAAGCTGAAAAGAACCCCGGAAGGGAGGTGAAAAGAGCCTGAAACCAGGTGGCGACGGTGAGGCGTGGCTCGAAAGGAGTGAGGCGCCCCGAAGGAACCCGTCGCGAGGCGGTAGTACGAGGGGCGAGGACCGGGGTTGCGCCGTACGTTTTGAAAAACGGGCCAGGGAATGTGCCTCAGCGGCGAGCCTAAGGGGTTGAACCCCGAAGGCGGAGGGAAACCGACAGGCCCGCAGCCCTCTGGGCGAGGGGCGGCGTATGAACTGCGCGGAGTCGCTGGGGCACGACCCGAAGCCGGGCGATCTAGGCGGGGGCAGGGTGAAGCGGCGCGAAAGCGCCGTGGAGGCCCGAACCGGTGTTGATGTGCAAATCGCTCGGATGACCCCCGTCTAGGGGTGAAAGTCCAATCGAGCCCGGGGATAGCTGGTTCCCCCCGAAACACGCCGCAGCGTGACCCGGCTGGAGGTAGATGGCGCTGTAGAGTCACTGATTGGAGGTCACCGGGGGGAAACTCCCGGCCCTCCTGTCAAACTCCGAAGGCGCCATCGCCGTAGAAGGCTGGAGTCTGGGCTGGGGGGTAAGCTCCCAGTCCGCAAGGGGGACAACCCAGCCCGGGGTTAAGGCCCCTAAGTGTCGGCTAAGTGTGACCCAAAGGGCGTCCCGCCCCTAAGACAGCTGGGAGGTGAGCTTAGAAGCAGCTAACCTCTAAGGAGTGCGTAACAGCTCACCAGCCGAGGGGCGGGGCACCGAAAATGGACGGGGCTAAGCCGACCGCCGACACCCCGGGGCGCCGCGAGGCGATCCGGTAGGGGGGCGTCCTGCGTGGGCAGAAGCTCGGGCGTGAGCTCGGGTGGACCACGCAGGAACGAGAATCCTGGCAGTAGTAGCAGCGTAGTCGGGTGAGAATCCCGACCGCCGGAGGGGCCAGGGTTCCTCGGCAATGTTCGTCAGCCGAGGGTTAGCCGGTCCTAAGGGCGTGCGCAACTCGACACGCCCGAAGGGGAAGCCGGTTAATATTCCGGCGCCGTCCGTGTGACGTTGCCGAGGGGGTGACGCTTCCGGGTAAGCCGGGCACCGCCGCCGCGGTGTCCAAGCGCTGAAGCCCCCGGAGTGCCGTAATGGCGAGAAGGGGGTGAAGGCGTGATGGCGCAAGCCGGCCCAACCGGGAGCCCGTGAAAAGCCGCCCTCGGAAGGAGCACGGACGACCGTACCGAGAACCGACACAGGTGCCCCTAGCTGAGGAGGCTCAGGCGTGTCGGGGACAACCCAGCCGAGGGAAATCGGCAAATTCGCCCCGTAACTTCGGGAGAAGGGGTGCCTGCGGTTGCGGAAACCGCAGGTCGCAGTGACAAGGGGGGGCCGACTGTTTAATAAAAACATAGCCGGCTGCAAGCCCGAAAGGGTGAGTACAGCCGGTGAATCCTGCCCAGTGCGGGTCCCTGAAGGCCGGGTACAACCGGAGGAAGGGCCCGTAAACGGCGGGGGTAACTATGACCCTCGGAGAGGGGGTCGTTAAATCCGGCTGTATGCTGGGAAGTTTGAGCGCCCGGCTCCTGAGTAAGGGAAAATGTCGGGTGCGATGAGAACAATCAGCAGGAAACCGAGGAGGTGCGTGCTGCTTGCTCTATGAGTTCAAGGATTTAATTGACCCGAAAATGCTTCCGGGGCGGAGGAAGGAACTCATGTATTACCTCGTGGGCTTCACGGACGCAGAGGGTTGCTTCAGCGTTTCGCTGAAAAAGCAGGAAGGCACTAGGTTCGGATGGGTTCTTGACCCGGTGTTCCATGTGACGCAGCACAAAAGCAATCGCATCGTGCTTGAAATCTTCCGCCGAACACTCATGTGCGGCAGAATCATTGAGAAGCATGGGCAGCCAGACACGCTGGTTTACATCGTTGACAACCGCAGACAGCTCGCAGAGAAAGTGATTCCGTTTTTCCGAAGGCACAGACTTATCCTGAAGCACAGAGATTTTGAGCGTTTCGCAGAGATCGTGGAGGCATTAGAGGAGAAGAAGCATGCGACGGCTGAAGGCTTCAGGGAACTTGTGCAGAAGGCGTTTGAGATGAACATGGAGGGTAAGCAGCGGAGATACACGCTTGAGGAAATCCTTAGTGATATTGCCTCTGTGGCCTCCTCGGGATCCTCAGAGGCCATACGCCGGACGCCCCGAGAAGGCGTGAGTAACGCCGAGAAGGGGCGAAGATATGGTCCACCCGAGAAGAAGGGTGCTTAAGGTAGCGTAATACCTAGCCGCTTAATTGGCGGCTTGCATGAATGGACCAACGAGCCCCCCACTGTCCCCGGCTGGGACCCGGCGAACCTCACATCCCAGTGAAAAGTCTGGGGACCCCCAGAGGGAAGCGAAGACCCTGTGGAGCTTTACTGCAGCCTGCCGTTGGGGCATGGCTGTGGGTGCAGAGCGTAGGTGGGAGGCAGGGAACCAGCCTCTCCGGGGGCTGGGGAGCCGCCAATGGAACACCACCCACCCGCAGCCGTGCCTCTTACCCCGAGAGGGGGACAGCGGTTGGTGGGCAGTTTGGGTGGGGCGCCACGCCCTTGAAAAGATATCGAGGGCGCCCAAAGGTCGGCTCAGGCGGGTCAGAAATCCGCCGTAGAGTGCAAGGGCAAAAGCCGGCCTGACGTGACCTCGCACAGTAGGAGGTCACGGGGCGAAAGCCGGGCCTAGCGAACCATGGTGCCCCATTGGTAGGGGCCCATGACGACAGAAAAGCTACCCCAGGGGTAACAGAGTCGTCTCCGGCGAGAGTCCACATCGACCCGGAGGCTTGCTACATCGATGTCGGCTCTCTCCATCCTGGCCGTGCAGCAGCGGCCAAGGGTGGGGCTGTTCGCCCATTAAAGGAGATCGTGAGCTGGGTTTAGACCGTCGCGAGACAGGTCGGTTGCTATCTGCTGGGGGTGCGTGGGAGCCTGAGGGGAAGCTCCCTCTAGTACGAGAGGAACGGGGGAGCGGCGCCTCTGGTCTACCGGTTGTCCGGCAGGGCATCGCCGGGCAGCTACGCGCCAGCGGATAAGGGCTGAAAGCATCTAAGCCCGAAGCCGCCCCCGAAAAGAGGCTCCCGTGAGGGCATGGGTAGAAGACCCGTTTGATAGAGCTGGGGTGTAAGCACCGAGGCGAAAGCCGAGGTGTTCAGCCCGCGGCTACTAACGCCCGAGCCGGTCCCTTACTGCCCAGGCAATGTCCGACCTGCAAACCTGCCCTCCTCGATTGAAGTTCCCCTCTATTGTCCCCTCCATCGCGATTTTCAGAAGGAGCAGAGGGGAGGGGAAATCAGACCAAGATGGAAAAAGATGGGATTGAAAAGCCAAGGTGGCGGAGCGGCTACGCGGGGGACTGCAGATCCCCTCTACCCCGGTTCGAATCCGGGCCTTGGCTCTCCTCCTCACAACTCCCACCCGCCAAGGAAGCCTAGAACTTTAGTTCTAGGAGGAGTTGGCAGAAGATATTTATATGTTTAACTACCTTAATGCGGGTGCTGAGAGTGGAAAGTTCAGTTGCTAAATTCTCCAATCTTAAAAGCTTCGCCATCCTACATAACACCCCGCTATCAGACAAAAATACAGTTTGCATTCTCAAATCCTCGTTGATTGCATCCATCAAGTTTGAGAGAGCTTGAAAACTAACCCAGATAATTTTAAGCAAGTTCCTGTCAGGTTCAACATCCCTCGTTCTGGTAGATTTGCCAAAACAAAACGAGGAAATCCTGTCGTTGTTATTGCATCGTTCAATGACAATGGCAGAATTGCTTTGCCAACCAAGCAGGATGGTGCTTACAAGAGATTTATCGAACACATCAACGATGGCTGGATTTGCACCCAGTTCAGGTTGCATAAGCAGAATGGTCGCTATGTTGTTATTGCAAATCTCAGAAAGAAGTTCAAAGTTAAGCAACGTTATCAAGCAGTTGTGGGAGTTGATGTTAACAGCGGCGGTTTTGCTTTGACGGTCTTGGGAGGTGATAGTAGAGTTAGAAAGCAGCTCTATTTGGGAAAGGGATATATGGCACAAGCAGTGGAAGTTCATGAAACGTAGAAGCAAGCTTAGGAGTTATGCGGACAAAGGAGATAAGAGGGCACGGCGTGCCCTCAAAAAGATGAAACGCGATGAAAGAAACTTTGTCAACACCAGAATCTGGCAAATTGCACATGAAATTGTTGAGATTGCAATGAAATACGGTGTAATTGCCATTGAGAAGCTCAAACACTTTAGAAAACGTAATGGCAAGGGGAGAAAACCCTAAGAAAGCCAACAGAAAAATACATAGAATTCCATTTGCAAAGTTCAGGATGGTGATTCGATCTGTAGCATGGCAGCATGGCATTGATGTCGTTGAAGTTCCAGCAGCAAAGACCTCTCAAAGATGTCCTAGATGTGGCTACACTTCGAAGAAGAGCTGGGTGTTATTCAACGGGAAGAGAAAGCTGTTCAGATGTAAATGTGGCTATGAAGCCAATGTAGATAGGACAGCCTCCCGTAACATTGCAACTCTGGCTCTGGAGCGGGGCTTGGTCTCTTTTGAGACCACTCTCAGCACCCACCCCAGAGTTCCAGAGCTGGGGGCGATGGCAGCCGCCCCGTCTGGCTTGATGAGGAGGTTAGATGGCGTCGCTATCCCTCCGAGGCAAGCTCCCGTCTTTAGACGGGAGAAGCTGACACTATAAAAACGAGAAGATAGAGCCCCTCCACAGTTTGATAGGATTTGCCTCCAGGCGGTGAACAATTATCCTTCAGCTTATCGCCAAGTTGCGCCTTTTCCTACTTGCACCCATTTATCCTCGTCCTCCCAGACGCGGACCGCCACGACTTTGATGCCGAGCCCTTTACGCTCGACAAGCTGAGCGACGCTCTCAAGTATGAAGACCGCGATGTTCTCGCTCGTCGGATTCTCCAAAACTTCGTTCAAATATTTGTGGTCAAGAGCCTCCAGAACGTCGCGCACTACGCTTTTGAGCTGCGAGAAGTCGGCGACCATACCGTTTTCTTTCTGCTCGCCCTCAAATATCACTTCTACCTTATACGTGTGTCCGTGAAGCTCTTTACATTTCCCTTCGTGCTGCGGCAGCCTGTGCGCAGCGCTAAATCTTGCCGTGACGCCAAGTCTGAACCTTTGCTGCCCGCCGCTTTGTTGCTTGTTGCCACACATTCGTTCTCACTTAGCGGAGTCAAACGAAGCCGAGTGCGCTCTCGATGACACCGAGTTCGATGCCTGAAGTTTCGTCGCCGACGGCATAGCCCTTGCTATTTGCGACGAGCGCAGCTCCGATGAACGGCGATCCGAAATTCACGCTCCCGACCTCCACAGGTAACCCGAAGATCTCTTCGAGGAACTCCAATTCCTCGACGCTTGCATCCTTATGCGCCAAAATCCCTTTGTTTGTCGCAACCGCCGCCATCCCGACGTTTTTCACACCTGCTACCGTCCCTCGATAAACTCGCACCTTTAATTTCTCCCGCAGGAGGGCAACGGCACGCTCCGAAAGCTCCGGGTGCACGAGAGCGGCTTCGTCGTTCATCAGGATCACGCCGCCGACCGCACTCAGCTTGTCAGGAAGCCGCCAGACATCAAGTCCAGTTTTTGCCTTCAAAGCCTCTATTTCCTCATCTAAGGCGTAAGGCGTCACCACGAGACCCTTGGAGTTGCCGACAACAAACAACCCCACTAAAATGCTATCTCCAACAAAAACCTTCACAGCATCAGCTTTGAGGGCCTCTTCAAACTCCCTCACGAGCTTTTCATTAAGATGAGCGGGCAGAAACACAAAGTCCTCGGTGCACGTCACAAAAACTCCTATATCTGGACTGCCGTCAACGCTGAAAAGCCTCTTTACCTCCCTATCCTCAACCATTACCTGCTTCAACGTTTCCACTACTCCACGAGCGTTACTTTTGCCACGCCGTCTTCAAGCTTCACTTTCACCCTTATCTTGTGTGGCGGCTTCTGGGCGCCGCGCTCCCAAATCTTCTCGTTGACCGAACTGTCTATAAGGACATCTTCAGCCTTCGTATGCTTTTTCAAAAACTCTTTCACTGCTTTCACCGCTTTCTCACTCCGCCGCCACCTCGGTGCCTTCAAAAATTCACGACGTAGCGGTATCGTGTATATCCGTTCCTCACCGTCCTCCATACCACCACCTTATAACTTCAATTTCGTCCTCCGCCAATGCCGTCTCTTCGGATGCGTCATGACTCCCCTGTTCGTCCTTATGATAACCCATGCTGGCACACGCCTGTTCTGCTTTAACGCCTTCGCAAGCTTCAGTTTCTTCCCCAGCACCTTCTTGCCCACTTGCTAACCCCCTAAATAAGAGTTAGATTATAATGGGCTCCGTATATTCACCATAGAGCTCTCTGAAGACGTCCATGATTTCGCCGACCGTTGCGTAGGCTTTGACCGCCTCCAGAATGTAAGGTAGCGTGTTCTCGCCCTTGTCCGCGGCAGCCTTCAAGTTTTCAAGACTCTCGCGCCAGCGACGCTCGTCCCTTTCTTCTCTTACCTTCTTTAGCCTCGCTATCTGCCGTTCCTCCACATCAGGTCCAATGTAAAGGATTTCTGGAACCTCAAGCTCTTCTGTTACAAACTCGTTGACGCCTACGATGATTATATCCTTGCTCTCAACCCGCTTCTGATACTCATATGCGGAGTCCGCGATCTCTTTCTGGAAATACCCTCTCTTTATGCCCTCGATGACGCCGTCGAGCATGCTGCCGTCGCCCATCTCTTTTATCTTCTCAAAATACTCTCTAGCTTCCTTTTCTATTTGTGAGGTGAGCGCCTCGACGTAGTAGGAGCCGCCGAGCGGGTCCACGACGTGCGTCACGCCGCTCTCATAAGCGATGACCTGCTGCGTCCGCAGCGCAATCGTCACCGCCTGTTCAGTCGGCAGGCACAGCGCCTCGTCATAGGAGTTCGTATGCAGCGACTGGCAACCGCCCAGAACGGCGGCGAGCGCCTGAATCGTCGTCCTTATGACGTTCACGAGCGGCTGCTGCGCCGTCAGTGAACAGCCTGCGTTCTGCACGTGAAATCTCAGCATCCACGACCTCGGATTTTGCGCACCGACCTCTTCACGCATGTAGCGCGCCCAAATCCTTCTTGCAGCTCGGAACTTCGCAATCTCCTCGAAGAAATCGTTGTGACAATTGAAGAAGAAGCTCAGGCGAGGAGCGAACTTGTCCACCGGCAGACCCCTGCGGATGCCCGCCTCGACGTACGCCATGCCGTCCGCCAACGTGAACGCCAACTCTTGGACGGCGGTTGCTCCTGCTTCTCTGATATGATAGCCGCTTATTGAGATAGTATTCCACTTTGGCACCTTGCCCCAGACGGAGCAATACTCCATAGTATCAACAATGAGGTTCACGGAGGGCTCCGGCGGGAAAATATACTCTTTCTGTGCGATATACTCCTTTAGGATGTCATTCTGGACGGTGCCTCCAATCTGCGTCGACGACACGCCCTGCTTCTCCGCCACCGCTATATACATCGCAAGAAGGACGTTAGCCGGCGAGTTTATCGTCATCGACGTCGTCACTTTGTCCAACGGGATGCCATCAAATATGATTTCCATGTCCTTAAGGGAGTCGACGGCGACGCCACACTTCCCGACCTCGCCGCGGGAGAGAGGATGGTCGGAGTCGCGTCCCATGAGCGTCGGAAGGTCGAAAGCGACACTCAAGCCCGTCTGTCCGTTTTCCAGCAGGTACTTGTAGCGCTTGTTGGTGTCCTCAGCAGTCCCGAAGCCTGAGAACTGCCGCATCGTGAAAATACGCCCTCGATACATCGTTGCGTGGATGCCTCTCGTGAACGGGTATTCTCCAGGGAAACCGATGTCCCGCAGGTAATCGATGTCAGCGACGTCCAGCGGCGTGTAGAGCCTTTTTACTTCCCTACTCGACGTTGTCGACGTAAATTTCTTCTTACGCTCAGGTCTCGCCTTCAGCGTCTCCTTAAGACATGTTTCCTCCCATGCTCGCATCTTTCTTTCTATTTCCTTTAAGTCTGACTCGCTCAGCATACTCATCCCTCGCTCAGCTCTTTTCATGTTGAACGACATCGTTTATAAAAACTTCGGGAAAAATGCAGCCAGCAACTCTCGCCCATAAAGCTGCACGTGGGACGTTCCCGTCGGCATCTGCTCAGGGCATCGCCCTGACTACGCCCCGTCCAAGCCAAGAATGTCTAAAAGTTCTTCAAGGCTCTTTATAATGAACGCTCCGTATTTCTCGCCCCGTCTGTCCAAGAAAAAAGCATTTATTCCCACCTTTCTCGGATTCAAAAAATCGAAAACCCAGTGGTCGCCGACGTGCACGACCTCCTGCGGCTCGACCCCCAAAATCTTGCAAACCTCCAAATAGAAGTCGTTGGACTTTTTCACCTGCCTGAAGTCCGAAACCGCCGAGAATATCCTTGAAAAGTAATGTTTTATGTCGGCTATTTGCACATCTATGAACTCCCTCGCAGCGTTTGAGCATATTATTAATTCATATCCGGCTGCGCTAAGCCTCTGAAGTACGCTCTCGACCTCCGGGTACACCCTTATCTCATGTTTAAACCTTTCAAAGATATTCTCGTAGCTCACATTCAACTGAAAACGCTGTAACCAATAATCTATGAGGTACCACTCTATCGAGTTCTCTCCGACCTCCTCGTACGCCTCCATCACTATTTTGAAGGCATCTTCAAAACTCATGTCGTGTGTCTCTGCATATATCTCAGGGATGCCCCGTAGCCATACCTCATCCACGAACTTCTTGTCGGTCAGCGTGCCGTCGACATCGAACGACACGACACGTATACCCTCGAGTTGCTCATGCATGCCCCTCCCCTCAACTCCGACATATACGCACAAAGTTTTCTAGAATCTTCAAGCCTTTCTTCCCGGACTTCTCGGGATGGAATTGCGTCGCGTAAACATTTTTTTCTTGGATCACCGCCACGACATCGCAACCGTAGTCAGTAACTGCGACGACGCACCGCCCGTCCTCAGGAACGCAGTGATAAGAGTGGACGAAGTAGAAATGGTTTCCATCTTTTATTCCGTCTAATATCGGAGACTCTCTCAGGATGCGCAAGGAGTTCCAGCCCATGTGCGGCGTCGTCACATCGCTCGGCAGCCGCACGACCCTGCCCCTTAAGACCGACAAGCCGCGCCCACCGCCTTCCTCGCTGCTCTCGAAAAGCATTTGCATGCCAAGGCAAATCCCCAGTACAGGAGTTCCTGAGTGGAGCTTTTCAAAAAATACATCTTCAAAAGCCCTGAAGTGATTGATTCCGTCGCCGAAGGCGCCGACCCCTGGGATGACGATGCCGTCAGCCCCCTTGAGCTCAGGCGCCGTGGGGCTGTCTATGAGCACGGGCTCGCCCCCCACCCTCCTGAAACCGTTGTATATGCTGAAAAGGTTGCCCATCTTGTAATCTATTATCGCTATTACCATCCCTCCTGCCAACTAAGCCCCCTCTACTGTTAAAGGTTGCGGAAGGTTGCGGTCGCCTCAACAAACGTTTTAAGGAATTAGGAATAACGACCGTTACAAACGAGGTGATGCGATGAATTTTGAGCTCACTGAGGAGCAAAAAGAGGTAAAGAACGCCGCCCGTGAGTTTGCGGAGAAGGAGTTCACAAAGGAGCTTGCGCTCGAGTGCGAGGAGCAGGGGCGTTTTCCTTACGAGCTTTGGAAGAAGGCGGCGGAGCTCGGCTTCATCGGCATAAACATCCCTGAAGAGTATGGCGGGCAGGGCATGGGTCTTCTTGAAAAGGTCCTCGTGCTCGAAGAGTTCTTCAGGGCGGATCCCAGCCTCGGCTTCATATACATTACGACGTTCGGCTCCGAACTCATCTTGAACAACGGCACAGAGGAGCAGAAGAAGAAATACGTAACGCCGGTCGCAAAAGGCGAGGCTATGATGGGCATGGCGGTCACCGAGCCCGAACACGGCTCTGATATCACAAAGCTCGACACCGTCGCGGTCAAGGACGGCGACGAGTGGGTGATCAACGGTACGAAAACTTTTATCTCTAATGGACCTGTAGCGGATTGGCTTGTGGTCGTATGCCAGACAGATCCTGAGGCGAAGCCCTCCTACCGAGGGCAGAGCATGTTTATCGTAGAGACCGATACGGACGGCTTCGAGGCTGTAGAGCTTAAGGGCAAGATGGGTATGCATTTCATAAAGACTGGCGAACTTTATTTCAACAACGTGAGGGTACCTGAGGAAAATCTGCTTGGTGAGGTGAACAGGGGCTTCTATCAGCTGCTTGGCATGCTTAACGAGACGAGGATAGGCTTGGCAGCGAGGTGTATTGGCATCGCCCAAGGCGCGTTGGAGCGTTCTGTCAGGTACGCAAAGCAGAGAAAGCAGTTCGGTCGCCCCATCATAGAGTTCCAAGCGATACAGCATAAGCTCGCAGAAATGGCGACGAAGGTCGAGGCTGCCCGCCTCCTGACGTATCAGGCGGCGTGGTTCTTCGACCAAGGGAAGCCGGACCCCATGCTGACATCAATGGCTAAGTATTATGCTTCGAGAACCGCAGTTGAGGTAAGCAACGACGCCATCCAAGTGCACGGCGGCTACGGCTACTTTGCGGAATACGACGTCGAACGCTGCTTCCGAAATGCTAGAATCGCAGAAATAACCGAAGGAACCACAGAAATACAGAAAAATACGATAGCTTCGATGCTTAAGAAGAGGATACGTTAAACGGCTCAGTCTGGGGTGCTAGTCCCCTTAGCTTAACCTAAAAAACTTTTTCGCAGCTTCAAGCAGAACGCCATCGCCGTTGATGGCAGCCTCCTTCAGCGACGCCGTTATATCTGCGAGGAGCTTGTACGTGAGGGAGTGCGTAAGCCCCTCTATTATCTCTCTATACCTTTGCTCTCGCGTGGGAGAGTTGTCGACGGCGCACAGTTTCCTCAGAGCTTTTTCAGCTTCCCGCACCCTTATCTCCTCCGCAAGCTTGTATATCTGCTTTAGTATCCTCTCCGCCTCTTTTTTCCTGTATTCCTTCTCCAAGAGCTCCAGCTCTTCTTTTATTATCGCCTCGACCTTCGGCACCTCCCGCAACCTCGTCTCTAGGTTTCGCCTGCTCACCTCCCGCAAATCGTCGATGTTGTAAAGCTCTACGTTCTCGATGCGTGAGACGCTCTCCTCGACGTCCCGTGGATTCGCTATGTCTATGATGATAAGCTTCTTCCCCCCTCCCCGCCGAGCCATCGCCTCTCTCACCATCGCCTCTTTTATGACGGCGTGCGGGGCGCCCGTTGCGCTTATGACGACGTCCGCAATCTCCAAGTATTTCCCAACTTCGTCGAACCTGACGGCGTAGCCTCCCAGCTCCGCAGCAAGCGCCTCCGCCCTTGAAAAGGTTCTGTTCGCAACGTATATTGCGCTTAAGTCTTCCTCCGACAGCGCTTTCGCCACGAGCGTCCCCATCTCGCCCGCGCCGACCACGAGGATGTTCCGCCCGTGTAAATCGCCGAGGACGTCCTTCGCAAGCTCCACCGCCGCCGACCCTATAGATATAGCGCCCTCGTTGATCTTCGTCTCGGAACGCACCCGCTTCCCAGCACGAATCGCACGATTGAACGCCACGCTCAGCGTCTCGCCGACGGTTCCCGCGGCTCTTGCTTCTTCAAAGCATCGTTTTACCTGCCCTAATATCTGGTCTTCGCCCACGATCATTGCTTCCAGCCCGGCGGCGACCCGTAGCAAGTGCTCGGCGGCATCCAGCCCCCTCCTTATTTCTACCTTCTGGCGGACGCCCGTGGCGTTCGCAAGCATTTCAAGGACGGTTTCGCACTTCATAGCGTCGCCAGCAACGTATATCTCAAGACGATTGCATGTATGCAGCACGACACACTCCTCAATGCCATCGAACGTCGCAAAGCAGCAGCAGAGGCGTTGCAGAACGCTTGCACCGCCCCCCTCTTCTCCTGCGAGGCTCCGCAGGTTGAAGAAGGCTTTTTCTATCTCAGGAAGCGTCGCTTTTTTGTGCGTTATGAGCAGGCTCGCCAGCTCCCCCATAGCACTTCACGTCATCCGATGTAAGAAAACTCCTCCTTTTTCTCCTCTGTTTTCAACCTTTCAGCCATGAACCTCTCAAATTCTTCATCAAGTTTGTCGCTTTCGTTTTTTATCTCTTCTAAGTCCAACTCTATGTTTGTTATTTCCACGAGCTTCTCCAAAACCACTTTTGCGCCCTTGGGGTCGGGGTATGCGCCGTGCGTCTCGCCGAGCAGACAGATCACCTCTTTGCCGCGTTCCCTGCCGAGTCCGAGGAGGACCCCGGTGACGCCGAAGACGTTGCCGCTATTTCCCACCTTCAAGCCGTATTTTTTCATCTCCTCGACGAGCTCGTCGCTCGTCGTGACGACGTAGACGCCCGGGTTTTTCAGATACCGCCCCGTCGTGTAGCCGCCGAGCGTGAAGATCCTCGAAACGTCGAACTCGTCGCATAAGTCCAGAAGCTTATCCGCATACCTGTAGTAATTCTCAGGGCGGTAGCCTTGGTAATAGCCTGTCAGGATTATCAGATTGTTCTTCTCGTCGTAGAAAAGCTCGTCTTTTAGAAGTTCGGCAACGCCCCGCTCGTACTTCACGCCTGGGATGAGGAGGGGCGGCATCGCAAAAAATTGCGAGTATATATCTGCAAGCTTCTTGCCGTTCAGCTTTCTTATCATGTATTCGGCGGCAAGCCTCCCGACATCGCCCACCCCACTCAACCCCTCTATGAAAATCGGGTCTTCAAGGCGGGGCTTCTTCGTCCTGTATTTTATCACGATGTCTTCCATCAATTAACTTTCCGAATTAGTTAACTAAAGCCTTCGCTTAGTAGCAGCCGGACTCAGCAAGTAGCCACGACGCACCGAGCTGAAGTGGAGAAAGCTGAAAGCAAGGGGCGCACCGGCTGTGCGCTTTAGAAAATCCTTTATGCATAGGTGGCAACTTAACTTCATGTCTCCAGAGACGAGGGTCATCCCGGTGAGCGTCGAGGACGAGATGCGCACCTCCTATCTCGACTATGCGATGAGCGTCATCGTCGGGCGTGCGATTCCTGATGTGCGTGACGGTTTGAAGCCAGTACACCGTCGCATCATTTACGCGATGTATGAGATGGGACTGACCTCAGACAAACCACACAAGAAGTGTGCGAGGATCGTCGGCGAAGTCCTAGGCAAATATCACCCGCACGGCGACGCTGCAGTCTATGACGCACTGGTTAGAATGGCACAGCCGTTCTCCTACCGCTACCCGCTGATCGATGGACAAGGGAATTTCGGCTCGGTGGACGGGGACGAGCCTGCGGCGATGCGTTATTGCCTCACCGGAGAGACGCTGATCGCCACAGAAAAAGGCTTAATGCGCCTTGAAGACGTAGTGCCGGCGTCCGAAGAGTGTTCTGAGCACGAGATCTCGCTCTGCGTTCTCTCTCATGTGGGGGTTGCGCGGGCGGATCGCTTTTTTAACTCGGGACGCCATCCCGTTCTGCGTGTCGAGACCGAGATGGGACTGAGCTTCTCCGGAACGAGCAACCATCCCGTCCTTGTGTGGGTGCGTGGCGAGGGCGGTCGTCCGGCTCTCGCTTGGAAGCTTCTTAAGGATATAAAGCCTGGAGACTGGCTCGTGGTCCAGAGAGGCTTCCCTTCCGCCAAGGAGCGTTACAGAACGGGGCACCCCCTCGCCCCAGAAGTGACAGAGAGTATTGCCTTCATCCTAGGTGCCTTCTTCTCTCGCGGCTACGTCTCTGAAGAGAAAGTATGCTTCAACAGCACCGACCCGGACTTCGTGATGGCAGTAGAGAAAGAGCTTCAAAAGCTCATAGGAGAACGCTACTGCCGTTACATTCGCATCCTACCCAGTGGAAAAAAGCTAATAGAGCTCCAAGTCCAGGTAAGAGCGTTCACCTCCCTGATGGAGACGCTGGGCTTTTTCGAGAAGAGCAAGGAAAGGGGGCTTCCGAAAGCCATCTTAGCCTCGCCGAAAGACGTTCAAAAAGCTTTCCTGAAAGCCCTCTTCGAAGGAGGAGCATCCGTCTCCAGAGGGAAAAGAACGGTCGCCCTCTTCTACTGCTCGAAGGACAAGAAGCTCCTCGAAGACCTCCAAGTCCTCCTTCTTTCATTCGGTGTGATCTCTAAGCTTCACAGAAATAAAAAAAATTGGAGGCTGGTGATTTCGGGAATTAAAAACGTTGCAACGTTCGTCGGGAAAATAGGTTTTGTGGGAAGAAAGCGGGAAAGGCTCAGAATCCTCCTCAATGAGTTTAGAGGCGAGGGGCTTAGCAAGACAGATTTCGTCCCCTTCATAGCGGATTACCTGCGGGAACGCTATAAGCGTCGAGGTTGGGACGAGTGGTTACGAAAGCACAACATAGACCGTTATGAGCGTCTCTTAAAATACCTTCCAGAGCTTGAGAAGTTTTTAGATCCTGAGGATTTTGCTTTCATTCTCTGGCTTCTCGAAAGACACTTTTACTTCACGAGAGCTTCGGCAGTTCGCTACGAAGATCAACAGATCGTTTACTCCCTACGCGTCCCAGGGCCGAACTCCTTCATAGGG
Organism: Candidatus Alkanophaga volatiphilum; assembly: GCA_029259545.1. Taxonomy (GTDB): domain Archaea; phylum Halobacteriota; class Syntropharchaeia; order Alkanophagales; family B39-G2; genus Alkanophaga; species Alkanophaga volatiphilum. The sequence continues at coordinate 17,804 of JAPHEE010000031.1, forward strand.
AACGGCTTCATCCATCACAACACCGAAGCACGGCTTTCGAAAATTGCGGAGGAGTTGGTGGCAGATATTCAAAAGAACACCGTTGACTGGATGCCTAATTTCGACAACACGCTGAAAGAGCCAGTGGTGTTGCCCGCTCGCTTTCCGAATCTTCTCGTCAACGGCACTTCGGGCATCGCCGTGGGCATGGCGACGAACATGCCTCCGCACAACTTGGGTGAGGTCGTGGACGCCATTATAAAATTCATAGACAATCCTGAGGTGAGCATTGAGGAGCTAATGCAGGTAATAAAGGGTCCAGATTTCCCGACGGGCGGGGTGATCCTCGGAACTGAAGGGATAAAAAGGGCATATGAAACTGGACGCGGTACTATAAGAATAAGAGCGACTGTGGAGATAGAGGGCACGGGGAAGCGTAAAGGGGGGGAGGCGGCAAGGGGAAGGACGCGCATTATAATCAAAGAAATCCCGTATCAGGTGAGCAAGAGCGCGCTCGTCGAAGAGATAGCTAAACTTGTGCGAGAGCGACGCATAGAAGGCATTGCTGACCTGCGGGACGAGTCGGATCGCCGAGGGCTGAGGGTTGTCATTGAAGTTAAGCCTGGTGCGAATCCTGAGGTCATTTTAAACAAGTTGTATAAGCACACGCAGCTCGAAACCTCGTACGGCATCATAAACCTCGCACTTGTGAACGGCGAGCCCCGTATTCTGACGTTAAAAGACTTGATTAGGCATTACGTTGAGCACCGCAAGGAGGTCGTGCGTCGTCGCCTCAGTTACGAGCTCGAAGTTTCCGAGCGTAGGAAACACATCCTTGAAGGTCTTCTGGTTGCTCTGGACAACATAGAGGAAGTTGTAAAGACAATAAAGTCGGCGAGGAGGACTGAGGACGCAAAAAGCTTTCTGATTTCAAGGTTCCGGCTCAGTGACCTGCAAGCAAAGGAAATACTTGAGATGCGGCTTTCGAG
>JAPHEE010000032.1:0-11496 GCA_029259545.1 Candidatus Alkanophaga volatiphilum
CGACACGAAAGGTGGATGAAGCGGAAGCTCCGCCCATAAGGAGTAGTTCACTGACGATGCGAGAACCTTCAAACATCAAAATTTTTCTGGAACGATTTCAAGAGCGGTCGTGATGGGGGTGAAGGCGGTTTTAATAGTCTGCGACGGCATGGGTGACCGTCCGGTGCGGCACGGGCATGAATGGGGAACGCCTCTCAGCGCAGCGAACACACCAAATCTCGACGAGCTGGCTGCGGAAGGTGTTAACGGCATCATGGACGTCATTTCGCCGGGGATAGTGCCGGGGAGCGACACCGCCCATCTTGCGCTTCTCGGCTACGACCCCTACGAGCATTATGCGGGGCGTGGCGTCTTCGAGGCGCTCGGCGCCGGCTTGGAGCTGCAGGAGGGTGACGTTGCCTTCAGGGCGAATTTTGCGACGGTGGACGAGCGTCTCGTCATCAAGGACCGCCGTGCGGGGAGAAAAGGCGACAAGCGGCTCGAAGCCGCAATAGACGGGATGGAGATAGACGGCGTCAGGGTCATCCTGCGGAACACCGTCGGGCATCGGTGCGCCGTCGTACTGCGACCTTTGGAGGAGGGCGTGAAGCTGTCGAAGTACGTTTCCGATTGCGATCCGCACGCCGACGGCGTCAGGGTTGCGGAGTGCAAGCCGCTTCGTGATGACGACGCTGCGCGGAGAACCGCCGCCATCGTTAACGAGTTCCTGCGGCGCTCCCACGAAATTTTGAAGGAGCATCCGGTGAACAAAGAGCGAGCGGAGCGGGGCGTGCCGCCTGCGAACTTCCTCCTGCTGCGGGGCGCCGGCGAGTTTTTTCAAGTTGAGCGTTTCGAGGAGCGTTGGGGGTTCAGGGCGGCGTGCGTCGCCGGCGCATCCCTTTACAAGGGCGTCGCCCGCTTCATCGGCATGGACGTGCTCCACGTCGAAAATGCGACGGGCGACCCGAACACGGACTTACGAGCGAAGGCGAGTGCAGCATTGAAAGCTTTGGAGGAGTACGATCTAGTCTTCATCCACGTGAAAGCCACCGATAACTTCGGACACGACGGAGACTTCGAAGGCAAGAAGAGGATGCTGGAGCGGATAGACGAGGAGCTCATAGCTGAAGTCCGAGAAGTGGCGAGGAGTGATACGCTCATTGCGGTGACGGCGGACCACAGCACGCCCGTCAGCGTGAAAAGGCACAGCGGCGACCCTGTCCCGCTGCTCATTCATGGCGAGGGTGTCAGGCGTGACGACGTTTCGAGCTTCGACGAACTTTCAGCGGCTCGCGGCGGGCTCTGCAGGCTCAGGGGCGCCGATCTGATGCCCATGCTGGCGGACCTCATGGGCTTCTTCAAAATGTATGGCACTTGACAGTACTATGCTCCAATTTTCATTTTAGTCATTGGTCTGGGGGGGGGAACTGTCGGTGTGTCAGTAGGCCCAAATGGGCACAGGGTTTTGAAGTGCAAGTGCGGCTCGAGACCGACTCGAAGATGTAGGGTTCCTCCGTTCCCCCGAAAGCCCTCCGATGAAGACAGGAGGAGGGAAGACTTCCGCTACGCACGCAACGAAAGCTACGAAAGTGGTGGAGAGCCGGAACGGTATCTGACAAGCTCATGGCAATCGCTTCTTATACTTAATGCCATGCCCATCGAGCTAACAAATAGCTGCTAAAACCTAACTTCCACGGACTTGGCGTGCCATCGCATGCGTTCTGCATTTGCGATCCTGACGATATCGTCCTTGATTTTTGCAAGTCCTTCCTTGGTTAACATCTGGACGCTCATTCGCCGCATGAAGTGCTCGACGGTGAGTCCTGAGAAGAGCTTGGCGTAGCCAGCCGTCGGGAGCACGTGGTTCGTGCCAGCGGCGTAGTCGCCAGCAGCGACTGGCGAGTACTCGCCGATGAAAACCGACCCCGCACTTCTAAGCTTCAGCAAGACGTCCAGCGGGTTCTCGGTTATAATTTCGACGTGTTCCGCTGCATACTCGTTTGCGAATGCAACGCACTCTTCTAAACTTTCTGCAATGAGAACGAGCACGTCCCCAAAGCCGGTGGCAGCGGGCTCGTCAGCATTCTCAGCCTCAGCCCTCAGAATTTTTTCAACACGCTCAGCTAACGTCTTTGACGTAGTTAACAACAGGGAAAGAGAATCTTTGCCGTGTTCAGCCTGCGCAAGCAGGTCTGCAGCGATATGAGTTGCGTCTGCGCTCTCGTCGGCGATGATGAGCACCTCCGAAGGTCCTGCTGGGAAATCTATCTCGACGCCCTCGCCCCGTACGAGGATTTTCGCGGCGGTCACGAAGGTCCCGCCGGGACCCACGATTTTTTCGACCTTAGGGATGCTTTCGGTGCCGAAGGCGAGCGCTGCGATTGCCTGGGCGCCACCGACTTTGTAGATTTTCGAGGCGCCTGCAAGCTCGGCGGCGGCGACGCTCAGCGGGTCAGCTTTGCCGTCGCGGCGGGGTGGCGTGCAGACCACGACGTTCTCGACACCTGCGACCTTTGCTGGTATCACGGTCATGAGCGCAGTCGAGGGATAGCCAGCGGGCACGTATGCGCCGACGACGCTCAGCGGCACGAAAAGCTCGCCAAGGAATATACCTTCGCCGCTCGTGAACTCTTCGAGCCATGAGACGCGACGTTGTCGGCAATGGTATCGTTTTATGCGTTTTGCTGCGTTTTCCAAGCTTTTCATGACGGTGTTGCCAACTCTCGCCCTAGCCTCTTCTATTTCCTCATCCCCGACTTCCAGTTTTTCGAGGCGGACGCCGTCGAAACGCTCCGTATATCTGAGGACGGCGGCGTCGCCCTCTCGCTTGACGTCTTCCACTATCTTGCGGACGTCTGGAATTACCTGTAAAATTTCAGAACGCCTTTTTGAGGACAGCTCGGTCGCATCTAACTCCCGAAGGCTCAAAACCCGAACTCCCATGAACGTGACTTAGCCCTAATTAACTAAGCTCTTGCGAAGATGGGTTTGTCCTAGCGCCGCCGCCCGCGTGGCAGCGTGAGAAAATGGTGCGGAGAATCACTCAGCCGAACCTTCCTGTGATGTAAGCTTCCGTCCGCTTATCTCTGGGTTTTTCGAAGATTTGCGGCGTGCTCCCGCACTCTATGAGTTCGCCGAGCATGAAGAACGCCGTGTAGTCGGAGACGCGGGCGGCTTGGTGCATGTTGTGTGTCACGATGACGATAGTGTAATCGCGGCTCAGCTCCCGGATCAGCGCTTCGATCTTCGCAGTCGAGATCGGGTCGAGCGATGCGCACGGCTCGTCGAAGAGTATGACTTCGGGCTCGACCGCCAAGGCTCTTGCGATGCAGAGCCGCTGCTGCTGCCCGCCTGAGAGCTTCAGGGCGTTCTCATGAAGCTTATCCTTGACCTCATCCCAGAGCGCAGCACGCTCCAAGCTTTCTTTGACGATTTCATCAAGCTTCCTTTTATCGCGAACACCGTGAATCTTCGGGCCGTAGGCGACGTTCTCGTAGATGCTCATCGGGAATGGGTTCGGCTGCTGGAAGACCATGCCGATGCGGCGGCGTAACGCTATGACATCTACGTCCTTGTCGTAAATGTTCATACCGTCGAGCAGGACCTCGCCGCTGACGCGGGCGCCGTCGGTCAGCTCTATCATCCTGTTTATGCACCGTAAGAACGTCGTCTTCCCGCAACCTGACGGTCCTATCAGCGCCGTCACTTTCCTTTCCGGTATCTTCAAGCTCACGTTCTTGAGTGCATGGAAATTTCCGTAATAGACGTTCAGATTTCTCGTTTCTATCTTATCTCCCGTCTTCACCACCCCTACAACCCCTCATACCTTTTTATGTACCTATTGCGGACGTACAGGGCAAAGATGTTCACGACGAGGAACATGGCGAGGAGGACGAGGGCGACGCCGCACGCTCGTGCGTAGGCGTCGGCGGTGTTGCCCTGCGTCGCAAGCACGTACAAAAGCACGGGGAGCGTCCCTGCGGAGTCGAGCGGCGACGTCGGTATGAAGGCGCTGGCGGCGGAGCCGAGCGTCAGCAGGAGGACGGCGGTCTCGCCGATCGCCCGTCCGAGTCCGAGGAGGACGCCGGTGACGATGCCCGGCATTGCGCTTTTGAGCACGACCCTGCGGATCGTCGTCCACTTCGTCGCCCCGAGCGCTAACGATGCCTCCCTGTAGGAGCGGGGGACGGCTTTTATGGCTTCTTCGGAGACGCGGACCGTCCAAGGTAGGATCATGAACGCCAGTGCGACGCCCGCAGCGAGTATGGAGTAGCCAAGCTTCAGGAAGTGTACGAGGAAAGTTAGTCCGAAGAGTCCTATGACGATGGAGGGGACGCCTGCGAGGCAGTCTATGAAAAACCGTATCGTGCTGGTGATGATGTTCTCAGACGCATACTCCGCAAGATAGATGGCGGCGCCGACGCCCAGGGGCACCGCAAAGAGCATACAGACCGCAACCACGTAGACGCTGCCGACGATCATCGGGAAAATCCCACCCTCCATGCCGGCGAGTCTCGGAGTGCTGAGCAGGAACTCAAGGGTTATGACCCGGGCGCCGTTAGCGAAGATATAAGCGAGGATGGCGACGAAGATCAGCACGACGATGGGCGCCGACGTGAATATAAGCGCCTCTATGAATTTCTCCCGCACCGCTGCGCCGCCACGCCCTCGCAGTGGCATCATGCCATGACCCCCCGCTTTATGACCCTCACGGCTATTAGGTTGAGGATGGCAACGATGGCGAAGAGGACGACACCAATAGCAAACAGAGAACGTTCGTGCATCGAGCCCCAGAGTGCATATTCTATTTCAAGGATTATCGTGGATGTCAGGGGGCGTATTGGGTCCAAGAGCGACGTGGGGATCCACGGCGTCTCCGGGTTTCCGACGACCATGAGCACTGCCATGGTCTCGCCGACCGCGCGTCCCAAGCCGAGAATGATTGCGGCGAGGATTCCCGACTTTGCGCTCGGCAGTATTACCTTGCGTACGGTAGTCCATTTCGTTGCTCCAAGCGCCAGCGACGCCTCCCTGTAGGAGCGGGGGACCGCCCTTATTGCGTCTTCGCTGATGCTGACGATGTGCGGGAGCGTCATGATGGCGAGCGTGAGCCCGCCGGCGAGCAGGCAGAGCCCGTAGCCGCCGAAGTGCGTCCTTAGGAAGGGAACGATGATCATGAGTCCGAAGAAGCCGATGATGACCGAGGGGATGCCGACGAGCATTTCGACGACGGGTTTAACTACGTTCCTGACGAGGGGCGGCGCATACTCCGCTAAGAAAATGGCGCAGGCGACGCCGAGCGGCGTCGCTACCATGAGGGCGAGACCGCTGACGAGGAGGGTCGCCACGATCATAGGAAGGATTCCAAAGGAGGCTTCGGCGGGCTTCCAGGTCATGCCGAACACGAAGTCGGCGCCGTATTCGAGGAAGACGGGGAGGCTTTCCCTCAGCATGAAGACGATAATGAAAAAGACTATGAAGATGGCGGAGGCGGCGGCGGCGAGCAGGAGTTTCTCTACTAATTTTTCACTTTCCATCAGAGGCGTTTGACCTTATCTATATATAAATATTGCTATTACATATCGAACATGCAATTTATGTAGAATGGGGGGATGCCGCTGCCGGCGTCTTCAAAGGGCGACGGGTATCCTTAATAGAGGCGGAAGGCTTGTATAAATAGGTCCTAGGGGGGCACTTAAATGAAGAGGGTTGAGCTGGAAGGCGTCTTCATCCCGCTTGAGGGTGCCGACATTGATTGCATCCTGAACGTTGAGGAGCGGCGGTGCCTGAGCATTACCGACTTCTTCCCAAAGACCGCACCGCTCTGCGTTACTCTGGAAGGCAAGTGCCGGCGGCTGGGCGTGGACGACTCTTGGGAGGGCTGCCCATATTTCGACGCGGAGACGCAAGAGTGCAAGCCTCCGAGATTTAGGGTCAAGCTTATCATCGAGTTCGAGGAGCTCAAAGATTGATTGCCACCAGATTCCTACGCATCGTATTCAGCTTGTGCCCTTTCCGGAGGATATCCTTTAAGCCTCCTTTCCCCCACCACCGTCAATGAGCCGTCACCTTTATATATCAACTTACTTCAAGACAATAGGGGGTGAGAGGAATGATAGTGGGCATGCACATCATTGCCGAGTTTTACGAGTGCCCTGAGGAGCTGCTGCGGTGGGCGCCAGTCATAAAGAGGATATTGGACAAGGCTGTGGAGAAAAGTGGCCTTAAGAAGGTAGGAGAAGCGTACCATCAGTTCAAACCCTACGGTGCGAGCGGCGTCATCTTGCTATCATCTTCTCACATGTCTATACATACATGGCCGGAACTCAGATACGTATCTCTCGACATTTTCTCATGTGAGAGCGCCGATAAGGCTAAGAGGGCGTTTGATGTGTGTGTTGAGGAATTAAAGCCCAAGAAGATTGTTTATAAAGAGATGAAACGTGGGTTATTGGAGTTTGCAGTGGATATTGAGGAGGATTGAATTAGGCAGTACCAAAGGAGTGCCGTATATGTTCTAATATTGATTCAAAGATGAGTTTTCCATCTCCATAGTCAGAGCCTCGTTCTCTTGTCCAATCTGCATTTGTATATGCGTAGAATGCTCTTTCTGGGTGTGGCATGAGTCCGAAGACGGTGCCTTCGGGGTTGCAGATGCCAGCAATGTTGTAAATGGAGCCGTTGGGATTCCAAGGGTAGCCGGCGTAGCGTCCGTCGGGGTCGACGTACCTTAAAACTATCTGGTCGTTCTCCTCCATGGTTTTGATGACTTCGGCACGGCGATCTTCGGGTATGAAGAACTTACCCTCAGCGTGGGCGCACGGCATTTTCAGGATGCGTCCGTGCGGGATTTTCTTTGTGAAGAGACACTTGCCTTTATTTTCGTGCTTCAGGAGCGTGGGGCGGCACTCGAAGCGCGCAGAGTCGTTGATCGTGAGCGTCGCTCGCTCGCCTGCGATGCCGGGGAGCAGTCCGAGCTCCACGAGCACTTGGAAGCCGTTGCAGATGCCGAGGACGGGGCGTTCTTCTTCGACGAAGGTTTTGAGCTCTTCGAGGCTGCCGAGTATGCGTGCGGCGAAGATTGCGCCGGCACGTACGTAGTCGCCGGCGGAGAAGCCGCCGGGGATGACGAGGCAGTCGTAGTCTAGGAGGCGACGGCGATCCTTCTCGCGGACGGCGCCGGTGAGCTGCTTGAGGTGCACGATTTCCGGGGCGGCGCCGAGACGCTTGAAGCAAAGGTACGTCTCCCACTCGCAGTTCGTGCCCTCGATGCAGAGGATGCAGACTTTGACCATCTCTCTTTGTTAGGTTTTTAAAAAGTTAGTTAGCGGCGTGCGCATGTGGGGGTGTTAGGCGGGTCGGCAGAGGGCAATGTTGGGAGGCTAGGCTCTCTGATTGCGTCTCAGCTGATTCAAGGAATCGAGCGCACATCTACAAGCAAGGGGCAATGAAATTCGACTCACGAACGCGCTAGAACTGTCGATTGGAACTTCTTCTGATTTGCAAAGGAGCATGATGCAAAGCTCCCTTCCAGCTCCGAGTGGCATGGGGCTGCGACGGAGGTGCCCACGTCGAAGGAGTGCAGAGGCAACGTGAGCTCCGTTGGACTGCGGAGTTGTTACGATGAGGGGGAGAGGGCGGGCGAGGTGTTATGCATGTTTACATGAGGCCGTCGGTCCGAGGATGAGGGCTGACGGCGTTTACGGAAGGGGCATTCTGGGGTTTATCGAGCAGGCGATGAGGAACGAGCCCATCACGATTTCGGCGACGGCACGCAGACGAGGAGCTTTTGCCACGTGACCGCCCAAGTTGGGAGCTCGTTGAAGCTCGCTTTCGGGAGGAGCCGTCATGAACATCGGGAATGACGAGGGAGCGTAAAGGTGGTAGAACTGAAGCTATAAGGTTGATGAACTGACTTTGAGACGTGGTTTTGTCCCTGTCCGAGGATGATCCGGCTGGGAGGAGACCGGATATAAGCAAGGCGAAAAGATTTTTGAGACGGGAGCCGAAGATTGGTCTGGAGGGGCCGAGGCGGATAATAAGATGGTTTGAGAAGTGCAGAAGGAGAATGCCCTGACTGGAGTGAACTTCGTGTGGCTGGATCAGGGGCTGGGTGGGAAGGCGTCCTTCGCTCGGCACTGAAGCCCCCACTAAAAGAGCGATGAAGGAAGAAGTCAAGATGATGTATCTCGAGAGGGCGGAGAAGTTCAGGAAGAACGCCGAATTCAATTTTGAGAACGGAGACTACGACATAGCAATGTTCCACATAGAACAGGCTTGCCAGTTAATGATAAATAAAGGCGAAGCTGTTGGACTTGAAGGGATACTTCGAAAGGACGCACAGCCTGAGGAGCCTTTTAGGTAGGATGGCGGAGGACATCGAAGGGATCAGGGAATTTATAAGCAAGTACAAAGTCGTTTTAAGAAACCTTGAGAGGGCATGCATAACTTCGAGATACTACTTTGAAATTTTTCAAGGAGGAAGTTGAGGAGGCTTTTAGAGCTCTGGAGGAGTTGAGGGAGGTATTATGGAGGAGTACTTCTTGAATTTCAAAAGACACGCTGAAAGGATTAAGAGCGTTTTGAAGGAATATCTTTCGGATTTTGAGGTTTACGTGTTCGGATCCGTTGTGAGGGGCGACTACTCTCCGGGGCTCAGTGACATAGATCTGGCTGTGGTTTCTGATGATTTCAAGGTTAGGGAGAAGAGGTTGGAAGTTTATGACGTGCTGTTCGAAAAGTTCTTCGACACGCCGTTCGAGTTCCACCTGCTGACGAGGGATAGATGGGATTTTATTTAAGGTTTATCAAGAAAGACTATTTGAAAGTCTGATTCATGGGGCGGGGCGAGAGGATTGCGCTCAAGCAAGGGTCGGCTCGCAGGCCCGAAGTGGCAGGGAAGGGAAGTGAGAGGTAGGCGGATGGGGTTTGTGGGGGGGACTTAGAGAGCTTGGTAGAAAAATTAGAGATGTGGACGCAGAAGCAATGTACAGCTCGGTTCCGAGGCATACTGAGGAGGTGAGAACAAGACCGCCTGAGCGCAGGTTTTTACGCTTGCGGACGGCGGAAGGATGGAGCGAGATCTGGGAGGAGCAATGTTGAGGTCGAGAGTAGGAGGGGCACGCCCCGGTTATATTTGAGGGAGATAATGCTTGCTCTTGGCGTGACGGCCTTAGAAGCGTTAGGATTAGAGGTAGATGTTGTTACGGGAAACTCAAGCCTATGGAACTATTATTTGCTTTGATGGTAAACATTGCGATAAAAGGCGATAAAAGCTTCAAAGCAATCGTCGGGCTCGTTGAATAACGGCTTTGGCGGGAAGTGTGTATGGAGGAGGCGAGGGATGGGATATGTGAGAGTGAGGGCGAAGGTATCAAACGTGAAGAGGGAGAGGAGTAAAGAAATAGAGCTGATAGCGGATACGGGTGTATATACGGCAATTCCAGAGGACATTTTGAGGGATTTGGGGGTTGTTGCGACGGGAACGAGGCGATTTAAGACGGCGAGTGGGGAGCTGAAGGAGCTTCCGGTGGGGGAGGCATACATAGCAGGGGAGGGAGTCACCTCGATAGTTGCGTTCCTTCCGAGAGGCGCAACACCCCTCCTTGGCGTCACAACGCTCGGACTACTCGGCTTGCAGGTTGATCCAGTAACGGGGGAGCTTAAACCAATGGAGCTTTTCCTTCTTGGCTTAATGTAGGAAGTAGGAAATGAAAGAACCATACAAAACTCTAATAGAGAAGTTGATTGAGGCTTTGAAAAGGAAATACGGGGATAAGTTTATCTCCTTAGTCGTTTTCGGGTCTGTTGCGAGGGGTGAGGCGAGAAAGGACAGCGATGTAGATTTGCTGTTGATCATAGATTCAATCCCGGAAAGGAGGCTTGAAAGGCAGAAGGAGTTCATGGAGGTTGAAAAAGAATTGGAAGGATATTTGAATGAGCTTTTTGATGAGGGTTACTTCATTGACTTTTCTCCCATAATAAAGACACCTGAGGAGGCGATGAGGCTTTCACCTCTGTATTTGGACATGGTTGAGGATGCGATAATCGCATACGATAAAGATGGTTTCTTCACGAAGGTCTTGGAGAGGGTCAGGAAAAGGCTTGAAGAGTTGGGGTCAAAGAGGGTTAGAATGGGCAGGAAGTGGTATTGGATTTTGAAGCCTGACTATCGTTTTGGTGAGGTGATAAAGATTGGATAACATTAAAATGGCAAAGTCGTATTTAAGGCAGGCTGAGGAGAGGTTGAAACATGCGAAGGAGGCTTTAAGCGATAATTATGCTTATGTGATCAGGCAGAGTCAGGAGGCGGTTGAGCTTGCACTCAAAGCTTCACTCAGGATTGTTGGGATTGAGCCGCCGAAATTTCATGATGTGGGTCCGATATTGAGGAGAAACGCGAATTCTTTCCCTGAATGGTTCAGAAGGGAGATAGACAAGATGGCATCCATCTCAAGGATGCTGAGGAGGGAGAGGGAGCCGAGCATGTATGGAGACGAGGAGTTGGCTCTGCCTCCGGATGAACTCTATACATTCGAGGATGCTAAGACAGCTCTTGATGGTTGTGTATTTGTTCTCAACAACTGTAAGAAATTGCTGGATGAGGTAGAAAGTGCGACAGGGGAGGATTGAGGAGTTTCTTCAGCTGCAAGGCAAAGAAACTTAATGAGTGCCAGCCGCAGGGCGTCTACCGAGGGGGCGGGGTGGTCGTCGGATTGCGAGTGAGGAGGCTTGCGGGGGAAAATGAGGGAAGAGGAGGTTAGAAGATTCAAAGAGAGGGCGGATGCATTTCTGGATACGGCAGTATACAACTTTGAAAAGGGGAGATACGACTTGGCGGCATTTAACATCGAGCAAGCCGTTCAGCTGTACGTAAGGACGAAGCTTCTTGAGCTGCTTGGGGAGTTTCCGAGGACGCATAGCTTGGTGACGCTTTTGAGAGAGCTATCAAGGGTTTTCAAGGAGGAAGAAGTTGAGAGGTTTGTGAAGGAGAACATAGGAATGTTGACGAAGTCTTCAAGATACTACACGAGGGAATTTTATGAGGAAGAAGTTAAAGAGCTGATGGAATTTGCGCACAAGGTAAGGAGGTTGCTCGAATATGATTGAGAAGCATTTTGATGAGCTGATAGAAATGGCGAAGAGGAAGAAAGAGTACTTTGAGTTACGCAAGGCTTGTGAAGGAAGCTATTAAAGGAGAAGTGATTGTTTTCGGTTCTGTTGTTGAGGGAAAGCATACGATGGCATCGGACATGACCTGCTTGTTGTTCTTGATTCGATTGAGAGGAGGGATGAAGTTCTGATGAAGATGAACGAGGTTCTTGGCGAGTGCCATCCGTTCCAGATTCATCTCGTGACGAGGAAGGAGTTTGAATGGTATAAGAGGTTTATTAGGAGGTGGAAGCGTGTGGGATGACGGGTGTGGATGATGCTCCGCCCGCTAAAGCTCACGCCTCTAAAATTGAAGCTCTAGCAGGGGAGGAAGTTTGCAGCCGTCATTCAGGTGAAGTTTGATGA
>JAPHEE010000032.1:11905-17694 GCA_029259545.1 Candidatus Alkanophaga volatiphilum
GTCAGGCTTTAAGATCCAGAACCACGTGTTTCCAGTTCTTATTCTCTTTGCCCCCAGGCTTTCCAATCTCCTTTTCAAATTTTCGATCTCCTCTTTCAGAATTCCCGTATCATAGAGGATCACGGCGTCTTCTGTGAGGTCGAGGAGTATGGGTGGGTGCTTTTTCAGCTCTTCAGGCGTCAGCACGTGCTCTTGGATGCTCGGTCGCCAGAGAGGTTTTTCGAGCCTCTTGTATTCTTCAGTCTTTGATAGAATTTCCTCTGCCCTTCTCATGAGTTTTATTCTTTTTCCGAAGGAGAGATCTTCGACGCCTTTGAGGATTATCATCACATCGATGTCGCTTTCCGGGAATTCCGCCTCACCTCTTGCCAAGGAGCCGAAGACGGCGAGGGCTAGGAGTTTGTCTTTAAAAAGCTCCTTGACGATCTCTGCGTATTTTCTCACGACGGACCACGCCAGCGCATGATCCGGCATGGTATTATATTTGCGTGCCCTCAACCATAATAGTTTGCCAAAGCTAGGGGTGGTGAGCTAGGGATGGGGATAACGTATATTGAGGGTAGAGTGAGGGGTCCGACGGGGAGGGAGGAGGGAGTGAGGTTTCTCGTGGACAGTGGGGCTACGTACACGCTGCTTCCGAAGAGGGTGTGGGAGAAGATAGAGTTAAAGCCGGTTAGGGAGCACGTTTTCGTCCTTGCGGACGGTAGCGAGGTGAGGCGTAAGGTTTCCGAGTGTTACATCATGCTTCCGCAGGGGGAGGCGCACACCCCGGTCGTCTTGGGGGAGGAGGGGGATGAGGCGCTGCTGGGCGTGGTCACCTTGGGGATTCTAGGGCTGGTTTTCGATCCCTTCAGGAGGGAGCTGAGACCTATGCGAATGCTGCTCGTGTGAGAACATTTTTAGGCGCTGGCGGGAGGCAGGCACACCGAGCACAAGTGCATTAGCATTAGAGCGGCATGTTGCTGCCCATTTCCTATTTTCGCCCCATATGCTTTTCGGCGAGCTCATTTTTATTGGGAAGGAATAACACAAACGGGACGGATGCCGGACGAAGAGTCGTATTTGGATGTCTCGCTGCGCAAGATTGCGAAGGGAGCGGGGATAGGCTTCACGGGCACCCTCATCGGGATGGCGCTCGGCTATTTATCAAGAATGGTCATAGCGAGGTTCTTGGGGGCTTCGGATTACGGCTTGGTCTGTCTTGGGTTTGCGGCGATGAGCATTGCGGCGACGCTGTCCCTCGTCGGGTTGCCTTCGGGGGTCGTTCGCTACGTTTCCTTTTACAGGGGCGTGGGTGACAGGGCGAGGATAAAAGGGACGATCATCTCGGCGTTGAAGATAAGCGTGCTCTTGAGCTTAATTTCGGCTGCGTTCGTTTTCCACTTTGCGGGCTGGATTTCCGTGAGCGTGTTCCACGAGCCTCGGCTGCCGCCGGTTTTGAAAATTTTTGCGGTCGGCGTTCCGTTTTGGGTCGTGGCGAGCGTTCTGATTGCGGCGACCGTCGGCTTTCAGGACTTGCGATATCGGGTTTACGTGAACGACGTTTTTCAAAACGTTTTCAAGCTGGTGGCGATCACCGTTCTAATCCTGTTGGGATTCGGGGTCACGGGGGCGGCGTGGGGCTGGGTTCTTGCGATCGTGCTGATGCCCTTCCTCGCCTTTTACTTCCTTGAAAGGAAAGTGTTTTCGGTTTTGAGTCCGGAGGTGAGGGCGGCTCCGATGGGGAGAGAGCTTTTCTCCTTTTCTCTACCTCTGATCTTTGCGGGGATAGCAGGGCTGATAATGGGGTGGACGGACACGCTCATGCTCGGCTATTTCGGCGACGCTTCCGACGTCGGCGTTTACAATGCGGCGTTGCCGACTGCGAGGCTGCTCAGCGTTTTCCTCGGCTCTTTCGGCGCAATTTTCATGCCCGTCGCTTCCGAGCTGTATGCAAGGGGTGCGATAGAGGATTTGAGGAAGGTGTACAGTGCGGTGACGAAGTGGGTGTTCTCGTTGGTTTTACCGGCGTCTCTCCTGATGGCTCTGTTTTCGGATTGGGTGCTCAGGATAATGTTCGGTGCGGAGTACGTCGTCGGTGCGAGGGCGTTGAGCGTGCTGGCGCTCGGCTATCTGATAATTTGCGTCATGGGGCCTTCAGCGCAGGTCTTACAGGCTTACGGGAAGACGAGGGTGGTGATGGGGAACGGTTTTTTCGGAGCGGGGGCGAACATTCTCCTGAATTACCTGCTGATTCCGGCTTACGGGGTGGACGGGGCGGCGGTTGCGACGGGAATCTCTCTCGTTATTGTGAACGCGCTTCATCTTTTCTTTGTTTACAGGATTGGGAGGATGCAGCCGTTTAGAATGGGTTACGTCAAGCCGCTGCTCGCTTCATCGGCGGCATTTCTCATTGTTTATGCAATGACGAAGTACGTGGTAGGGGTTTCACTGATTTCTTTAGTGGGGATGTTTTTCGTCTTCCTCACGCTTTACTTCCTTCTCCTTTTGCTCTTCAAGTCGTTCGAAGAAGAGGATTTGGCGGTGATGCGGGCGATAGACCAGAGACTGGGGACGAGGTCGGATTGGGTGAGGGAGATTATTAAGAGATTTTTATGATACTGGAGCGATAATAAAATTATGGATAGGGAGGAAATAGAGAGGGTGAAGGGGAAAATAAGTGGGGTTTTGAAGAAATACGATCCAGATATTGTGGAAATAGTTCAATTCGGTTCCTCGGTTTATGCGTCTGAGCATGCGAGGGATGTGGATTTACTGGTGATAACGAGGAGGAAGAAGGAATATGGGGGCTATTTGGATTCTTTAGAGGGTTTGAATCTTCCTTTCGATGTGGATGTTGTAGTGAAGGGCGAGGATGAAGAGTTGAGGGGTGATTTTGCATGCCAGATCTTAGGTGCATTTGAAGTGTTATATGGAGATGGGAAGTATTTATCTAAGATGGCGAGGAATTTCGATCCGAGCTTTGAGGGAGCATATGCGGTGCTAAGAAAAGCTAAAAGGGATATAGATAGTGTTAGGGAGCTTGAAGGCAAAAAGGATAAGGAATGGAGTATAAGGGTAGCTTCTAACGGTCTATTTCATGCGGCGAGGGTGGCGGCGATGACTTACCTAGCAGTAGAAAAAAGATGGGGTAGATTGAAGAGGAGATTGCCTTATAAGGAAGAGTTCGAGAGTTTTATTAATGTTTTGCACATTGATTATTTCTACAACGGTAATTATCCGGCGAATTACGAGGAAGAGTTTGAGAAGTGGTATAGGAGGGTAGAAGATTTCGTCAGGAGATTGGAGGGCATGAGGAAGAAATGAAAATATTAGTGACGGGCGGAGCGGAGTCCATAGGCTCGAACTTTTATGCCTAAACTCAAGAGGTAATGAAAAGAGGGGGAGAAGTTGGAGATGTAGGGGGCATGATGGATGAGTTTGGGGGAGATAAATGACTACGCAAAAGGGGATGAGGAAATTAAGAGCAGTAAGTGATGCATCAATCTTAATTCACCTCTCAGCAATTGGAAGATTCCATTTGTTGATGGACTTGTTTCAGGAAATTGTAATTCCTGAGGGTGTTTATGAAGAAGTCGTGGTGGAAGGATGGGGTCTTCCCGGCTCCTTAGAAACAGCAGAGGCTATAAGAAGCGGTTTCATAGCGGTGAAAAGAGTTATAGATAAGGAAGAAGTCAGAAATATTTCGTATGAATACGGGATAAGTATGAGTAATGCGGAGGTGATTCAATTAGCGAAGGAGATGAATGCGGAAGTTGTATTGGCGGATGAGGAAGAAGTTAGAGAGGGGGCGGAAGAAAGAGGATTTGATGTGAGAGGGTGCTTGGGCATATTGTTGGAGTCTGTTAAAAGAGGGATTTTAACGCCCCGGAAGGCTATGCGGGATGTGGATAGTTTGGTAGAGTCTGGCTATCGTGTGAGTGAAGAGATAGTAAATGAGGTGAAGGAGATTTTGAGGAGGTGGGAATAGTGAAATCTTTGCAAATACCGGAGAGAATAAGGGAGAAGTTCCTGAGCGAGATATTGAGTATGTATGCTGAAGGGGAGCTATCGGCGAGCAGAGCATCACGTATGCTCGGCATTCCGAGAGCAGAATTCTATCGCTTACTCGCAGAAACAGACACGCAATTACCAAAAAAACTTAATGAGAGCATAAAAAGGGAAATAGAGAGATTGGTTAGTGAGGTGAAATGAAAATATTAGTGACGGGCGGGCTTCATAGGCTCGCATGGGGATGCATTGGCGGCGGATGAGCATTCGTGGTTTGCGGTTTTGGATAACTTAGATCCACAAGTCCATGGCAAAAAAGCCTGCATGCCGATAGGATTGAGAAGAGATGGACATAGTTAAATCCAAAAATGGTGTGCCAATCAGATTAACAGAGGAAAGATGGATTCATATTACAGAAGAGCATTCAGAGATGGCAGGCTATTATTTTGAGGTCCTTGAAACGGTGAAGGAACCAGAGGCAATTTATGAGGGTAAGATGGGTGAATGCATAGCGGTGAGAGAGATAGAGAAAGGCAAATATATTGTAGTAGTGTATAGAGAATTAAAGAAGATAGATTTGTAATTACAGCCTTCTTAACGAGGCGGAGGAAACAGCTTGAGAGGAGGCGAAAGATGTGGCAGAAGCGGAGGTAAAAAGGTGTTAGCTCTTGTGCCTGAATTATTAGAGGTGCCGTATCCGAGAATTTGGACATCCTATGATAAGGGGGCAGATGTCCTATACATCAACTTCAAGAAGCCGAGCCATGCAGATGATTCCCGTCCTTGATGCAAGCAAAAGGAGAAGAGGATAAGAAGATGTAAAGGATTTATTATAAGAAGATTGAAGCGGGGAGGTGAAGCGGTTGGGGTTTGTGAAGGTGAAAGTAACGGTAAGGAATTCTGAAGAACCTGATAGAAAGGAAGAATTAGAGATGGTAGTGGATACGGGAGCTATGTATAGCTTGGTTCCGAGGCATATCTTGGAAAATATAGGGATAAGACCGCTTGAGCGCAGGGTTTTTACACTTGCGAATGGCGAAAGGATAGAGCGAGAATTTGGAGGAGCAATATTTGAGGTTGAAGACAGGAGAGGACATGCTCCAGTTATATTTGGGGAGAAAGAAGATAAATGCTTGCTTGGCGTAACAGCCTTAGAAGCGTTGGGATTGGAGGTAGATGTTGCTACGGGAAAACTTAAACCTATGGAACTTTTATTGCTTTAACAGGTAATAAAAATGAGGGAAATTGTGAATGCAAAGGAGGTATATAAAAGATGAAAAATGTTAGTGGGGGGCGGGGCGGGCTTGCTCGCATTCAGTGGATGCATTGGCGGAGACATGAGGAGGCGTTCGTGTAGTTGTGATGAGAGAAAACCTTATATCGACAGTTTATTTTGATAGGAGGCGAAGGAGGAGGAATTGGAAAGGAGAAAGATAGATTTGAATATGGAGAAGAATCAAAGTAAAGATATGCCTGTGATATCCGTGGGGATACCGGAAGAGCTTAAGAAAGAGATAGAGGAGTTTATGAGGGAGGAAGGGCTGGAAGAAAGTGCGGTCTTGAGGAAGTTGCTAAACATGGCAATTTCCGAATGGAAGAAAGAAAAGGCATTAAAACTATTGGCAGAGGGGAAGATTTCATATATGAAGGCGGTTGAGAAGTCAGGGATGAATGTTTGGGATTTCGCAGAGATGGTTAAAGAGAAAAAGATAATATGGGTAAAGGATGAAATTATCAGTGATTTAAATGCTCGTTTTTGATGCGACCCCATTAATATATCTCGCAAAGGTTGAAAAACT
>JAPHEE010000033.1 GCA_029259545.1 Candidatus Alkanophaga volatiphilum
ATGCGGGGGCCACCCACGCACGTCATAATTACTAGAATATAAATATGACGCCATTCACCCCCAAGCTGAAGCTTGGGCACTCTGGCGTCAAATCTTGTAGAAAATCGTTATCGACCCCTCTTTCTATCCCAGCCGGGCGTACTCCATGCCGGATTCATAGCATATGTCGACGATTTTTTAAAGAGTTCGGGCTCCCGCATCATCCACATGGAGCCGGTAGCTACACTGGTCACAGCTACAAAAGCTTCTAAGACCGCCGGATATCTGCCATCCTTTTCAGGATCGGGCACAAAAACACGTCTCCAGGCTTATTTACTTCTTGAGAACAGGTATGTTATCTTTCCATTTATCCAGCTCGCCACCCCATATTTCCGGGTCGAAGTAGCCTTCATAAGGTATTCGCACGCTTTCAAGCCCACCCATTTCATACGCCGCCCAAGAAAGCTTTGCCATCTTCTTGGCATCCCAAAACGCCTCAGGCCATGCGGCGCCGCATGCATCCATGAGTTCGACGATGCCGTTCTGCGTTATTCCGGTCACGGGAAGCTTGTCGACAGGCTTTACTCCAAAGCTGCGTGAGCTGCCCCTCGCCTCGCAAGGGGCTGCGTGGGGAGTTTGCTCTTTACGAGCCTTATCCCCCGGCTCACGCCGCCGCTACCCACTATCCTTACGGCTCACGGGCTACTTCTACCAGCCTACGGGCGGTCCAGCCTTGCGGCTGTTACGAGAGCATTACACCATACAACTTCATAACTTACCACCCACCCCCTGTATCCCCATTATGGGGTCTTGCAAGCAACGGGATGATAAAGAAAAAAAGATAGATAGATTAGATAACCTCCACGCCGAAAGACTGTAGCAATACGTCCTCATTTATCCTACCGCAGGAGAATGTCTTTCCGCTTTTTACCTCGTTTATCGTAATTTCAGCGGGAGCGAAGACGCCAGCGTCCACTTTGTAGAAGTCAAAACCCGCCTCTTTGAAGGTGACGTAGAACGGTTTTCCGTAGCTACTTGAAGTTTCCGAGGGCGCTTTTCTCAAAAACTCTTTAAGTTCTTCCAAGTTTTCATATTCGACGACGTAGAACGTGCGTCCGCAATATATGATACAGTCGTTCGTGGAGCCCATGCACTTAACGTCGTCGCCGACGATCGGAGCGATAGGAGCGATACCATGTCCGTGCTTTATTCTGTTGATGTCGAACCCGATGGTCTCAAGCTTATGGATGCCTGTTTCCACGACGCGTGCGGATATTTGCACGCTCCCCGCAACAGATGCGGTTGGCGCAATCGCTATATACAGGTCTTCGGGGTTCACGTCACACTCCTGCGCAATCTTCTCCGCAACCTTTTCGTCAGGGATCTGGCGACCTTCGAGTACGAGCACCGCCTCCTCAGCAACGTCCTCATAGCCTATTTCCTCGTACAAATTCTTCGGCTTCTTCGCGAGCGCCCTTGCGGGACCGGAGCCCATGGCGAAGAACTTGTCCACTTTTATCTGCCAGCCAGCATATTGCGACGCCATGCATGCTAGTATAGGATAGTCGGTCGTGACCTGAATTGCCGGAAACGACCGCCCTTTGATCTCCATGCTCGCAAATCTTATGTCGGCGAGGTCTGCCATGCAGATTCTCGCAAGGTAGAGACCGGCTTCGAAGCCGCCTGGTTCGTTCACACCCGCGTCTATGATCGTCGTACCGTTCGCCAGCTCCTCGACTCCTACTTTCAACTCGTCGGCAAAATCCATCATCTCTTCAAAAACGTCCAACGCATGCTCATTCACGCTTATCATCATGCACCACCCGTATGCCCCATCGGAGCTCAATTCACCTTAGTCCGCTCAAGCCGCCAGCAAATACCCTTAAGGGTTCGAAGTTAAATAATTAACTAACCTTCGGATTTTTCGCGCCAAGCAGCCTGCGGCTTGTCTAAAGCTGCAACGTTCACTCAAATTTCCGTCGCTCGCCAGTGACCATGTAGTAAACACGGGATGCGATGTTGCAGGCGTGGTCTGCAATTCTTTCAAGATGGAGAGCGACAAAAAGTAGATGGCTGGCGTTCCTTATCGTGCGAGGATTTTCTATCATTATCGTGATGAGCTCGCGCCGCACTTGGTCGCATAATGCATCTACCAGGTCGTCACGCTCGGAAAAGTTCATCAGGTTTTTGATGTCGCCGGTGGAGAATGCATGGAGGCAGTCTTCGATCATTCCCTGCGCAGTCTCCGACATCCTTGGGATGTCGATAAGTGGCTTCACAAGCGGCTCGTCCGCGATTTTCAGGACGATATTCGCGATGTCGCCAGCAAGGTCGCTTATCCTGTCGAGGTCGGTTATTATCTTTAAGATCGTCCCGATGGTCCTCAGATCGGAGGCAAGAGGGTGCTGTAATGCAAGAAGCTTCATGCACCTGTTTTCAATGTCAAATTCCAGCTCATCTATCGCAATGTTGCCCCTTATGATTTCAGAAGCAAGCTCAGCATTCCTCTTGACCAGCGCCTTTACGGCGTTCTCCGCCGCTTGCTTTGCAAGCTCGCCCATCCGCAACGTGTCCCTTTTGAGCCTCTCCAGCTCCTCAAAGTAGTCACTACGAGCCATCACATCCCTCTTTTCATCATCCATACCTTAAAATTTGTGATGAGTAGGGGGCTCTGGGCTGCGATGAGCGAAGTCCGACGAATCTGTAACAACGACTAATGGAGCGAGACGCCGAGGCTAGGCTTGGTATTTCATATTTTTGACTAAAGCGTGCAGCGTTTTGTTTATGGGCGCCTCCATACCAAACTTCTCAGCGAGCCTCACGATTTCGCCACTTATTGCATCTATTTCGGTTCGTTTTCCCCGTTTGATGTCCTGAAGCATGGAAGATTCGTTTTTTCCGGTTTTAGTCGCCACTTCCACAGCCTTTTTGACGGCGGCTTCCACGTCGATATTCACGCCAGCGCACCTTGCAACGGATGCCGCCTCACGAGCAGTGGCTTCCATCAACCATCTCAGCTCGCCGTGCAACAATCCCTCGTTCCTAACGCGAGCGATTGCAGTTATAGGATTTATCGCGGCGTTGACGATAAGCTTCTCCCAGATTTTCTTACGCACGTCCGCGACAGCCTCCGCCTTTATGCCGCCGTCGTTGAGAATCTCGCAGATTCGCAGTGCGCGCTTTGAAATCTCGCCGTCGAGCTCTCCTATGAAGGTATCACCAACGCCCGTATGGGCAACATGCCCTGGCTCTTTTAAAAGGGCGCCGTACGATGTGACGCCGCCAAGGACGTGCTCCGCACCCAATATCTCGGAAAGTCGCTCCTCGTTACCCAGACCGTTCTGCAGGCTGACGACCGCCGTCTCCTCGTGAATACAGGGTTTGAGCTGTTTTGCGGCGGTTTCCGTGTCGTAGGACTTCACGGTGAAAAAGACGATGTCCGGAGGTTCTGCGGCTTCTGGCGACGTCACGGCTTTCACGTCGACCGTGATTTCAGTAAGTCCCGAAATTCTGAGCCCGTGCTTTCTGATGGCGGCGACGTGCCACTCACGGGCTACAAGCGTGACGTCGTATCCGGCGTTTGCGACGAGTCCGCCGAAGAGGCTTCCAAGGGCGCCGGCACCCATGACCATTATTTTTTCCATCGTCTCTGATTGGGAGACTTCTTGATATAATCTTATCCTGACGCTCGGAATTTACCGGCGTCAAAAGTACAGCTTCAGCAGGACTACAATCAATAACATGATTGCCAGCAAGATGAACGAAACTATTCCTGAAGTCATTTTAACCTCGTATCTCGCCCTCGCAAGCGCTAACGCTACTATAAGGTCGCGTTCCAAGCCGTCAACCCTCCTCCATAAGTCATCACAGCGCTTTAAGAACACGGTCTCTCCGAGTAGTAACTCGTTCTTTTCTAGTTGAAAACGTAGCCGTACCTCTTTAGCACCATTGTCGTCAATTCCACTAGGTTCGTTTTTGACATCATCTATTACACTTTCCCAACCTCTTATAAAGTCTCTGAGTTTGTCCTCAAGCATTTTTCCCAGCGATAGCACGTTCGACGCCCCTCTTTATTGCCTCCTTTCTTACCGCCTCTTCTAAAGACATCATCAATTCTCTTTTGCACTTCAATCGTTCTGCTAATCGCCTCTACAATCTTCCTGTAGCGCTCTATCTCGTCCAAGGATAAGATCCGTCCTTTTCTGTCCTTTAAATACTTCTCCAGTACTCGGTAGGCGCCGATTTTGTAGTCCCACACCTCTTAGGGAAAAATAAAAACTGCTCGACCGTGCTAGTGCTTCAAAAAGCGGCCTTAATAGGACTTACTTTGGCTCAGAGTATCCTTTTAGCATTTTCGCTACGTCCTTCGCGAAATATGTGAGTATGAGGTCGGCACCAGCCCTTTTAATGCACGTCAGCACTTCTAATACGACCTTCGGCTCTTCGAGCCAGCCGTTTGCCGCCGCCGCCTTTATCATTGCGTATTCGCCGCTGACGTTAAAAGCGGCGGTCGGGACGCCGAACTTCTCCTTTACTCTGTAGAGAACGTCAAGGTAGCACATTGCGGGCTTCACCATCACGATGTCCGCTCCTTCTTTCAAGTCGAGCTCGACCTCTCTCAGCGCTTCGAGGGCGTTCGCAAAGTCCATCTGGTACGTGCTGCGGTCGCCGAAGCTCGGGGCGGAGTTCGCCGCCTCCCTAAACGGAGCGTAGAGGCTGGAGGCGAACTTCGCAGCGTACGACATTATCAAAACGTCTTCGAAGCCCTCTCTGTCCAAGGAGTCTCTGATGGCGGCGACCATCCCGTCCATCATGGCGGACGGGGCGACGATGTCTGCGCCGGCTTCTGCGTGGCTCACCGCCGTCTTCGCCAGCAGTTCGAGGGTCTCGTCGTTTTTTATCCTGCGGGTCTTCGGGTCGACGACGCCGCAGTGCCCGTGCGTCGTGTACTCGCAGAGGCACACGTCCGTTATCACGCAGATGTCGTCGCCCAGCTCCTTTTTTATGTTGCGGACTGCGGTCTGGACGACGCCGCTCGCCGCATATGCGGAGCTCCCACGCTCGTCTTTGCGGGAGGGTATGCCAAAGAGTATGACTGCGGGGATTCCTAACTCCGCCGCCTCCTTGACCTCGTCCGCAACGTCGTCGAGCGGGATTCGGAACTGCCCCGGCATCGACCTTATCTCCCGCCGCTCTTTTATGTTCTCGTCGACGAAGATTGGGTATACGAGGTCGCTCGTCGAGACGTTCGTCTCCCGGACCATGCTTCTTATCTTCGGGGTGCGGCGGAGCCTTCTCATTCTCAGCCTGAGCTTCGGGAGGTGGCTCATGCTCTTACGTTCGCCGCTGGTTTAAAAATCAGCTCGCCCGACGAAGATGATCGTGTAGTCCGACTCCGTTCTTGAGCGTCTCCGTGTTCCCCCCTATTTAAGCTTTTTGTCTTTTGGCAACTTAGGTGAAGTAGGGACCGGCGATCGGAGCGGCTGTATCCACCGGTCGACGCTCGCAGAAGGGTTATGTATGCTTCATGAATCCCGCACCATGACGCACGCCTTCGTCGTAGCCGGGACGCACAGCGGCGTCGGGAAGACCGTGGTTGCGATGTGCATAGCTGCGGCTCTGAAGCGGCGTGGCTACGAGGTGCAGCCGTTCAAGGTCGGTCCCGACTTCATAGACCCGACGCACTACGCCTTCTGCGGGTGGGCGGTCAACCTCGATGCCTTCATGATGGGGGAAGCCGGCGTCAAAAAGTCGTTTTTGCGGTGGATGCGGGGGAAGGACGTCGGGGTCGTGGAGGGGGCGATGGGGCTTTTCGACGGGTACAGGCTCACTACGCTCTCCTCCACGGCGCACATTGCTAAGATCTTGGGGCTGCCCGTGATTCTGGTGCTCGATGCCGGAGGGCTTTCCCTGTCCGCCCTCGCCATGTATGAGGGCTATAAAAACTTCGATCGTGAGCTGGACGTCGTGGGCGTGATTTTCAACGGCGGCACCGCATTCCACGAGAAGCTCCGCCGCGTCTTCTCCGCTCGTGGTCATGCCGTTCTCGGCGTACTTCCGAAAAGGGAGGAATTGGAAATCGGGAGCAGGCACCTCGGCTTGCACTTAGGGATGGAGCGTCAAAAAGACTGGAGAGTCCTTGCGGAAATAGGGGAGGAGTTCATCGACATTGATAGGATTCTTGAGCTGTCGGAGATGGACTTTGGGGGTGAGGCGGAAGGGGAGAGCGAGGCTGGGGGCGGCGGCACGAAGGTCGATGCGAGCACGGTGAGGATCGGCGTCCCCTTCGACGAAGCCTTCGCCTTCTACTACAGGGACAACCTGCGGACGCTCTCACGCTTCGGGGAGCTCGTCTTCTTCTCGCCGCTCAGGGGCGAGCACGCCTCGGCATCGGCGGAGTGCGACCTCTACTACATCGGCGGCGGCTACCCCGAACTTTACGACCTGAGCGGGTTCGCACGCTTCATCCGCAAGGAGGCGCTGAAGGAGAAGCCGATATATGCGGAGTGCGGCGGGCTGATGCTCCTCTCAAGGGGGATCGAGATCGACGGGAAGGTTAAAAGGATGGCGGGCGCTCTCGACATCGACATTGTGTTCACGAGGCAGCTGCAAGCCCTGGGCTACGTGCGTGGCGAGGTCGTCGCCCGAAACCCGTTCTTCGCAGGGAGCTTCAGGGGGCACGAGTTCCACTACAGCTACGCCCTGCCGGATGACGACGTGAAGTTCGCCTTCAGGGTGGACGGCAAGGGGATCAAGGACGGCTACGACGGCGCCTTCGCGCACAACACGCTCGCTGGCTACACCCACATCCACTTCCACTCCGCAGACCTGACGCCGCTGCGGGAGCTGCTGACAGGGCGTGGCAGAGCGTGACGTTGCGGCGTGATCCAAGCTTTCCATTACCGGAACAGCCTTTCCGGCTCGTACTTTGCGGCGTCGCCGAGTTCTTCCTCGATACGGAGCAGCCGGTTGTACTTGGCGGTGCGCTCGCCCCTTGCGGGCGCCCCCGTTTTTATGAGTTCGGCGTTCAGCGCCACTGCGAGGTCGGCGATGCTCGTGTCCTCGGTCTCGCCGGAGCGGTGGCTCACCACGATCTTATAGCGGTTTGCGGCGGCGAGCCTCGCAGCCTCCAGCGCCTCGGAGACGGTCCCTATCTGGTTGAGCTTCAGAAGCAGGGCGTTCGCCGCCCCCACCCTTATGCCATCGGCGATGCGCTGCGGGTTCGTCACGAAGAGGTCGTCGCCCACGACGATGATGTCCAGTTTCCTCGTAAGTTCCGCAAAAGCCTTGAAAGCCTCCTCCCAGAACGGGTCCTCTATCGAGATTATGGGATAAGTCTTCACGAGCTCGACGTAGAATTCGAGGAGCTCGCCCTCGTCCATCTCGGCGCCGTCCACCGTGTAGACGCCACGACGCTCATCATAGAAGGAGGACGCCGCCGCATCCAGCCCCAAGTTCACGGCGTTCGCGCCCCTGCCGCCGGCGTCGTAGCCCGCAGCCTCGATCGCCTCGATCAAAGCATCGAGCGCCTCCCTCGTCTCCCGCATCGGCGGCGCATAGCCGCCTTCGTCGCCGACGTTCGTCGCGAGCGCCCCGTACTTCTCCCTCAAAACCCTCTTCAGCTCGTGATACACCTCAACGCCCACCCTCAAAGCCTCCCTGAAGCTCTCGCCCGTCGGGATGATCAGGAACTCTTGGAGGCTCAGCTCGTTCCCCGCATGGCGACCGCCGTTGAGCACGTTCATCATCGGCGTCGGCAGCGTGTAGGAGGCAACTCCGCCCAAATACCGGTACAGAGGGACAGCGAGGGCGTCGGCAGCCGCCTTGCACGCCGCAAGCGAGACGCCGAGTATCGCGTTCGCGCCGAGGCTCGACTTGTTCGGCGTGCCGTCGAGGCTCTTTAAAGTCTCGTCAAGCTCACGCTGATTGAACACGTTCATGCCCACGATCTCGCTTTTTATGATGGTGTTCACGTTTTTGACCGCTCTCAGCACGCCCCTCCCGCCGAAACGCTCGTCTCCATCACGTAGCTCTAGAGCCTCGTTCTTGCCTTTAGAGGCGCCGGAAGGTACTATCGCCCGTCCGAAGCCGCTTTCGGTGATGACATCGACTTCTACTGTGGGATTCCCACGCGAGTCTATAACTTCCCTCGCTTTGACATCCAGTATCGCTTCGTAGAACAACCGAATCACCCATACTAATCTTCGGCGAGAAAGCTTTATAATAACCCTCCCTAAACACGCTAATATGGACACTGAGGAAGCTGTTGAGCGTGCTGTGAGGTTTTTAGAGGAGAAAGCTGGCTATTATACCCATCGTCTGGTCAGCGTTCGTTTAGATAAGGACAGGTGGCATCTGGAATTTGATGTCGGCGCCCTCCTTAAAGAGATTGTAAAGATTGTAATAGACGACAAAACAGGAAGGGTGGTGGAATTTGAAAGACCTGAGTACTGACATTTATGCTAAGACCAGAGACAAATACCTAACCAATGCTGAGAAGTTTGCGGGGCGAGGGGAGTTTAGAAAGGCTTCTGAGCTTCTCTGGGGCGCGATAGCACAAGAGGTTAAGGCGGTGGCGGCGAGGGCGGGCAAGAGGCTGGGGCGGCATAAAGGTCTGAGAAATTTCGTTAAGACCTTATCCAAGGAGGTGGAGAATCCAGAGTTGTACAAATCGTTCTTGTTCTTGGAGACCCTGCACGTGAATTTTTATGATGAAGTGATAGAGCCAAGCGACTTCGAGGTGTACGCGAAGGAAGCTTACCAGTTCATGAGAAAATTAGAGGAAATCGCATCCAGCATTAACCGGTGAGCTACTCGGTGCCGTGTTTGTCAATTTTCCAATTTGTTGCGATGTTTGATGGACGGCGTCCGTCTTGAGCTGCGGGTTGCGGGGGTAGGCGGTCGTAGTGGAGGTTAGTGATGCGGCGCAGGAGGTCGATGCCGGTTGCTGAGCCGGACGGCGAGCTAACCCTTAAAATCACATTAAATGCAATGTTGTCGAGATGTCCGGCACGAGCGAGCGAGGGAAGCCAAAGATACTCGTTACGGACCCGATTTCCGAGGAGGGTTTAAAGAGGTTGCGGGAGTTTGCGGAGGTGGACATCGCGCTTAGGCTCGGCGAAGGCGAGCTGGCGGAGAAAATTAGGGACTACGATGCGCTCATCGTGCGCAGCGGGACGCAAGTGACTCGCAAAATCATAGAAGCTGGAAGAAAGCTGAAGGTCATCGGCAGGGCGGGCGTCGGCGTCGATAACATAGATGTAGAG
This sequence comes from Candidatus Alkanophaga volatiphilum, assembly GCA_029259545.1. Lineage (GTDB taxonomy): Archaea > Halobacteriota > Syntropharchaeia > Alkanophagales > B39-G2 > Alkanophaga > Alkanophaga volatiphilum. The sequence goes on from JAPHEE010000033.1 coordinate 9,246, forward strand.
GCGGCGACCGAGTACGGTGTGCTCGTGATCAACGCTCCGGAGGCGAACACCATTTCGGCGGCAGAACACACGGTCGCACTTCTCCTGAGCCTTGCGAGGAAAATTCCGCAAGCAAATAAGTCGCTCAAGGCAGGAGAGTGGGACCGCCGAAAATACATGGGCGTCGAGGTGCGTGGTAAGACGCTCGGCATTATTGGACTCGGTAGGATAGGGGCGGAGGTTGCAAGGATGGCGCTCGGTCTTGGGATGAAAGTCGTTGCCTACGACCCTTATGTCTCACAGGAGCGCGCGAAGGAGCTCGGCGTCTCGCTGCTGCCCTTCGATGAGGTTCTTAAGGCGGCGGACTTTCTGACGGTGCACGTGCCGCTAACCGACGAGACGTATCACATGATCAGCGACAGGGAATTTGAGATGATGAAAGATGGCGTCCGCATAATAAACACGGCTCGCGGCGGGGTAATTGATGAGGCGGCGCTCGTGCGCGCGATAAAAAGTGGAAAGGTCGCCGGTGCTGCCATCGACGTCTTCGAGAAAGAGCCGCCAAGAGACAACGAGCTTTTAAAGCTTGAGGAGGTAATTGTGACGCCGCATCTTGGAGCTTCGACGGAAGAGGCTCAAAGGAGCGTTGCGGTCGTCATAGCTGAGGAGGTGCAGAGGGCGTTGCGAGGCGAACCCGTGAAGAACGCTGTGAACCTTGTTTACGTGCCGGCAGAGATTCTCGACGCCATAAGACCTTTCTTAACGCTAGCAGAGCGTCTTGGGAAATTTACGGCGCAGATAATCTCAGGGCGGATAGAAAGTGTTGACATTTCATACCAAGGCGAAGTTGCGACTAAAGACACGAGGCTCATCGGGATTGCGATGCTCAAGGGCTTCCTTTCACAGTTCGCCGACGTCAACTACGTGAATGCGCAGCTTATCGCAAGGAAGATGGGCATCAGGGTGACTGAAACCAAGACGGAGGATGCTGAGAACTTCTCATCACTCATCGGAATTACTGTGAAGACAGATAATGTGGAGAGAACAGTTGCGGGCACGGTCTTCGGAAAAAATGATCTGAGAATTGTGAAAATAGACGGCTATAGAGTGGACGCTGTGCCTTCAGGCTACATGCTCATCTGCTCCTACATCGACAAGCCGCGAGTCATAGGACCGGTTGGCGTCATCCTCGGCGACCACGGGATTAACATCGCAGCGATGCAAGTCGGCAGGGAAAAAATCGGAGGGCGGGCGGTCATGGTGCTTAACGTCGATAATCCAGTAAGCGAGGATGTCCTTGAGAAAGTGAAAACCGTCGACGGCATCTCCGACGTGAAGCTCGTTAAGTTGTAACGAACAAGTAACAAAGCAGAGTCGAGCGCCTGCGCAAAGCCGTTATTTTTCGAGATTAATCGCTTAGAGTTTGCGGATTTACGAGATGTTTGCGGAGACGGCATCTGGGATCGTGGCGGCGGTAACACGATGATCGCCGAAGGTGTGAAGGAGCTCGGCGGAAAAACGCCCCAAGGGGGAAGGAGAAGCGGCGCACGCCGACACCTCCCTGAAAATATGGCTTCCGCCCTAAAAACTGCACGAGAAGTCTGTAAACATGAAAAAAGCCCCGCATGGCAAGTCTAGATTCTTTATATGAGGGGGCGAGAATCACCGATCCGAGATCGTAAGTCTTATATGGAGACGGCTCGCAACCTTGAGTGAAGCGTAGGCAAAAGAGACGTGCCTGAAGAAATCAGACCAAGGTGGGATTGAAAGGCGTCATGATCTGTAAAAGGCGGTCGGTCGGCTTGAGAAGAAATCAGACCAAGGTGGGATTGAAAGCACGAGCTCGCTTATGTTGATCCCAGCTTTCTTGGCGAAGAAATCAGACCAAGGTGGGATTGAAAGGACAACAAGACGAGGCGGGTGGTCTGGCTCGAAGACCGGAAGAAATCAGACCAAGGTGGGATTGAAAGGAACTCGACGTCCACCTCAGACGTAGCCGAGAAGGGGAAGAAATCAGACCAAGGTGGGATTGAAAGTCTTGTAGTCGTACTCGTAATAAAGATCGGCTTCTCTCTGGAAGAAATCAGACCAAGGTGGGATTGAAAGGCACGATGAAAAACGGCAGCAGATACCAGAGATTCGTGAAGAAATCAGACCAAGGTGGGATTGAAAGGATTCTCTCCGCCTCTGCGTAAAGCCACCGCCAAGAAGAAATCAGACCAAGGTGGGATTGAAAGCTCTTGGGAAACAATGGGAAACGACAGCTTTATATGGAAGAAATCAGACCAAGGTGGGATTGAAAGTCCATGCCACGCCCAAATTTCTGTATATGTTATTTTGAAGAAATCAGACCAAGGTGGGATTGAAAGCTTTGACTCTCTTACCATCAAACATAAGTAAAGGGAAGAAATCAGACCAAGGTGGGATTGAAAGTTTGACGGGCGTTGGCTAGAACTGCTGCTTCTCCCGGAAGAAATCAGACCAAGGTGGGATTGAAAGAAACAGGGGAATACCATGAAGACTGGGAAATAAACGAAGAAATCAGACCAAGGTGGGATTGAAAGCGATCAGGATGCTGTTTCCGATGATCCGCACTTTTTGAAGAAATCAGACCAAGGTGGGATTGAAAGGTTCGCTCTGATCTCCGTCGCCAGAATCTCCGACAAGAAGAAATCAGACCAAGGTGGGATTGAAAGTGTGAAAGAGTTAGAGGCTCAAGGACTTCTTAGAGGAAGAAATCAGACCAAGGTGGGATTGAAAGAAAATTACAACGTGAAGGTGTAAAAGCCCCGAATCCGAAGAAATCAGACCAAGGTGGGATTGAAAGTCGTTGTCAAATAACAAAACCATGTCACCGAGCACCTTGAAGAAATCAGACCAAGGTGGGATTGAAAGTTATCTCTCTTATGAACGTCATCGTTGCTGGAATCTGAAGAAATCAGACCAAGGTGGGATTGAAAGTGTTCGGCAAGAAAGACTTGACTCTGAAGAGAATAGGAGAAGAAATCAGACCAAGGTGGGATTGAAAGCTGACGGGCGAAGAAGTGGAGGAAGAACACATATTCCTGAAGAAATCAGACCAAGGTGGGATTGAAAGATGTAGTGAAGCACGATCTCGATTACCTCCCCCCCGGAAGAAATCAGACCAAGGTGGGATTGAAAGTCGGCATTCCAGACATGGGAGCAGATGGCACGCATCGAAGAAATCAGACCAAGGTGGGATTGAAAGCTCAGATCACGGACTTTGAACGCAACCTTGGAATTCGGCGGAAGAAATCAGACCAAGGTGGGATTGAAAGCCACTATCTCAAGGTACTCTCTTCGGACCTCCTCTAGAAGAAATCAGACCAAGGTGGGATTGAAAGGACCGCCTTCTGGGCGTTCGTCCTTGGGTTGGCGGGAAGAAATCAGACCAAGGTGGGATTGAAAGCGAAGAGCTTTCTGATTTCTTTGTCCATCCTCGCTGAAGAAATCAGACCAAGGTGGGATTGAAAGGAAAGCCATCGCTATATCTTAGGAGTGAATGCATCGGGAAGAAATCAGACCAAGGTGGGATTGAAAGACCAAGCCCTCCATGCCGCCCACTGTGATAAAGCCAGAAGAAATCAGACCAAGGTGGGATTGAAAGCGTCAGATCTGGGCATTGCATGGCTTGGCTTTGCTGGAAGAAATCAGACCAAGGTGGGATTGAAAGTAAGCGAAGCAATAGGAGCGAACGAAGGGGCAGTTGAAGAAATCAGACCAAGGTGGGATTGAAAGCAAGAGGGCGGTTAGCGGCGATCCCGCCGCTAACCAAGAAGAAATCAGACCAAGGTGGGATTGAAAGATCAAGATGAGGTATGATGTTAAGCCGTTCTTCGGCGGTGGAAGAAATCAGACCAAGGTGGGATTGAAAGGATTCGCTGTCGCATGGTTCGAGACAAGCACTCCTAGAAGAGAAGAAATCAGACCAAGGTGGGATTGAAAGGATATTTGCGGAAGTGAAGCGAGTGCTCCAGCCGGAAGAAATCAGACCAAGGTGGGATTGAAAGCTATTGCGGCTGTTGTGGCGCATCCGATGAGGAAGAAGAAATCAGACCAAGGTGGGATTGAAAGTTAAGATGGCATCCCTTTCTTCATCGAACTCAGGGCAGAAGAAATCAGACCAAGGTGGGATTGAAAGGTGAACGCCCCCATCACTCATCACCCACCTCTTCAGGAAGAAATCAGACCAAGGTGGGATTGAAAGACACGCCTCGTGCAATTCCTCATCAAGATAGGCTGCGAAGAAATCAGACCAAGGTGGGATTGAAAGGAAGATAAACCACCACATAGAATCCCATACCCGCCGGAAGAAGAAATCAGACCAAGGTGGGATTGAAAGTCTACGGTGTCAGCGTCAATGCCTAGAGCATCATGAGAAGAAATCAGACCAAGGTGGGATTGAAAGAAAGCGGCGACAGCACATGCTGTGAAAAGCGTAAGCGAAGAAATCAGACCAAGGTGGGATTGAAAGGACGATGTGATGGCGGACGCACCTCGGCTTCCTGTGAAGAAATCAGACCAAGGTGGGATTGAAAGCGAAGGCAAGCACATAGGCAGACCGAAGAAGTACGAAGAAGAAATCAGACCAAGGTGGGATTGAAAGTTCAAGATTGTGACAATTCCAAGAGCGAAAAAGACAGAAGAAATCAGACCAAGGTGGGATTGAAAGCTACTGTCTGAAGCACGAGCGTTATGTTGTTCTCCGTGAAGAAATCAGACCAAGGTGGGATTGAAAGTTGCATTCCACCCTTAGAGTTCGTCCGCAGCTTCGGGAAGAAATCAGACCAAGGTGGGATTGAAAGATATAGCAAGGTTGGAGTTGATCGCCGATGATCCTGTGGTCGAAGAAATCAGACCAAGGTGGGATTGAAAGGAACTTGTCGCCTTTCTTTCTGTTTTTGAACCTCCTGGAAGAAATCAGACCAAGGTGGGATTGAAAGTCGAGTATGGGTCAAGCATCGGGTCAAGGATAAGCCGAGAAGAAATCAGACCAAGGTGGGATTGAAAGAAGTTTCAGTCCGGTAAGTTCAAGCAGCAGTGTGGTGAAGAAATCAGACCAAGGTGGGATTGAAAGGTGGTCTTGACATACTTGCGGTCTTGGTGTGCCTCGGAAGAAATCAGACCAAGGTGGGATTGAAAGAAGGGTGCATGTTAGCGATCTAGTGGTTTACGGCAGAAGAAATCAGACCAAGGTGGGATTGAAAGCGCATCCTATCCATCGAACCAGAACTTGTGTTCCAGAAGAAATCAGACCAAGGTGGGATTGAAAGCGATGTATTCCAGCCCTGGGATGATGGTGTGGGTATCGAAGAAATCAGACCAAGGTGGGATTGAAAGGAGATTTTCCATCTCTTTTTCTATTGCGTCCATCTTGAAGAAATCAGACCAAGGTGGGATTGAAAGTTACAAGATGTGTGCAACAATAACGATGCATGAAGAAGAAATCAGACCAAGGTGGGATTGAAAGTGCATTTAGGGCGTTGCTCATGCTAGCTGCGTGGCTGCAGAAGAAATCAGACCAAGGTGGGATTGAAAGACGTGCTGAAGGTGCGTGCTGACGCTTATAAGGAAAGAAAGAGAAGAAATCAGACCAAGGTGGGATTGAAAGGCGGAGTTCCCAGATTTCCCCTTCGGCAAAGATGTCGAAGAAATCAGACCAAGGTGGGATTGAAAGCCACTCTTTTGCCGTACTGTTCAAGATAGAAAATCACTGGAAGAAATCAGACCAAGGTGGGATTGAAAGCTGGAGCGTCGTCCCGGAAGATGTCAAAAAGACTATGAGAAGAAATCAGACCAAGGTGGGATTGAAAGTTGATGTAGACGATGAGCTGTGGGAGAGAATGGTGAGGGAAGAAATCAGACCAAGGTGGGATTGAAAGATGAAGGTCACGAAGGAGGAGTACTTGGCGCTCAAGGAAGAAATCAGACCAAGGTGGGATTGAAAGTCTATTATCAGGTTTTTGGCGTCGCCCCAGTTTACGGTCGAAGAAATCAGACCAAGGTGGGATTGAAAGCTCTATCACGGAGGACAATGCCCTCGCCTCGCGCAAGGAAGAAATCAGACCAAGGTGGGATTGAAAGGCCTCGAGCATGTCTTTGGGCGGCGAACCCGTCGTGAAGAAATCAGACCAAGGTGGGATTGAAAGTCGACGAGCTCCCTGTTTATGTGACATCCATCTGGGAAGAAGAAATCAGACCAAGGTGGGATTGAAAGCCGCTAGCAACTTGTGATTGAAGTACTCACCTATGTCATAGAAGAAATCAGACCAAGGTGGGATTGAAAGGAACTTTGGGCGTGGGCGGCGCCCGCCGCTCCGGGCGGAAGAAATCAGACCAAGGTGGGATTGAAAGACGAGGATGTGATATGGCGGCTTATAGAGGGGGTGGAAGAAATCAGACCAAGGTGGGATTGAAAGGTCGGGGCACTTGAGGCTGCGGTTGCTCAGCTCCTGGAAGAAATCAGACCAAGGTGGGATTGAAAGGTGAACTGCTTTTCAGCACTCTTAACCATGATGGGAAGAAGAAATCAGACCAAGGTGGGATTGAAAGCCGCAGGTACAACTGCGAGGAGCTGCTCAAAAAGGGCGAAGAAATCAGACCAAGGTGGGATTGAAAGATTCTACTGCTCTTTCGAGGCTCGTGAGCTCTATTTGAAGAAATCAGACCAAGGTGGGATTGAAAGGCGCTCTCAAGAGCAAGTATCATATTGATTATGGCGGAAGAAATCAGACCAAGGTGGGATTGAAAGATAGAGGATGTGGATGGGGACGGGGACTTAGAGCTGATCGAAGAAATCAGACCAAGGTGGGATTGAAAGGTTTAAGCCCCCATAAAGGGGACTGAGCCGGATTTTGAAGAAATCAGACCAAGGTGGGATTGAAAGTCACTCGCAACCCCGTGTCCTCCTTCAACTCCTCATGAAGAAATCAGACCAAGGTGGGATTGAAAGAGGGGGTTTGGAAATGCGCGTGAAAAAGGTCGTGGAAAAACGAAGAAATCAGACCAAGGTGGGATTGAAAGTATCGCCCTTATCTCCGCCGCTCTTCTCTCTTTAGCCGAAGAAATCAGACCAAGGTGGGATTGAAAGTTATACAACTCTATGGTGCAGTGCAAAGGCACTCACAGAAGAAATCAGACCAAGGTGGGATTGAAAGAACACTATCTCGGCGTCCGCATCGCTGACGTTCCTCAGGAAGAAATCAGACCAAGGTGGGATTGAAAGAACTGTGGATACTCACGAAGAGAATTAGCTTACTGCAGAAGAAATCAGACCAAGGTGGGATTGAAAGAACTGTGGATACTCACGAAGAGAATTAGCTTACTGCAGAAGAAATCAGACCAAGGTGGGATTGAAAGTATTATTCTTGCTGGTAGTGGCGGATTCGTTGAAAGAAGAAATCAGACCAAGGTGGGATTGAAAGAGACGGTCTTGCGGACTGCCGCCTTCACTGCGTCGGAAGAAATCAGACCAAGGTGGGATTGAAAGTGCTTAAAGAATGCAATTGAAATGGGCATCATTGACGAGAAGAAATCAGACCAAGGTGGGATTGAAAGTTCAAGATTGTGACAATTCCAAGAGCGAAAAAGACATGAAGAAATCAGACCAAGGTGGGATTGAAAGTGACGGCTCTTTCGAGCGGCAGGTAGATGGAAAACGAAGAAATCAGACCAAGGTGGGATTGAAAGATCAGGCGGCGAAGATCGCCGACGAGCTTACGGAGCGAAGAAATCAGACCAAGGTGGGATTGAAAGGCTCACCTCGAACTCCGGACGATAAATCGCTGCGACGAAGAAATCAGACCAAGGTGGGATTGAAAGTATTCAGCTTTGATGTGCCTGAGAACTTATCATACGAAGAAATCAGACCAAGGTGGGATTGAAAGTTGACCTCGGTGCCCAACCTTTGGATAAGGGCTACATGAAGAAATCAGACCAAGGTGGGATTGAAAGGTACAGCTAGCATATGTTGTTCATCTTGTAGCTCGGAAGAAATCAGACCAAGGTGGGATTGAAAGTGACAGTAGATCCCCGCAAGTTTAACGACTATTACAGAAGAAATCAGACCAAGGTGGGATTGAAAGTTTAAAAGACCACGGAGCACGTACGGGTTGCACAGCACGAAGAAATCAGACCAAGGTGGGATTGAAAGAAGCTTCAGCCACCGCCGCCAATCCGCCGGAGACGCGAAGAAATCAGACCAAGGTGGGATTGAAAGGTATTACTGCGATCTCGTAGTTCCGCACCCTCTTTTCGTACGAGAAGAAATCAGACCAAGGTGGGATTGAAAGCAAACGCCGCTTCCCTCCACTCC
>JAPHEE010000034.1 GCA_029259545.1 Candidatus Alkanophaga volatiphilum
GTTCGTGACGTTCGTGCCCGCCGCCGGCGAGCTCACCGAGATGTTCACGTTAACCTCGGCTGTGCGGTTGACGTTGTAGAAGGCGTCCAGAATGTAGAACGTGCAGTTGATGTACTCCGTATCGCTGCCGGCGACCATGCGGGCTCTGTCGACGGTGGCGGTCATGTACTTCGGCTCCGCCGGATCGATTCTTATCGTCATCGTGTCGTTCTGCAGCCACGGCGCTTCCGTGACGTTCGCCTTAAGCTCGTACACGCCGGCTTCCGTGCCGTTCACCTTTATGGTATACTTGCCCTCCGTCATCCGAACGGTGGCGGGGAGGTATATGGTCTCCGTGTCATGTATCAGCCACACGTCCGCCGTCTTGTTCAGCGTGAACCTGATGTTCCCTTCATATTCGAAGTCTTGATAATTACCAGTTTTACCTGTTGCTATCACACTTATCTCGGCGGACACCTGTCCAGCAGTTATTTTTATGGCATCGCAGCTAAAATTAAGCCTTGTGGCGTCAAAGTCTAAGCCAGGTTCATCATCGTATTGACCGGCATTTTCGACCTGAACGGTGAAGTACGGCAAAGGCTCTGTTGAATTTATGCGTATATAGAGAACACCTTCCTTGTAGCAGTCCTTGCTTACTTTATATGCCTCTCCGAGCTTGAGCCCTTTCTGGAGTATCTCCCATTCCCCTTCGCCCCCTGCGCTATTGTTAAACACTGATAGGGTGAAGTTCTGTAATGGAGGCGAAAATGTACTGAATTCGTCGTTTACATAATATCCTGCTTTCGTTATTGATATATTAGTGTCGGCAGCAGAGTTAAACACTGTAAAGTTTAGTTGTATGTAATCCACCCCGTCTGCGAGCGCCGTCTTTTTGTTCCATGCTACTTCCAGTTCTGCGGCAGCGGTGCCTGCGAGCAGCAGGACGGCGGCGACGCCCAGAACCGCCGTGAGCACTAGCGTCCTCGCCATCGCCATCTCCCTTTCCCTCATCGTTGACCCCCTTTCCTCATGAGGGACTACCCCTATATATATCTTTTGCTTCCCTTCCGGATCGTCGCCCACATCCATGAAAAGCCGGTTTGCGGATTGCGGCTTTAAGGCTTTCAATCCCCGTCCTCGTGGCGGCGACGCACGCCGACGCCGCCCGCAGCACGGCTCGGGCGTCGGGCGGAGCCGGACCGAGTCGGGCACGGGCGTCTGTTGGTTGGTAACGCACGGGCGTCGTAAGCCGCCTCACGGCTGGCTGGCGGCTCACGCCCGCTCTCGGTCTCGGACGCCTCACGCCTCACGCGTGCCCGCCGCGCCCGACGCCCGGCGGAGCCTGTAAGCTGAAGCTGCCCGCCGCCCCGCCCCGTCGGGGCTCGGCGACCCTCGCCACGCCCTCGGCGCTGGACTCATAGCTTTTTGGAAACGCCCGCCTCCTCGAAGGTCGCCATTTCGTTCAGAATCTTGCAGGCAGCCTCCACGATGCCGATGGCGAGGGCGGCGCCCGTGCCCTCGCCGAGCCGCATCCTCAGATCGAAAAGCGGCTCTAACCCGATGTACTCGTAAATTGCATCATGTCCTTTTTCCACGGAGCGGTGCGACGCTATTAAATAGTCTTTGACCTGCGGCGCCAGCTCGTAAGCTATGAGCGCGGCGGCGCCCGAAATGAACCCGTCGATGACGACCGGCGTCCTCTCTGCGGCGGCTGCGAGGATCACGCCCGCCATCCCCCCGATCTCGAAGCCGCCGAGCTTTGCGAGAACGTCAATAGCGTCGTCCCGCCTCGGCTCGTTCACCTCCAGCGCCCTCCTCACCGCATTTATCTTCCTTTGTAGCCCCGCATCGTCGAGCCCCGTGCCCCGTCCGGTGACCTCTTCAGGCGGGCGCCCCGTGACGAACGCCGTGATGGCGCTGCTCGGCGTGGTGTTCCCGATGCCCATGTCGCCGACGCCCACGATGTCGGCATCGCCGCAAAACTCCTTGAAAACCTCAATGCCGGCTTCGATGCTGCGGACGGCGTCCTCGTAGCTCATCGCAGCGCCCTTTGCGATGTTGTTCGTGCCGTAGCCGACCTTCTTGTTGATCAACCCTCGGCGGGACGCCGCATCCTCGAAGTCGTGAGCCACGCCCATGTCCACGACCACGACCTCGGCGCCGACGTGCCGCGCGAGCACGTTTATCGCCGCCCTGCCGCCGAGAAAACCATAAACCATCTGAGCCGTGACCTCCTTCGGGTAGGCGCTGACGCCCTCCTCCGTGACGCCGTGATCGCCCGCCATCGTGACTATCATCTTCTTTTTGATTTCTGGGCGGGAGTTGCCGGTGATGCCCGCCACCCTTATCGAAAGCTCCTCAAGCCGCCCTAGCGCGCCCTGCGGCTTTATCAGGGAGTCCTGCCGCCTCCGAGCCGCCTCCATGGCGTCGTCGTCCAAAGGCGCTATCTTCTCGACGATCTCCTCCAACAGCATCTTCACCACCTTGAACAAACGCTCTTGATTATCGTAAAGCTGGTTTTGCTTTATTTTTTCGAATGCGTTCGGATAAGCTTTTCGTTCCGCCCGTGCTCGTGGGGGCGGCGTGCGGTGCGGCTGTGCGAGTCTTGGAGCGGCGCCGTCGCCGTTGCGTCGCCCCGTCGAGCGGCGTGTGCGTCGTGGCTCCTGCCGCACGAGCGATAAACGAAAGTGAGAAATGGCAGTGCGAGGAAGAAAGCTCTATGCCGACGTGTCCGGGCTGTGCCTGCCTCTGCGAAGACATTGAAATTGCGGGCGCCGAGATAAGGAACGTTTGCAGGAAAGGTTTTGGCATTTTCAGAAGTCGGCAGAAAAGCAGGCTTTCAGCGATGGTTGCAGATGGGGTTACTGACGTGGATGCTGCCATAGAGAAAGCTGCCGAGATTTTATGCGAGGCGAGGAGCCCGGTCATTTACGGGCTCGACAATTCGACATGTGAGGCGCAAAAGCTTGGCTTGGAGCTTGCGAGGAAGCTCAATGCTTTCGTGGACGATACGTCTTCAGTCTGCCAAGGCGTCGTCCTTGAAGCCATTTATAAGGGTAGACTCCCAAGCTGCACGCTCGACGCCGTCCGGGACAACGCCGACCTCGTTATCTTTTGGGGCGCGGACCCCGCAAGCTCGCACCCCCGCCACCTCTCCAAATATTCCTTCTTCCCTCGTGGTAAAAAAATTCAAAGGGGTTATGAGGAGCGCAAGGCATTCTGCATAGACGTCCGTCACTCGCCGACGGCTGAGGTCTGCAAAAACCTCGTGAAGATCCCCGTAGGCGCCGACACCGCCCTCATCAACGCCCTCACGAGCATCATCGAGGGAAAGACACCGCAATTGCCGGAAGTGGACAGAAGGGCGGTCTTCGAGCTCGCCGCTGCGATGCGGCGCGCCGAATTCGTGACTATATTCACGGGCTTGGGGCTCGTCTACTCGCTTGAAGATGTCTCGCTGCTGGAAAGCCTGCTGAGAACGCTGACCGAACGCCACGGCTGCGAGGCTTACGTCATCCCGATGGTCGGGCACTTCAACATGCGGGGCATGACGCAGCTCCTCTTCGAAGAAACTTCGTTGCCGAACAAGGTGAAATTCGAAGGCGGCGTTGCGAGGGGCGGAGCCTCGATGACTGATATTCTGCACGAGGGGCTTGCGGACGCCGCTCTCATCATCGGAAGCGACCCATTGTCGTCGTTACCGTTCGTTGCAGCGAGGCGGCTCCTTGAGATGAAAACGATAACAATAGACCCGCATGTTACTCCAACGACCGAAATTTCGACCGTCCGAATACCCTGCGCAATAAGCGGCGTCGAGTGCGGCGGACACGCCGTGAGGATGGACGGCGTGGAGGTCACGCTTGAAAAGGCGTTCGACACGGAGTTTTTGAGTGATGAGGAGATTTTGAAGAGGCTCCTTGATAGGGTGTAGGATGAGAAAGTCCAACCGACGGAGTAGGGAAACAGGCACGGCGAGCGACGGAGCTCAATCCCGTCAGAGTCCAAGAGCTTTCCTCGCAGCCTCGACGCCGGCGCCGACGCCCTCGATGACGTTGTATTTTGCGAGGACGATCTCCAAGGCTTGAATCACGGTGAGGACGTCCCGTGCTGAGATGTTGCCCATCGTAGCGATCCTGAAGATTTTCCCTTTCAGTCGCTCCTGCCCGCCAGCGATGACTATTCCGAGCCTCTTCATGTCGCCCCTGAGCTGAGCGTCGGTTATTCCGTTCGGCATGCAAACCGCAGTTACGGTATTCGAATATTCGCTGAATTCGTTGAGCTTCGGGAACAGCTTGAGTCCGAGGCTGAGAACCGCCGCCCTGACGGCTTCCGCCATGCTCTTATGCCTTTTTATCCTGTTCTCCAGACCCTCCTCTTTTATTATCTCCAAAGCTTCTCTGAGTGCGAAGAACAGCGGGAGCGCCGGCGTGTACGGCGTCTGCCCCTTCTCGAAGCTCTCCCTGTAAGCCTTCAAGTCCATGTAGTATGGCACTTTTTTACCGTTTTCCTCAATGACTTCCCACGCCCGCTCGCTGACCGAGACCGCAGAGAGCCCGGGCGGCATGCCGAGGCACTTCTGCGAGCCGACGATGGCGATGTCCACGCCTATCTTGTCAACGGGAACGTCGATCCCACCGATCGAAGTTATGCAGTCGAGGATGAAAAGAGCGTCGTGCTTCCTTGCGAGCTTTCCGATTTCTCGTGCGGGGTTCAACATGCCGACCGAGGTCTCGTTGTGCACCATGGTCACCGTCCTCACATCCTCCTCTTCCTCAAGGACGCTCTTCACAGCTTCCAAGTCGATGGGCAAGCCCCATTCGAACTCCACGGGAACGGCAACGCCGTACCTGTCCGCAATGTCCTTAAGACGCTCTCCAAACTTCCCGTTCACTATCGTTATAGCTTTACCACCCTGCCCAATACCGAGGACGTTCCCGACTGCCGCTTCCATGGCGCACGTGCCGGAGCCGCTGAGCACGAAAACGTCGTTCCTCGTCTGAAAGACGTATTTCAGCAGCTCCACACACTCTCTATAAAGAGCGGCGAACTCCTCGCCACGGTGGTTGATGATAGGCTTCGACAATGCCCTCAGGATTCGCGGCGACACGGTCACCGGACCCGGCAGCATCACGAGTTCGTTCTCGACCCTCGAAGGCTCCATTCGTCTCCCCTCTCTGCCCCTCCAACCTTACTGCTCAAGACCCCAACAGACCTTTAAGGGTTTCTATTTCCTCCTTCCCGATGATGACAATAAGCGAGTCCCCCGCCTGTATTCTCGTGTCGGCGCTCGGGTTTGTCAAAAGCGTGTCATCCCGCTTCAATGCAACGATCATCGCCCCTGCCTTCTCTCTTATTCCTGACTCTCGTATGGTCTTTCCTACAACCTCTGAGCGCTCTGAAACCTTAAACTCTTCGATGACCACGTCTTCGCCCGAGAAAGAAAGATCGATGAAGTCGCAGACGCCGGGGTGCAGCATCGCCCTCGCCATCCTCATACCGCAGAGAATCTCCGGCAATATTACCCGTTCCGCTCCCGCTCTCAGCAGGTGCTTGCGTCCTTCTTCATCGTCAGCCCTCGAAACTATCCTTATGTTCGGATTCAAGTCCTTTGCGTTCAGAACGACAAGTAGGTTGTCAGATTCCTCGTGTAGTGTCGTTATTAAGCCCTTCGCCCTTCTTACACCAGCTCTCTCCAAAATTTCTTCCTTGCGAGCATCCCCTACTATAAAAGGCGTGTCTGGCTCATACATCCCCTTAAATGCCTCTTCTCTGTTGTCTATTATCACAACTTTCTCGCCCCTCGCTAGGAGTTCCTCTACGACTTTATGCCCAATGCGGCCGTAGCCGCATACGATTATATGACCGTGCATTTTCTTTATCTCCCGCTCTCGCATGCTCATCCGCATCATCTCTCTTAGGTGCCCTTCCACCATCATCTCTATGAACGTCGTCAGCGCATAAAGGATTGCGCCGACGCCGAACGTCATCAGAAGCAACGCAAAGATCATGCCTGTTCTCGTCTGCGGCGTGATGTCCCCGTAGCCAACCGTCGTGACCGTCGCCACCGTCCAGTAAACCGATGTAAGGAGGTCGACTTTCTCAATGATGTGGAAGCCCACACAACCAACCAGCAAAACCAATGATAGTATTAAGATGGAAGTCGTTACACGCCATAGCATCACACACCCACCGCCAAGCCGCACTTCAGTGCGGGGAGGAATTGGCGGAAGTTACTTATATGTGTTTTGCGTATTCGTCTTCGTGGGCTGGAGCGGTCTGCAGATTTCCAGCCCGTAGGGGTGCGGCAGCCGTCCTGATCGCCCGATGAGGCGGGTCGGCACCCTTGCGGGGCAAGCTCCCTCTTCAGACGGGAGAAGCTGACAAGTAGATTTACCTCTCCTCTTTTAATCTAAGCAGTAGCATCGCAGTGGCGACGCCGAGAATGGAGCACAACAAGTAAGGGTATGCAGGATTTAACTCCGCAACAAAACCTGAAAGCAGCGGTCCTAGGAGCGTACCCATGCCTATTGCGGTCTCATAGACTCCCATTGCGCTTCCTTTTCGCACGCCGCTCGCTGCTATCGTAATCGCAGATGGGTAAACAATGCCTATGGCTAAGCCCATAGTTGCTAAGACCGCTAAGAACTGGTAAAGGCTGTGCGCGACCATAAGTAACGCCATGAGAACGGCGCAACCAGCGATGCCCGCGGTTATGAGCAGCTTTTTTTCAAACCTTTCCATAATTTTTCCGGCGCCTGCGAACATGAAAGTACGCACGAGGCTGAAGGTTGCCAGCGAGAGTCCTATGCCCGCCTCGCTTATGAATCGCTTAGCAATTACCGGGAAAAATACGAAAAGCACGCTCACAAAGAAGCCATAAACGAAGGCGGCGGAGGTGAAGACGACGCTCTTGTTTTCAGACGCCTCAGTCTCTGAAAGGGCGGCTCGGCTGGGAGTGCCCGTCTTTGCGAGCGTCGTGAGGGCTGCTGCCGAAACGCCCAAGGCGCCGCAGAACGTGAATGCAGCTCTGAAGCCGAAGCGGTCGAGCAGGAGGCATGACAGAAAAGGAGCGACGGTGTAAGCTGCACTTATCGCAGCGCTGTAAATGCTCATTACATACCCTTTAGACGTCGCCGTCGCCTCTGCGGCGACGGCTCCGATGACCGGAAACCATGCGCCGAGGAAAAATCCGAGCATTGCTGCGACTGCGAAGATCATGAGGAAGTCGTGAGCGGATAAAAACAGAAAGGCGGCGGTAGCAAGTCCGCCGGTACCGAAGAACAGCACGTAACGTCGCCCCACTACATCGGACAAACGCCCGAACGGGAAGCTCATTGTAGTGAAAAGAAGAGCGGTAACAGCTCCTATCATGCCTATCTGAGAGTAAGAACATGCGTGCGCCGCCGCATATAACGGCACTATAGGGCGTGACCCCGCGAAGCATGCCGTCCCAAGAAACGTTATCACTACGATCAAAGGCAAATAACGAAGCTGCAGGCGTCCACCATGCTTGTTTAATCCTAAACGATCATCGGGACGCATATCTCTTCTCTCTAATAATCGCTCTTTCTCACCACCTTTTTGCCACGGGCTGACGGTATGATTTCAAGCTCCCCACCCTCGAACTTCTTGTACAACTCCTTGCCTTCGAAGAGCCAGTCTAAGAAGACTGCGAGCGCTGCAACTTCTGAATGCGGCTGGTTGCCGACCGCGACGTTCCAGTCCGCAAGCTCGTAGACCTCGAACGGCACCTTCTCGGCGCCGACCACCACCATCAGCTTCGAACGCCTCGCCTCTATTCTTATCTCCTCGATAACCTCTGGAAGATTTATCCCGTACATCGTAAGATGGCAGATCTTCCCCCCCTCGCTTTTCCATCTCCTGAGCTCAGCACGCCAATTTTCACAAATTCTCACATAAAAGCTGCCACCCCATCTTTCTGTGACCTCCGCCAAACTCTTTTTTATCTTGACATCCTCAGATGCGAGGAGCATGCCGCTCGCCCCGAAGGCACGGGCGACCAAGCCGACGTGCGTCGTTATCCGCTTATCTCTTTCGGGGCGGTGTCCGAGCCGCAGCACCACCACTTCCACATTAACACCTTCTTCGCCATTATAACTCTATGTCGCGATCCGGCAGAATGCTCAGCGCACCTTCGAAGTTTCACCGCGAGCAAATCCAGCGCAAGGAACACCGTTATAACTGCTGAAATGCAAGTTGGCGAGGACGCGCGGCTACGTAAGTAGCTTCAAGAGCTTACGCACTCAAAGACCGTTAAATACTTTTAAGGACGGACGATAAAGATACTGAACGACGAACTGGCGCGAAAGCTCAGGAAGGAAGTGTTCAGAAGTTCGGATACGTCAAGGGCGTATTAAGCTAAGCATTACAGCTAAGGAAGCCGTAGAGATGTGGTTGGGAATGAGAAATGTCGCCTTTGAGCTTAAGATAACTCGCAGGAAGATTGCTGGTATTTGGAGCGGCGAAGCCGGCTACGAGTCCATGACGGCTAAAACGGCTACGAAGGCGTCATGGCGGAGGATTTCAGGAGGCGTATAAAAGTGCCGCCAGCTGATGGTGGGTGGCGGTGGTTGTGTTCCAACACTGATACCACTATAAAAAGAAAGAATGCTTGATTTAGAGAGCGATGATATTTGACGACGTCGGCAGCTACCCGCTGCCTGTGGGCGTGCGTCGCAAGTGGGTGGAGGAGGCTCTTTCGAGGAATCTCGACGACGAGAGGCTTCGTAGTGTTGTGGAGGACGCCTTCCGCCAGAAGGTGAGGGCAGGTGTCGAACTTCCGAACTATCCGCAATTCCAGAACATGATCTCGCAGTTCTTAGATCCCATTATGGACAGCAGCCGCTGGGAGGCGCCAATGCTTATAAAGGAGGGTGAAGCCAAGATTCCGGAGATAGAACTGCTGGAAGGAGTCGCTCGTGAATGCGAGGAGCGTGGTGAGAAGCTCAAGCTAAGGATTTGCGTTACGGGACCGATCGAACTCTACTATTACAAGTTTGGAGCATCGCTTTACATGGATGTCCTCCTAAACATAGCGGAGTCGCTGAATCGCTTCGTGAAATGGAGCGTGGAGCGGGCGGAGTCGTTGAACATGGAGGTGAAGGCGGTCAGCCTCGACGAACCAAGCTTAGGAATTAACCCTAGGATTCGGGAAGAAGGTATCGTTGATGCGCTCGAAGCAGCCTCTAAATTTGCGCGTCTCCGCAAAATAGACGTGCAGATACACCTGCACTCTCCACTTCTATATAAATATGTTTTAGATGTCGAGGGCATTTCCGTGATAGGCGTAGAGTCTGCTGCCGATCCATCCTCTTTGAATTTGATAGACAAACGCGACTTAGAGCGGTACGATAAATTCCTGAGGGTAGGTATAGCAAGAACTGACATCCTGAACATGGCAGCGGAGTACAATGAGCGCCATGACACGAACGTCTTTAAGGATCCTAATGGTATTGCGAAAGTCATCAACCTTTATAACTCACCAGAAGCGGTGAAGGAGAGATTGGAGAAAGCCTACTCCGTTTTCAACGACCGCATAAAATATGTGGGGCCGGATTGCGGTTTGGGGACGTTCCCGTCGCAGGAGGCTGCATTTCTGCTGCTGAAGAACACCGCTGATGGCGTGAGGCGGCTCAGAGCTGAACTGAAAGACTAAGCCGCAGCGACGACCAGTCGTTTTTCTTTGACCTTAAGTGTGTGGTGCAAAGCTCCGGACAAACTTTTATCTCACTAGTCTCTATAATGAAGACAGAATGGAGGAAAAAGACGAGAAGAAAGAAAAGGCAGAGAAGACGGTGATATTGCGGGTTGCAGAGGCATATCACAGAGATGCAGGTCGTGGAATAGCGAGGATCGACCCAGAGGTCATGGAGGAGCTCGGTCTGATCAGTGGCGACGTCATTGAAATTGAGGGGCGGAGCAAGGCGACTGCTATCGTCTGGCCGGGCTATCCTGACGATAGAGGGAAAGGGATCATTAGGATAGATGGAAGTATAAGGAGTAATGCGGGCGTCGGGATAGATGACAGAGTCAAAGTAAGGAAGACGATGGTGAGGGATGCGAAGAAGGTGGTCTTAGAACCGACGCACCCGATAAGGATAGTAGGTGGTGAGAGGTTCATAGCAAGAGCCTTAGAAGGACGCCCTCTTACCAAAGGCCAGACCATACGGGTGGAGATGCTTGGCAGCCCCGTGACGTTCACGGTTGCAAACACTATTCCCGCAGGTACCGTCATCGTAAAAATGGACACGCAGATCGTCCTGCGGAGCGCGCCCGGCGTGAGGGAGGGCGTACCCCGTGTCACGTACGAGGACATTGGCGGGCTGAAGAAGGAAATAGCGCTGATCAGAGAAATGGTAGAGCTACCGCTGCGGCATCCTGAGCTTTTCGAGCGTCTTGGTATAGATCCGCCAAAAGGCGTCCTTCTTCACGGACCGCCCGGCACCGGTAAGACGCTTATTGCGAAGGCGGTCGCCAATGAAACGGAAGCCACTTTCATCAGCATTTCAGGTCCCGAGATCATGAGCAAGTTCTACGGGGAGTCGGAGCGGCAGCTGAGAGAGATATTCGAGAGGGCGAAAAGGGAGGCGCCCTCGATAATTTTCATCGACGAGCTGGATTCGATAGCGCCGAAGCGGGAGGAGGTCACGGGCGAGGTCGAGCGCCGCGTGGTGGCGCAGCTTCTTGCCCTCATGGATGGTTTGGAGACCCGAGGGCAGGTCGTAGTCATAGGTGCGACGAACCGCCCGAACGCTATCGATCCGGCGTTGCGGCGTCCCGGAAGGTTTGACCGTGAGATCGAGATCGGAATCCCGGATAGGAACGGGCGTTATGAGATTCTGCAGATACACACGCGTGGCATGCCGCTCGCTGACGATGTCGATCTAAAACGACTTGCGGACATGACACACGGCTTCGTCGGCGCGGACCTTGCGTCACTTTGCAAGGAAGCAGCGATGCATGCGCTCCGCAGAATTCTCCCAGAAATAAATCTCGATGAAGAAATTCCGGCTGAGGTTATTGAGAGGTTAAAAGTGACGAGGAGAGATTTTGAGGAGGCTTTGAAGAACATAGAACCTTCTGCTCTGCGTGAGGTTTTCGTGGAAGTTCCGAAGGTAAGATGGGAAGATATAGGCGGTTTAGAGAGGGCGAAGCAGGAGCTGAAGGAGCTTGTGGAATGGCCTATCAAATATCCTGAGCTTTTCGAGCGGCTGAAGATCAAGCCGCCGAAGGGCGTTCTGCTGTTCGGACCGCCCGGCACCGGTAAGACGATGCTTGCGAAGGCGGTCGCCAACGAGAGCGAAGCGAACTTCATCTCCATCAAGGGCCCAGAGCTGTTGTCGAAGTGGGTCGGGGAGTCCGAGCGAGCGGTACGTGAGGTCTTCAGGAAGGCGAAGCAGGCGGCACCTTGTATCATTTTCTTCGACGAAATAGACGCAATCGCTCCCGTCCGCGGTTCAGGCTTCGATTCCCACGTGACGGAGCGTGTGGTCTCGCAACTGCTGACTGAGATGGACGGGCTGGAGGAGCTCAGGGATGTCATCATAATTGCGGCGACGAACCGTCCTGACTTGGTGGATCCAGCATTGCTGCGTCCGGGGAGGTTTGATCGTTTGATATACATACCTGCGCCGAACAGGGAGGAGAGGAAGAAGATATTTGAGGTCCATCTCAGAGGGAAGCCCCTAGCTGACGATGTCAATTTAGACGAGCTTGCGAGGCGAACTGAGGGATATGTCGGCGCGGACATTGAAGCGATTTGCAGGGAGGCGGCGATGATGGCGCTCCGTGAGCTTCTGGCGTCCGCTGCCGACGACGAGGAAGCGAAGGGCTCGGCTAAGAAACTTGTCATAAGGAGGGAGCACTTCGAACAGGCGTTGAAACGGGTCAAGCCCACGACGACCCCGAAGACTCTAAAAGAATTCGAAGGCAAGGCTGAGGACTTTGTAAGGTATGCATACGTCTAGTCAAGCTTGTTGAGAGGAGGGTATGTGAACCACTCCTCCCTCACGGAAGGGGCTTCTCCGACCGTGCCTTACGGCGTCGGGGAACTCCAGCCCGGAACCCCTTTACGGAGACCTCCGTCCCGGAGGCGTCCCCGACAAAGGGGTATATCAACATAAGGCATATATATGAATTGCGGGCTTCATCCCCTCCCTTTCGGGGGACTTCTCGCCCGCATCAGCTAAAATTAGAATTGGGAATAAAGGTAGGGGAGGTGTTAAGGATTAGTGTAAGGTGCAGGATAAGCGCCTCTACCATGAAGGAGTGTATAGATGCGATTACAGCAGTGGTTGACGAAGGTCGCTTGAAGATATCAGAGGAGGGTTTCAGGCTGCGAGCTGTCGACCCTGCGAACGTTGCGATGGTCTCTTTCGAGCTGAGCAGCGACGCCTTTGAGGAGTTCGAGTTTGAGGAGGAGGAAGAGCTGGAGGTTGGCATCGACTTTGTGAAGCTTTCGAGCATCATAGACATGGGCAAGGGGGAAACGGCAGAGCTTGAATTCGACACTGAGAAGCACAAGCTTTACACGAAGCTCGGCAGTCTTGCGTACACCATTTCGCTTCTCGACCCTTCGACGATAAGGAAGGAGCCCAAGGTGCCAGAACTCGACCTCCCGGTGCAAGTGGTCATCGAGGCAGACGTCTTCAGGCGTGCAATAAGGGCAGCTGAGAAAATAGGCGATCACATATTGCTCGGTGTAGATGGAGATGTCTTTTACATGGAGACGGAAAGCGACACCGATAAGGTCAGGTTCGAACTTGGCAAGGAACAGCTTATCGACATCATTCCGGGGGTTGTGCGCTCGATGTATTCCTTGGAATACCTTTCCGCGATGAGCAAGGGGCTGAGCAGAGCCGATCACATCACGCTGAGCATCGGCAAGGACTATCCGCTGCGCATAGACTTCGAGCTCGCTGACGGCTACGCGCACGTCAGCTACCTGCTGGCGCCCAGAATAGAGGCGGAATAATGATTTGAATGTCGCTAGAATACCCTTACTTTATGAAAACTTCCGAGCTTTTAGCGACATCTGGGATAACTTTAGAGGATTTAGTCAGTTCTGCAGCTTTTGAGAGCGCGCGGCTCAGGGCTAAGGAAAGAATATTGCAGGCGATAAGAAAAGGGGAGATAAGAAAGCCTGCAGTGCTCGATGAAATACGTGCGAGGAAGGAGTTTTTTTCTCACCTACTCGCACAAGTTTTGGTCTCCTGCGTGGGCGACCCGTTTTTGCTGAGAAGGTACGCGACGGCGGAGGCGAAAGCTGCATACCAGCAAATGCTTGCAGATTTTTATTCTGAGGCGGGGCAAGAGCTTGTTCACAAGCTTTCTGAGGATTTAGGTGTGCATGTAGTATTTGACGGCGGCGCTGTCGTGCGTGTACACTTTACGGACTATCTGCGGCTGACGAACGGCATGCGGGACGAGAAATGGAAGCTTGTGAACCGCCGTCTTTCTAAAGGTTGGGTGCAGGTCTCGCTGGAGGACTTTGCGAGGCTTCTGCAGGAAGCGGTTAGGGAGCAGATTCTCGAGAGGATGCCGCTGTCCGTAGATGCAAAGATTTGCGAGGCGCTCCGCCCCTATTTAGAGGAAATAAAAAGGGAGCTTGAGAAGAAGAAAGCGGCGTTGGGTAGCGGCATCGAGCCACGAGTGGAAATGGATGAAGACTGCCTCCCGCCGTGTATTTCAGAGTTATTGCGTCATATACGGAGTGGGATGAGTGTATCACACCCTGCTAGATTTGCAGTGACTTCTTTCCTTTTAAATCTGGGCGTCAGTGTCGAGGATATCGTCGCAACGTTTGCAAACCTGCCGGACTTCGACGAAGAAAAGACGAGGTATCAAGTGGAGCACATCGCTGGCGTCAGAGGGCATCGCAGGAAATACTCGCCGCCGTCATGCGCTACGATGCGAACCTACGGGAACTGTTTCAAAAACGCAGAATGCGAAGGCGTCTCGCACCCGCTCGCTTACTACGAGCGGAAGTTGCGGGAAAAATTGAAAAAGCAGAAACAGAAAAAGCGACAACGCAAAGCGGTGGAAGGCGCCCGCTAGCAGCCGGCGAGCTGCCACCCAAACGCCGCAGCGCCGCCGTTTTGTCCTTGTTGCGTCCGCAGCCCTCAGCCAGCCAGATGAGCGTCGCTGTTGACGGCGTCCGCAGTTGCGAACCGCGTTCGTACTCGATGATGCTGAGGAGCCTCAGCGACGGGTCGAACTCTGGGCTTCGTCCGCACTTCAAAATTCGGACGGCATGACCTCTAGGATCTCATCGTTGGCGTCTTATTGCTTCATGATGGCTACAGTTTAAAGAAGTAACGACCGCCTGCTCCCCCAGCTCAGCTCAACGGTTTCGTCATGAAGGGACCTTCTCGGCGGTAGCCGAAGCGCATATAGTATTCACGGACGCCGATGCCGCTCATCACCGCTATCTTTTCGAAGCCCTCGGCGGCGGCGAGCTCCTCGGCGGTTTTAAGCAACGCCGCTCCGAAGCCCCTGTGCTGCCAGCTCGTGCTTTTGCGTGCGCTCAGCGGGAGCGCCTCGCCGTAGACGTGCAGCTCCCTGATCAGGGCAGCATCTTCGAGCTCGGGGCGGTGCGGGCGGCACGGGAACCTCAGTCGTAAGAAGGCGACGAGCACGTCGTTCTCAACATCCTCGTAAGAGATAAAGAACTCTTTACCGCCACACGCCTCGTAGCTCTCGCATAGAAGCTCGATGTTCGCATCTTCAGGCGGCTTGCCCCGCAGGTATGAGTGTCCGGCTTCCCGGCAGCGGATGCACCGGCATGAGAAGCCCATTTCCTTAAGCTTCGCGAGGGCGAGCTGCCGCAGGTTGCTCTTCTTCACGCCGGCGACGATGAGCTGCGCCGGGATGTCCCGCTGGACCCTCTGGATGCGCACCCACTTCGGGACGATCTTCTTCACGTTTGCGACGAGTTCCGCTGCTTTTTCGTCATCTAACGGCTCGTACTCGCCCCGCTTCCACATTTCATAGAGCTCAGTGCCTTCGAGCACGAGGGTTGGGTATATTTTCAGGTAGTCGGGCTTGAAACGCACGTCCTCGAAGATGCGCTCAAACATTTTCAGGTCACGGTCGAAGTCGGAGCCGGGGAGCCCGGGCATGATGTGAAAACCCACCTTCAGGGCGCTATCTCTCAGCCTTCGGTTCGCCTCGACGGTATCTTCGACGGTATGTCCTCGCTTTATCAGCTCGAGAACGTCGTTATCAATATGCTGGACGCCAAGCTCGACCTTCGTGGCGCCGAGCTCCAGCATTAAGTCTATTTCACGCTCACGGGCGTAATCCGGGCGTGTTTCGAAGGTCGTGCCGACGTTCCGCACTTCCGTGCCGTGCTCACGGGCGAAGTCCTCCATTGCTCGCAAACACTCGTTCACGAACCACCGCTGGTACTCCTCAGAGCGGGCGGTAAGTGTCCCACCCATGAGAATCAGCTCGACTTTCGTGACGTCGTGTCCAATTTCGCGGAGCTGCCGGAGGCGATGTTGCACCTGCTTATATGGGTCGTAGTCGTTCTGGGCGCCCCTGAGTGCGGCGGGTTCTCTGCCAACGTAGCTCTGTGGAGATTTAAAGGCGGAATCGGGACCCCCAGGGCACATGATGCAGCGTCCGTGCGGGCATGGGTGCGGCGACGTCATCACAGCCACGGGTGCGACGCCAGAAATCGTGCGCACCGGCTTCTCTTTCAAAAGAAGCTCCAACTCTCCCAGATTTGCGATATTCAAACTCTTTGCAGCCGCGAGCACGTCGGCGTCCCTCGGCATGCTGCGCAGCCCGTATTTCCGGCTTACCTCCCTCTTTATTTTACTTACCTCAAGCTTGTTCCTTACAGGCATTTCTGCGAGCCGCAACGCTATTTCGACGCACGCCTCGTGATTTCGAGCTTCTTCCGACATCCTGACGACCTCAGCAGGTGTCTTCATTTCACCGGCTTGGAGGCGACTGATGTATGTAACCTTATTTAGTCTCGGCTCTCTAAAGCTTAACGTGGTGAGGGGAGTAATCATAACGTCGCCGAGCAGGCTGCACTTCACGCTCATAGACCTGAACGGCGCCCTTGGGAGGGTGGACGGCGGGGTGGGCGTTGCGCTGAACGAGCCGCACATGCGCGTGCTCGTGGAGGTTTCAGAGCGCTGGGACGCCGAAGGCGACGCTCTCACGGTCTTAGAGCGGATAAGAAGTCGCATTCCGCTGAAAAACAGGTATAGGGTGCGGGTTCTGCGGGCGTTGCCGAGGCACGTCGGCTTGGGCTCGATGACGCAGCTCTCGCTCTGCATCGCAAGGGGTGTGACGCTTCTCGAATTCTTGGATGGCGGTAGGGACTACACCGTCCGGGAACTTGCGGAGATCGTAAGGCGGGGCGGCACTTCGGGCATCGGGGTTGCGGCGTTTGAGCGTGGCGGCTTCATCCTCGACGGCGGGCATGTCTTCCTCGGAGGCGCCGCCGACAAAACCGGCGACGCCGGCAAAGCCGGCAACGACAGGGCGAGGCGTGCGAAGACGAGCTTCCTGCCGTCGGCGGCGTCGGACGCCCTTCCCCCTCCGGTGCTGTTCCAGAGACCGCTGCCCGAGGACTGGTATTTCGTCGTTGCCGTCCCCGACGTGCGGCGCGGCGCTCACGGCGGCGAGGAGGTGGAAATCTTCAGGAAATACTGCCCGATAGACGGCAGGGAAGTGGAGAAGCTGTGCAGGATCGTCCTGATGAAGATGCTGCCGGCGGTCGTCGAGGAGGATGCGGAGGCGTTCGGGGAGGCGTTGAAGTCCGTGCAGGGCGTGGGCTTCAAGAGGATAGAGGTGGAGCTTCAGCATGACATCATAAAGGAGCTTTTTTCGTTTTTCGAGGAGCGGGCGCTGGGCTACGGCATGTCGTCGTTCGGTCCGGCGACATATGCGCTTGTTAAAGGCGAGAAAAGGGCGAAAAAACTCTCTGAGGAGGTAAAAGACTTTCTCGCCGAAAGAGGATTCTTCTCTTTGGTGACGTATTCCGCATCAAACAACAGTGGGCACACAATTGATTTCGCAAGCGGTGAAAGCTAAAAAAAGGAAAAAAGATGTTTCTACCAGCTGAATTGCCACTCTGCGTCGTCGTGCGATACGATTTCACCGGTCGTCGGATCGATGATAGCGGCGTGCCACACGTACGTGCCGGGGAGTATGTACGGCAGCTTGAAGCGCAGGAACGCCGGGTTGCTGTAATCGAGGTTTGCGGGCAGCGTCACGTACGTATCGACGATTACGACGTTTGAACTGTACGGCTGCATTTCGAGCCAGATCGCAAACCGGCAACTGAAGGGCGGACCTGGATTTGTAACATTGAGCCCTACGTTCATCGTGTCGGACGGGTGGTACGTCTGCTTGTCCGTCCATATCTCCACGCTCGGCGCCGGAGGCTTAATCGTCACGGTTCTCGTCTCGCTCGTCCCTATGTTACCAGCGGCGTCCTGAGCGATAGCCTGATACGTGTAGGTGTCGTACGCAAGGTTCGTCACGTTTAGATACCACATGTTCGCTGCTACCTG
>JAPHEE010000035.1:0-15504 GCA_029259545.1 Candidatus Alkanophaga volatiphilum
CTAAACTAACTGATGCTCCGCCGGGGATTTGAACCCCGGTCTCGGGCTCGAGAGGCCCGAATGATTGGCCCGGCTACACCAGCGGAGCGCTCCTCTTTATTATCACCGTTCGACCTCCTCTTTTTAAACTTTACCCAAGTGAGCCATGCCCTATGGCAATAAATTTATGTCATGCTGCTGGACTAAGGGACGGGGTTGAGGATGGTAAGAGTGAAGCTCATCACCGGCAGGACGATAGAGCAGGGGCAGAACCTCGAAAACAAGCTTTCTGAGGAGTACCAAAAGGCGGTGGCGGTCTGCGAGCTCAATGAGGACGACATGAAAGAGATAGGCGTTTCCGAGGGCGAGAACGTCAAGGTCAAGACGCAGTTCGGCGAGATTGTGGTCGTTGCGAAGAAAGCAAGCGCCAACCCCAAAGGTATTGCGTTCATTCCAATGGGACCCTGGGCAAACGCCGTCATTGGCGGGGACACTCATGGCGTGGGTATGCCGCAATTCAAAGGCATAGATGCGGAGGTTGAAAAGACGAGTGAGAAAGTCCTTCCTGTGAAGGAGCTTATGAAAAGCTTGGGGGTGTGAGCGTGCCGACAATAACCGACGTCGTTTGCCCGCTCTGCGGGTGTTTGTGTGATAATATCAGTGTAGAAGTTGAAGACAACGCTGTGAAAAAGGTCAGCGGCGCCTGCGCCGTCGGGCGTGCAAAGCTTCTCGGGCATGAAAGCAGGATCAGAAGTCCGATGATTAAGGAAGGCGGCGAATTTAGGGAATGTTCTTATGAAGAGGCCATAAGAAGAGCGGCAGAGATTTTGGCAGCGGCTCGCCGCCCACTACTTTACGGCTGGAGTTCGACGGTTTGCGAGGCGCATAAGGTCGGCATATTACTGGCGGAGGTTCTCGGCGGCGTCATTGACAACACGGCGTCGGTCTGCCATGGTCCGACCGTCCAAGCGGTTCAAGGCGTCGGGCTTCCGACGTGTACGCTTGGCGAGGTGAAAAACCGAGCTGATCTGATAATCTATTGGGGTGCAAATCCGGTGGAGGCGCACGGAAATCACATGCGCCGCTACTCCTACATCTCAAAGGGCTGGTTCCGCCCCGGCGGCAAGAAGGACCGGAAGCTCGTGGTCGTAGACGTTCGTGAGACCCGAACTGCGAAAATGGCTGATCTTTTCATCAAGGTGGAACCGAACAAGGATTATCTGGTGCTTGCCGCTCTGAGAGCCATTGTTAACGGCTTTGCAGACGTCATTCCCGACGAGGTGGGCGGCGTCCCGAAAGAGAAGCTTGTAGAGCTTGCGGAGATGATGAAAAAGGCGCAGTTCGGCATCATATTCTTCGGCATGGGACTCACGCAGTCTAGGTACAAGCACAATAACATAGAACAAGCGATTTCTCTCGTCAGGGATCTATATGCGTTCACGAAATTCGCAATAATGCCAATGCGTGGACATTATAATGTCACGGGCTTCAATCAAGTTTGCACCTGGCAAACCGGCTTCCCGTTCGCCGTAGATTTCGCCCGAGGCTACGCCTGGTACAATCCCGGAGAGACGGCGGCGAACGACGTGCTTTCGAGAAAGGAGTGCGACGCCGCTTTAATCGTTGCGTCGGACCCAGCCGCTCACTTTCCGGCAGAAAGCGTCAAATATCTTGCAAAGATCCCACTTGTCGTAATAGACCCGTATCCGAACCTTACGACCGAGATTGCAGACGTTGTCATCCCGTCGGCGATCTCCGGGATCGAGGCTGAAGGGACTGCTTACCGCATGGACAAGGTGCCGCTCCGCCTCAAGAAGCTTGTAGATTCGGAGTTCATGACCGACGAGGAAATTCTAGAGAGGATTTTGGACGAAGTTTTGAAGATCAAAGGGTTGCGGTGAGGTGGTGGCGTCGTATGGCGGAGCTTCTGATAAAGAACGGAATAGTTTTCGACCCGATTAATGGGGTTAAAGGCGAGAAGATGGACATTTGCATTAAAGACGGTAAGATAGTGGAATCTGTTTCTTCGGAGGCGAAAGTGATAGATGCGAGCGGTTGCATCGTGATGCCGGGGGGCGTGGACGCACATACGCATATTGCAGGCGGTAAGGTAAACGCGGGGCGCCTTCTCAGACCCGAAGACGGGAGGAAGGGATTGGAACCCCGGACGAGCGTTTGCCGTGCATGTTCTGGCTATTCCGTGCCGAACACGTTTGCAACAGGCTATAGATATGCAAAAATGGGCTACACGTTCCTGATGGAGCCAGCAATGCCGCCGCTGAAGGCGAGGCACATGCACGAGGAGCTGATGGACACGCCGATCGTGGACAAAGCGGGAATGCCGCTCCTAGATAACAACTGGATGACGCTGCAATACGTGAAGAGCGGCGACATCGAGAAGCTCGCCGCCTACATTGCTTGGATGATAAACGCTACGAAAGGTTACGGTGTGAAGATTGTGAATCCGGGCGGCACCGAGGCTTGGGGCTGGCGAAAGAACTGTGGGCTTGAGGATCCGGTTCCGTACTTCGACGTGACGCCCGCCGAGATCATAAAGGCGTTAGCGGAGGCGAATGAGCGTCTTTCGCTTCCGCATAGCATCCATCTGCACGCCAACAGGTTGGGACAGCCTGGAAACTATGAGACGACTCTTAAGACTTATGATTTGGTGAAAGACATAAAGCCAAGCCGAGACCGTCAGGTGATGCATGCGACGCACGTTCAGTTCCACTCTTATGGTGGGACGAAATGGGCGGACTTCGAGTCGAAAGCTGACGAGATCGCAAAGTACGTGAACCGGCACGAGCACATCACGATCGACTTAGGGGCGGTGATGCTCGGAGATACGACGACGATGACCGCTGACGGTCCGATGGAGTACAACCTGTACTTGCTCACAGGCAGGAAATGGACGAACTGCGATGTCGAGCTTGAGACAGGCGCCGGAATAACGCCGTTCTTGTATTCAGGGAAAGTGCCGGTGAACACTATTCAGTGGGCGATTGGCATAGAGTTGGCACTGCTCGTTGAGGATCCTTGGAAAGTGGTCCTGACGACCGACCATCCGAACGGCGGACCTTTCATCACGTATCCGATTCTGATATCGCTGCTGATGAGCAGGAAGCGGCGGGAGGAAGTCATGAAAGAGGTGCACTCTGTGATAAACCAGCGGGCGGTGCTCCCGACGATTGAGCGAGAGCTTGACTGGTATGAGATCGCAATTATGACGAGAGGTACGCCGGCAAAGATTCTGGGGCTACATGAGCACGGCAAGGGGCATTTGGGCATCGGCGCTGACGCCGACGTTGCCATTTACGAAATCTCGCCGGAAGAGACCGACGCTGGCAGGATTCAAAAGGCATTACTGAGCGCAAAATACACGATAAAGGGCGGAGAGGTCGTCGTAAAGGATGGGGAGGTCGTCGCCGCTCCTGAAGGGCGGACGTTCTACGTTGATGTCCGTTACGAGGACGAGGAGGTCTGGAAGGAGATGCTAGGCGATCTCGAAAGGATGTTTAAAGAGTATTACACGGTAAGCCTTGCGAACTATCCGGTCCAAGACCATTACGTACCGAAGCCGTACGTGATAAAAGCGGGGGCTGCGGAGTGAGGTGAGGAGGGTGCAGACGATAACGCTTGAGATTAGGGAAAAAGTCTTTGAAGGCGTCGCAAAGGTGCCTGTGGAGCTTGATGGCGTGACGCCGGACGCCCTTTGCGGGAAGAGTGCCGATGAAATCAAAGAAATGCGAGTGTGGTGGGGGAACCGTCAAGAAAAACTCGGCGACCTGTTCGAGGTAAGTGTTGAGGGCAATGCTGAGAAGCCCGACGACGTTAAAATTGTCTGCAAGGGCGACTTCTCAGTAGTGAAGCGTGTTGGAGAGGGCATGAGCGCCGGCGAGATGATCGTTGAAGGCAACGTCGGCATGCACTGCGGCGCGATGATGAGCGGCGGGCGCATCGTCGTTAAAGGCAACGCCGGTTGCTGGGCGGGCCGCGAGATGCGAGGTGGCGAGCTTATAATCGAAGGCGACGCCGACGACTATCTTGGAGCAGCTTACAGAGGCGAGATGACTGGTATGACCGGCGGACGCATCGTCGTCAAGGGGAACGCCGGCGACTACGTCGGCTACCTCTGCGGCGGCGGTGAGATCATCGTTGAAGGCAACGTCGGCATTTTAGCAGGGCTTGGCATGAAAGGCGGACGCATCGTGATTAACGGCGACGCAGAAGCGCCCGGCGGCGAGATGACAGGCGGCACGCTCATCGTCAAGGGCAGTATTAAGGACATGCTGCCGTCGTTCCGCTTCGAAAGTGAAGAGGAGATCGAGGGCGTGAAGCTGAAGAAGTACGCTGGCGACCTCGCAATGGGTAAAAAGGCGAAAGGGGCCCTCTACGCCCCCTAATTTTTTAATCATCGCTTCACTGCTGCTTTCGCGGGGTGTGAACTACCCCTCCCTCACGGAAGGGGCTTCTCCGACCGTGCCTTACGGCGTCGGGGAACTCAGCCCGGAACCTTGCGGAGACCTCCGCCCGAGGCGTCCCCGACAAAAAATTCGTCGCCGAAGGCTATATGAATTGCGGGCTTCATCCCCTCCCTTTCGAAGGGGACTTCCCGCCCGCATCAGTTAAATGTTCTCGACTATTACCTTATGCCCATGAGCAGGTATGACATTCGGGACGAATACAAACTGAAGTACTTTGAGGAGAATGGGCTTGTACGCCGTAAGTGTGAGAAGTGCGGCTCTTTCTTCTGGACGAGGGATCGTAGCAGGAAGACGTGTGGCGATACGCCCTGCGAGCCTTATTCCTTCATTGAAAATCCTCCTTTAAAAGAGAAGAATGTCGACGAGATGCGTGAGGCTTTTCTATCGTTTTTTGAGAGGCGGGGGCATAAGAGGCTGAAGAGGTATCCTGTGGTGGCGAGGTGGCGTGATGACATTTACTTGACGATAGCGTCGATTGCGGACTTTCAGCCGCACGTCACCTCGGGCGAGGTGCCGCCGCCCGCGAACCCGCTTGTGATCTCGCAGCCGTGCATCCGGCTTGAAGACCTTGAATCCATCGGGAGGAGCGGACGCCACCTCACAATTTTCGAAATGATGGCACACCACGCTTTCAACAAGCCCGGCGCCGAGGTTTACTGGAAGGACGAGACCGTGCGCTACTGCGACGAGCTTCTTTCCGAGCTCGGTGCTGACCTCTACGAAGTTACTTACAAGGAGGAGCCATGGGCAGGCGGCGGAAACGCCGGCCCTTGCGTTGAGGTCATATTAAGGGGTTTAGAGCTTGCGACTCTAGTTTTCATGAATTTGGAGTTGGCGCCAGATGGCGACATCGAAATAAAAGGCGATCGCTACCGCAAAATGGATACCTACATCGTAGACACCGGTTACGGTCTGGAACGTTTCGTCTGGGCATCTAAAGGGACGCCGACCGTTTATGACGCCATTTTCCCTGAAGTAATAGACGAGCTCGCGTCGTCGGCAGGTGTTGATATCGAGGGCATTGCACCGCTTACGAGGGAGGTTTCTAGATTTTTGGGGGTTACAACGAGCAAGAAGGAGCTTGCAAAGCTAGTTGGAATTGATGCCGAGGAGCTTGCAAAGAAATTAGAACCGCTTGAGCTGATATATGCTATTGCGGACCACACGAAGTGTTTGGCATTCATGCTTGGTGACGGGATTGTGCCGTCGAACGCAAAAGAGGGGTATCTTGCGAGGTTGGTTTTGAGGCGTTGTCTCAGGATGTTAAAGCTTTTAGGCGTGGAGTTATCGCTTGAAGAGCTCGTTTTGAGGCACATAAAGCTTCTACGACATTCCTTCCCGGAGCTGGAGGAGCGTGCCGATGATATCGTTGAGATCTTAAAGTTGGAGAAGAGCAGGTATGAAGAGACGTTGGCGAGGGGTGAGCGGCTTCTAGAAAGACTCTTGCGGGAGCGGCGGGAGATAACGACCGAGGCGCTCGTGAACTTATACGACACGCACGGCATTCCTCCTGAGCTGGTGAGGGAGGTCGCCGCAAGACACAACGTCACCGTGGAAATTCCTGAAAACTTCTACTCGTTGGTTGCGAGCATGCACAGCTCTGCCGCGCCGAAAATAGAGAAGGACCCGCTCGTTGAAGAGGTGCGGAAAAGGAAGCTCCCAGAGACGGAGAAGTTATACTACAAAGAGCCGAAGGCTTGGCGGTTTGAAGCTAGAGTGTTAGACGTTTTCGACGGCTGGCTCGTGCTCGATCGCACGTTATTTTACCCCGAGGGCGGCGGGCAGCCCTCTGACGTCGGCAAGCTTAAGATTGGCGACTTGGAGCTGAAAGTTTCATACGTGCGGAGCGCCGATGGTGTCGTCCTGCATAAAGTCGAGCCTGCTGCCGGCGGCAGGGGCGCAGTCATCACCGCCCTGAGGGGGGCGGATGTTATAGGGGAAATAGATTTCAGACGCCGTCTTTCACTCATGCGTCACCACTCCGCCACCCATATAATCCTTGACGCCGCCCGCAAGGTTCTCGGAAAACACGTCTGGCAAGCGGGCGCCCAGAAAGGCGAGCGGGTCTCAAGGATCGACATAACACACTTTAAGAGGATTTCCGATGAGGAGCGTCGTGAGATCGAGCGGCTTGCAAACGAGGTTGTGATGCGGAACGTTCCTATAAAAACGGAGTTCATGGAGAGGAACGAAGCGGAGCGGAAGTACGGCTTCCGCATATATCAGGGCGGCGTTCCCGGCGGCAAGCTCATAAGGATCGTGAAGGTCGGCGACGACGTCGAGGCTTGCGCCGGGACGCACTGCGAGTTCACGGGGGAGATCGGCGCCATCAAAATCCTGAGGACGGAGCGCATACAGGACGGTGTTGAGCGTATTGAGTTCTCGGCGGGCGAGGCTGCTGTCGAAAGCGTCCAAGAGCTGGAGCGGATCCTGAGGGAGGCGGCGGATGCCCTCAGGGTGCCCTACGAGGTGCTGCCGCAGACCGCCCGCCGCTTCTTCGAGGAGTGGAAGGAGCTGCGCAAGGAGGTTGAGAGGCTGCAGGGCGAGGTTGCGGCACTCCGCATCGAGAGCTTGAAGGGGCGAGCCGAGGAGGTGAAGAGCGAGGGGGGCGTCGTGAGGGTCGTCGCCGAGAGGGTCGAGGCGGCGGATGCGAAGGAGCTTGTGAAGCTTGCGGGTGCCCTCTCTGCGGAGGGCATCGTTGCGATTCTGGTGAGCGTCATTAAGGGGCGGGCGTCCGCCGTCGTCGCCGTTCCGAAGCCGCTGACCTCCAAGGTGAAGGCGAGCGACGTCGTCAAGGTCGTCTGCGAGACGCTCGGCGGCGGCGGTGGCGGGAAGCCCGACCTCGCCCAAGGCGGCGGGCAGAAAGTCGAAATGATCGAAGAGGCTCTAAAAAAAGGCTTGGAGCTTGTAAAATCTCTTCTCTGATGTTCCGTGGAGTCCTCATCCTTGGCAACTTGCACGCACCCACTCCCGGTACTCTTCGTCGCTCGTTGGGGCGTCAAACCTCACTCCCAAGTCTGTTAAGATTTCTTCCGCATTTTGCATGACAAAGTCTCTTATTCCTTAAAGGCGGTAAATCAACTTAGTTTCAGCTCGTATTCGTATTTCCTGATGCTCATAGCGTTGGAGGTGCTCCTCAGCGTCATTTGGTTTTGCCCACAACGTAAAGATGTTAGTCCTACAGGATCCAGCTGAGGATGTTAAGCCGTCATGATTCCATCAGCGGCGTCTTAGTAGTATCTCCCCCGTGGCACGACGTGACGCCCAAAACCCCAACTTCAAAAAACTTCGCAAAGGTAACACAATCCAAGACGCTCTCAGCCTGTCAACTAATCTATGAGTTCCGAAATCTCCTGGAATTCCTGCCCTTCTTGCCCACTTATTGTGTATTATCCGCTCAGACATCTCCACACTCAAAAGAAGCCGCTGGGGGGATTTGAACCCCCGACCTGCTGATTACGAGTCAGCCGCTCTGCCGGGCTGAGCTACAGCGGCTCGCTGACATCATGGATATTGTCCGCCGCCTATATAAATTTTAGGCTGTCTGGCATGCGTACCGAAGCCGACGCGCGGATGCGTTCGGCTTCAGATGACGCTCTGGTTGTAGGCGTAACGCCCCCACGCGTCGCAGGTCGATCAAAAGTAGTCAGCTGCGGTCTCCAAGGCTCTCGCCAGCAGCTCCGCACACTTGTCGAGGTCTTTCAAGCTCAGAACCTCGACCGGCGAGTGTATGTAGCGGGTGGGCACGCTCACGACGCCCGCAGGAATGCCGCTTCTCGTCAGGAGGATGGCGGTGGCGTCCGTCGTACCTCCTTCGGAGACGCTCAGCTGGTACTCGATCTTGTGCTTCTCCGCCGTTTCTGTGAGCCAGCGGAGCACGGGCGGCGGCGTTATTATGCCGCGACCGGCGGCGTCCGAAACTGTGATCACGGGACCCTTGTCGAGTTCGATGGCGGCGTCCTTCTTCTCGACGCCGAGCTGCCTCGCAACCGCGATCTCGGTGGCGACCGCCACGTCGGGGTTGAGCTCGAACGCCGACGTCCGGGCGCCCTTCAGCCCGACCTCTTCTTGGACGGTCGCAACCGCATATACCGTGCATTTCGCATCCGTCCGCCTCAATGCCTCGATCATCATCGCAACGCCCGCTCTGTCGTCCAGCGCCTTCCCGGTGACCCTGTCGTTCACGAGCGTCGTCAGCTCCCTGTCGATGGTGATCGGCGTGCCGGGCGCGATGCCCATGTCCTCGACCTCCTCACGGCTGCTCGCACCGACATCGATGAACATGTCCTTCGCCTCCACGACCTTCTTCCGCTCCTCCTCCTTCATGAGGTGCGGCGGCTTCGCGCCGACGACGCCAACGACCTTGCCCTTGCGTCCGTGGAGGACGACCCTCTGGCTCAAAAGCGTTTGATCAAACCAGCCTCCTATCTTCGTGAACCGGATGTAGCCATCGTCCTCAATGTACTTCACCATCAGCCCGATCTCGTCCATGTGCGCGGCGAGCATGACGGACGGCGAGCCGCCACGCCTCGTAGCTATGAGATTTCCAAGCTTGTCCACTTTTGTCTCATCGACATAACCCTCAAGCTCTTCAGCCACAATCTGCCGAACTTCATCCTCATAACCCGCAATCCCGTGAGCGTTCGACAGCCTCGCTAACAGATCCTTTAGCTCTTTCATCCAAACGACCTCCTCATCCCGTAACGTCCCATAAACTTATTACTGCGGACGAAATAATAAACCATGTATGAGGGTAGGTATTCTATCGAGATGGAACGCTACGTGTGGCGTCTCTCTGCATGCAGAGCTCATAGGCAGAGAACTCATGAAAAAGGGGCACGATATAACAGTTTTAGCCCCACATAGACGTAGTGCTGACCTTTGGTGGCATCACAAAATCATAAGAAGGGATGAGGATTTTGTAGTTCGGTGCTATGACGAGAGGACACCTGATCTTAAAGGGAGGTTAGAAGCTGGAAAAATACTTTCTGAAGATTTCGACATCTTCTTAGTCGAGTCTTATGAGCGTTTGCCATACAAGGGTGTTGAGGTTTTGTTGCGGAAGATAAAGTGTCCGAAGGTCGCCGTAATCCACGAAGGGAAGAAAGAGGACATTGGCTACGACCTGCGGAATTTCGATGCGATCGTTGTATTCGACGAGAGGTTCAGGAGGGAGGTGGTGCCACGAAGCGTATGGAAACGGACGCGCATAATACCGTATCCATGTATTCCACCGGTCAGAAGGCGACGGAGGGCGTTTGCGGAGGACGTTCTTCGATTTTTCAGCTTTGGGCGGCAGCCTGTGGGGGAGTACGAGGGGTTTGTCAGGGCGCTTGAAGCGCTGAGCAGGAGGTACGACTTCGAATATTTGGTGTTCCGCTCCGACCATCCACTCCCGTATAACGAACGATGGCTGAAGCAGGAGGTGTTGCGGCTCGACACTGATGAGCTTTACGACCTCCTTTTACACTCTGACATCCACCTGCTCCCGAAGGGCGCCACGAAGAGGGTGGTGGTGTCGTCGACGTTCTCACAGTGCGTCGGCGCCCTCACGCCTATTGTTGCGCCGCACACTCGCCATTTCGAAAACTTACCTGTAATCAATGGGTCCATGCCTGCGGTGATCTACAAAGATCACGAAGAACTTATTAAATTGATAGAAAAGCTCGTCGAGGATGAATATTTCAGAGACGGTGTTATAGAGGCTGCAAGGATTTACGCCGAGGAGAACAGCGTTGGCAGGGTAACTGAGGAATTTCTGAAACTCTTTGAGTCACTCAAGCCTGTTCGAGTCGAGAATCGCCATTAGTTCGCTCAGGTCGATCTCGCCGATGCCGATGACGGAGTCGCCGGCGCCATAGCTTATGATTAAGGCGTCGTCAAGCGTGGCGGCACCGCACGGAAACACCGTGAACGGACGGTCTCCATATATTTCATAAGGCTCCCGTGGCTCCATGATGTATTCGGGGGTCACTGCTGTCACCTCTGCATTTTCATTCATCAAGACTGCAAAAACGCGGTAACAGCCGTCTAAATCCACACCGTGCAGCAGCAGAAGGTACTCTCTGCCGACCCTGACGGGCGGCGTGCCCCAACCGAGCTTGCTCTCGAAGTCGGCGGCGTCGAACGCCACGAACGTGTCCATGAGGCTCACGGTCCTAAAGCTCTTGAGCGTTAGAACACTCTCAGGAATCGGACTCGCCACGAGGTAGAAGCTGCCGTCCGTCATGTGCAGTCTGTGGAAGAGCATAAGCGCCTTCATTTTTACAATAAAAGCGTCCTTGTCGCTCACAATGAACGGGCGAAGCCCCCTTGGCAGCCTGAACACGCATATTTTCTCCCAGCATTTGTTCTCCATCGCGGCGGTGACGGGCAACACCTTCTCGTTCCTCTCAGAGCTGAAGTAATGCGACGTGCGTCCGCAGTAAGTCATGAGCCTGCGTCCTCCTATCTCGCAGACTCGCGGGTCCTCCACACCCCACATGTCGAACTTGTTACTCGGGTAGACGACGATGTCAGCAACGCTAATAGGCGGCTCGCGCCCGTAAATGTCCGATAAGTTCAGACGCAGCTCCACAACCGCACTGGCATATTTGAAATAGCCCACCGTTATCCGAGCGTAGAGCACGAGCATCTCATCCTCTATGACGACCGCGGGGTTGAAGATCGTCAGAGGGTGGGCGATAGGATGACCCCGTAGACGCACGCGGTCCGCCGTGACGACTCCTATCCTTCGCACGATGTCCCTCGTCTCATGACGCCTTCGGGCGCTGACCTCCTTACTCATTGGGTAAAGCGGCTTGAACATCTAACTATTTCCGTCCTCAAGTTTAATAACCTCGCTGGCGATCGGACGGAGGAGCGATGCCCCCGACCGCGTCAGGACGGCGTAGGCGGCGTAGGAAAAATTTAAATATAAGCTTGAAGCTACTTCCAGTAGGCAATGCTCCGGCGGGCTACCTAGCAGGGGCAGGGTGGTGGCGTGCGCCAGGTCCTGCCCTGACGCCAAAGCCGCTGGGGGAGCTGCGCCGCCAGCTTGGCGGTGACGGAGGCAGGTGAGAACATGCCGGAGGACAACGTGATATACGTGGGTAACAAACCCGTAATGAGCTACGTGCTGGCGGTCGTGACACAGTTCAACAACGGCAGCGAAGAGGTGGTGATAAAAGCCCGAGGACGCTCCATTTCGAGGGCTGTGGATACAGCAGAGGTCGTACGCAACAAGTTCATGCCGAACGTCGAGATCAGAGACATAAAAATAAGCACCGAGGAAATCGAAGGAGAAGGAGGGCAAAAGGCAAACGTTTCCTCAATAGAGATCGTGCTGGGCCTGAAGAGGTAATTTTTTATTATTCCTCCCTTTTTTGACTTTAACCCATCCCTTTATTTCCGATAGTCACAGACTACTTGTGATGGCTGGAGATGAGCCGCCGCTCGCTAAATTTAAAAAGCGGCACATCATCTCGATGCGAGACTTTACTAAAGAGGAGATCGATTTCATTTTGGAGGTTGCGGAACGCCTCGAACCTTATGCGAGAGGCGAGCGACGCAGCAACGCTCTCGCTGGAAAGCTCCTTGCTAACCTTTTCTTCGAGCCTTCGACGCGAACTCGCATGTCGTTCGAGACCGCCATGAAAAGGCTCGGCGGCGACGTCCTGAACATGAGTGGCGTTGAAGCCTCTTCCATAGCGAAAGGTGAAAGCCTCGCCGACACCGTCCGCGTGATCAGCAAGTATTGTGACGTCATCGTGCTGAGGCATCCCAAGGAGGGCGCCTCCAGGCTCGCCGCCGAGTTCTCAGAAGTGCCGGTGATAAACGCCGGCGACGGCGCCGGGCAACATCCCACACAGACCCTTCTCGACCTTTACACGATGAAGAAGGAGTTAGGACGGCTTGAAGGTCTTAAAGTCGCGTTGGTTGGCGACCTTAAGTACGGAAGGACTGTACACTCCTTGGCTTACGCGCTTTCGCTTTATGGCGCTGAGATTTATCTTGTGTCCCCAGAGCTCCTGAAGATGCCGCCGGAGATAAAGGAGGACCTGCGTGGTGCGAAAATTCACGAGACCTCGGACGTGAAAGAGGTGATAAGCGACGTTGACGTTTTATATGTCACAAGAATACAGCGGGAACGCTTTCCGGATCCCACGGAGTACCTAAAGGTCGCAGGTTCTTACCGCATCACTCCCGACATGCTGGAGGAGAACGAGCGACTGATAGTCATGCACCCCTTGCCACGAGTGGACGAGGTCGACCCCGAGATAGACAGGACGAAATACGCGAAGTACTTTGAGCAAGCGTTCTACGGCGTTCCTGTGCGCATGGCGCTCCTCGTGACGCTCCTCGAAGCCGAGGTATAGCGCGCTGGTGCCGTTATTTAAGACTCAGAACTGCAAAGCAATATATGCAGCGGGGGATAACTGGCTTGTTGGACGCGTTCAGGGAGAGCCTTGAAGAGGTAAAAGATGGTGCAAAAGTGGTTTTCACCGGCACTATAGGTGTTTGCACGCCGTTCACAGAGCTTCTTGCGTACTCCGTCCGGAACAGGAATTTCGAGATGGTCTACGTGCCGAACGCTGACGTTAGTAAGGCAAAGAGAATGAAGTTCGTCGAGGACATCGGTTATTGTGTCGCGGACGAGCCTGCCGACCCGAAGAATGCAGATGTGGTCGTTGTGCTCGGAGGACTGGCGATGCCAAAATACCCATGTGACGCTGAGGACGTTCTTAAATTCCTGAGAGAAGTCTGCAAACCGTCTGCTAAGGTGATTGGCTTTTGCTTCATGAACATCTTCGAGCGCCAGAGCTGGCTCTCGAAGATCGAATTCGACACGGTCATAAACGGCACGATCGACGTTGAGGTCAAAAGAAAAAGTTGATAAGCCGCGCGTTTATGCTTCTAAGGACGTACGACAGTTCCAGAGACGACCTCGCCGCGCAAGAACTTCAGGACGTTGTATTCCTTTTCAGCATTGAAGATGAGGGAAGAGATCCCGCGCGTCGCCGCCAATTTCAAGAGCTTCTCGACCTTGGATATCATACGGCCTGTGACGTCATGCGTTTTCGCTGTCGCCGCCTCAGATGCCGACGCTAAATGACGTTCGAACTCCTCGACTTCGGGACGTAGAGCCTCGAAGTTCGAGGGCGTTATTTCACGGAGCATGTAAATTTCAGAGTCACGTTTTGCGAAGACGCCGTCCTCCCGCACGCCCGCTCCGGCTCTCGAGGCGTTAAGAGCAGCGGCGACGTGCACGAGAATGTCATCACCGGAGAGTATAGAAAAGTTATGGAGTTCGTCGAGTACGATGTCGCCGTGCAGCACAGGAATTATACCCTTGGAAAGCGCAAGGCGAACGGACTCAAGATTCATCATCTTCAGGACGCTACCCCGCATCACCGCACAACTCATCGGGTGTACGGGTATAACGTCAAGCCCTACTTCGCTCAAAGCTTCAACGAACATGCAGTTTAGCCTTTTGACGGCGGCGTGCGTCTTCAAAGCGTCTTTAACATCCCTGCTTTTGAAGTATCTCGCAGCTTGCGGGTGTCCGAAGGAGCCTGCACCATGTATCAAGACCAGCTTTCTCACATCACTCTCCTTTATTTCTCTGGAGATTCGCCGCATTTGGTCGAGTTTAGGCATCTCCTCCTCGCTTTTCTCGGTGATCACGCCGCCGCCGATCTTAAGGACGCATAGCCCGCCCATCTCATCCGAGAATCCGCTCTATGAGCCAAGCGGCGTCGAACTTCTGGAGGTCGTCGTAACCCTGTCCGGTGCCGACGAAAATTATCGGCTTGCCAGTAACATAAGCTATTGAGATGGCGGCGCCGCCCTTGGGGTCGGCGTCGAGCTTTGTTAGTATCGTAGCGTCTATTCCGATAGCGTCGTTAAAGCGAGTCGCCCGTTCGACGGCGTCGTTGCCCGCAACGGCTTCGTCCACGAATATTTTGAGGTGCGGCGAATTCACCCGGCATATCTTACGAAGCTGCTCCATTAGGTTAATGTTCGTGTGCATCCTGCCGGCGGTATCTGCAAGGACGACGTCACGGCGGTGCGCCCGTGCGTATTCGACGGCGTCGTAGACGACGGCAGCGGGATCTGCCCCATACTGGTGCTTTATGAGTTTCACGCCGAGGTTTCTCGCATGCGTTTCGAGCTGCTCGGCGGCGCCCGCCCTGAAGGTGTCGGCGCAGGCTAAAACGACGGAGTAACCGTTGTCGAGGAGGCGTTTTGCGACCTTTGCGATCGTCGTCGTTTTCCCGGTGCCGTTCACGCCCACGAACACTATTCTCACGGGCTTCTCACAACGCTCGACGAACTCATCGAAGTCAAATTCGTAAGGGAAAAGCGTTTTCAACAACGCTTCCCGTAATGCGTCCCTGACGACGACTTCAGTGCTTTTCAGCAACTTCTTGCGTCGCCCTATGAGCTCGTTTCTGACGGCTTCGATGATGCTCTCAGCCACGGGCAATGCAACATCGCTTTCAAGCAGTGCAAATTCCAACTCCTCCAGCGGCTCCTCTAAGTCCTTGCTGTCAAGGATCACCTCGCCTTCGGTGACGACCGTTTTGACCTCTTGCACCTTCTTCTCAATACTTTTCGTAAACTCTCTGAACTTTTGTTTCAGCCGCTCGAACATCTAACACCACTCTGCCTGCAGCGGCGTCAATTACATTTGCTCTTGTCTTGGTCGCTCCTGCCTCGCAAGTATTTCTTGGAGCCGTGCCTGCACCCTCTGCGCCTCCTGTTCTAGTCTTTGCAACGTCTCTGTTATCTCGGCACGCCTCTTCTCAAGTTCCTCCTTCCTCTCCCTCAGGCTTTCAATGGCGCTGTCAGGATCTTTCTCAGCGCTCACACCCGCTCCCAGATTCACTATCACCTTTTCAGGCGTGCTCAGAGTAGCATACACGGAGGCGCCGGCGCCGACCGACACGAGCAGCTCGTCGCCCGCCTTCAGCTTTTTCAGATATTTTATGGTTTCTATGGCTTTCTCATACTCTGCTACAGATTGCTGAACTAGGACCAGTTCCTGCGTCAGGGCGTC
>JAPHEE010000035.1:15820-16977 GCA_029259545.1 Candidatus Alkanophaga volatiphilum
GCTCGCCGACAGGTGTACTTTGCGCCTGCCCATCGGTTTTAGTCCTTCTCGCAAAATCTCGGCGGCGGCTTCCGCCGTCGTCCCGTGGTAGAGGGTGGCTACATCAGCCGCCGGCAGCTCTATCCGCACGTCTATCGAGTGCCCGTATCTCGCCCGTATCATGCCATCTCGCAGCTCGTAACGTCCCTTTGGGTCGCTCCTTACCACATCTATCACAAGCTCCTCATCCGCATAAGGGACTCTCCTGCGCAAATCCTTCAGGAGCGCCTCCAAGCTCATGAAGCCATCTTCTCTCATTTTAGGCGACTTTCTATGTCTTAAGATGTAGCTCATAGCCTTGCTTACCTTTATTTTCATCTCAAGCTCCGTAAGAGGTCTTATTTTCAGGATTCTCCTGTTGTCGAGGCGTTTCCAGTCTATACCCGTGGGTCTCCTCCTCGGCTCCTTTATTTCGATCACCTGAGTGGGCGTGACTATGAGGTTCACGGCGACATCGTTTTTGTCATGCGGCAACTCATCGAAGACCTGCGAGTCGTGAACTACTGCGACTATGAGCGTGGTTTCGCCGACGCTCCCTATTTCTTTAAGGATTGCATATTCGAGGTCGAAGAAGCCTGTACCTTTGCCAATGCGACTCCCGTCGCTCCGACTGACAGCAACGGCGCCCGTGACCATCAAATCGATCCTCCCAATGTCTTCAAACGAAGTTTTCAGCCGCCTCCCGTATTTCACGACCTCTTTGCTGCGGACTGCCGAGCGCCATACGTTCTCGTCGAGGACGGATGGATCGAGCTCATAGAAGCCGTCGGCGAGCGCCGGCGTCGCCATTATGACGGTCTTCCCGTCTTTCAAAGCATTAAGCCTGACGTGGTATTGAGCGGAGTCAGGCGGCACGAATATCCTCTCAGCATTTTTGTAAACGTCAAGCGTACGCAGGAGCGAGGCGGCTGCCTCCTGCCCAGGAAACGGAGGAATTTTGTTAAAAGGGTGCGTGACGCCCAACTCCTGCATCCGCTTCCAAACTTCCGCCCGCACCTGCTTCTTGCTCCTAGATGGGTCCATAACATCACCAGCGAGCCCTTTTGCTCAAATTGGCGTCGCTTTGATTTAAGGCTTAATGCCAAAAGACTTAGCTTATTCAGCCATTTTGAGCTTTA
>JAPHEE010000036.1:0-12150 GCA_029259545.1 Candidatus Alkanophaga volatiphilum
TCGTCAACTACCCCAAGCTAAAGCTTGGGGCTTGTAGTCCCCAGCGTGCGTTCGCTGTGCGCTTTGGCTGTGTTCGCCCCCACTCC
This sequence comes from Candidatus Alkanophaga volatiphilum, assembly GCA_029259545.1. Lineage (GTDB taxonomy): Archaea > Halobacteriota > Syntropharchaeia > Alkanophagales > B39-G2 > Alkanophaga > Alkanophaga volatiphilum. Next base: position 87 of record JAPHEE010000036.1, read on the forward strand.
TCGGGCTTGGTTAAGCTCGTGCGGTCGCCCACAGCCAAGCGCCGCACCGGACCGCTCTCATCGCCCTCGGAGTGTCCAATGCACGCTGGAGACATGAGGCTGGTTGACCGCAGCCCCTACGATAGTTACGCCGCAAAAGTATTTAAATCTTACCCACCTACTTACTAGCATGAGACTGAGGTGTCATCACTGTGGGCACGAGTGGGACTATAAAGGCAGGTCGAAGTACTACGCCACTTGTCCGGTGTGTTATTACAAGGTGAGGATTCGTGAAAGCTCGGAGGACGATTCCCGTCAGGCTCAAGCCGACTGAGAGCAGGCGGAGAAGATCGATAAGCTTTTCAGCGAGTACAGACGCCTAGTTTCCCTCCTCGTCGAGTGCTGCAAAAGAGCTGGAATTACCGATCAGCGGAGGCTCCAAGAGCTGATGTACGGCTTCTGTAGGGAGAATTACCAGCTACCCTCGGAGGTTATTATCCAAGGGATGAAGCTCGTCGCTCAGACTTTCAGGGGAAGCTATAAGGCTAGGCACGTTCCGAAGATCGACGCCGACGACTTCCCGATAAGGCTCACCTACGGGAAGAACCACCTGTTCTACTTGGTGTTCGATGGCGGGCTTAAAGCGAGAATATCTTTACCCGATGGTAACGGTTTCAGGAAAGAGGAAGTCCTGATTCACGAAGGCGAGCTGAAGGGCGGGCTTTCGGAGCTGACCAGGCACAAGATCTCGGACTCGTTGCTCTTTCCAGACCACAGGCTGCTGATAACGCTGACGAAGGACGTCGAAATAAGGTACGAGCCCGAGAACGCCGTTGGGGTTGATATAGGAGTTGTGAACTTGGTCGCTGCATACTGCGGCGGTGAGGTGCTGCAGGTCTCGGGGAAGCCGATTCTCGAAGCGCACAGGAAGGGCGTCGAGCATCGGCGGCTGAAGCAAAAGCTCGGCTCGAAGAAGTTCACATACAACGAGTCCAAGTTCGTCAGGGATTATGTTCGCCACGCCGCAAATCAGGTTATAGAGTTCGCCAGGCGGTTCGAGAAGCCCGTTATCGTGCTGGAGGATCTGAAGTGGCTGAGGAAAAAGCTGAGAAGACTGCCGCACATTTACGCAATAGCTCCTTACGAGCTGATTCATTCAGCGGTCACGGAGAAAGCCCTGTGGGAAGGAATTGCAGTTCGGACGAGGAAAGCTTATCATTCGTCGCAAGAGTGCCCTGAGTGCCACCACATCAGTCCGAAAAACAGGAAAGGAAGGAGATTCAGATGTGTCAAGTGCGGGTTTGAGGAAGATGCCGATGTCGTTGCGGCGATGAACTTGTGCCTCCGCAATTCCTCGCAAGCTGAAGCTTGCGGCACCCTTGCGGAGAGACTATGTGGATGGGAAAACGCTTAAATTCTGGGGGCAATTTATTTAGAGGGAGATGGGGAAGATAGAGCTGCCGCCAGGGGAGGTGCCGCCGGAGGAGGTGCAAGAGGCGAACGTGCTGGTGTGCGCAGCGTTTTCGGAGATGTTCAAGCCGATGCTCGGGCCGTTAGGCTCGAAGAAGCTCATAACGAAGGGTCTTCTGGAGGGCGAAGCCCCGGACCTCGTCGCAAACAACGCTTACGCCATCATAAGGGAGCTGAAATACGGGCATCCGACTGCAGATTTGATAATAGAGGCAGGGATATCGCAGGGTCGTGATGCAGGCGACGGCGTCGCCACCGTCCTCATCCTGATCGGCGAGCTTGCGAGGCGTGGCTACGAGCTTAAACTCAACGGCATCCACCAGAACGTCATAGTCAGAGGCTATGAGAAGGCGCTCCAAGAGACCTTCAGAATTTTGGACGAGATGGCGAGGGCGGTGGACGTCAACAACGACGGCGTTTTGGAGAACGTGGCGCTTTCAGCATTGAAGAAAAGCGACTACTGGGACGAGCGCAAGCTCGCTGAAATAGTAGTGAGGAGCGTCCGCAGGATTGAGGACGAACGTCCGATAGACGTGGACGACGTGACGCTCGTCTCGCAGACCGGCGCCGCCGTCTACGAGACGAAGTTCTTCGACGGCGTCGTCGTCGACCGCGAGGTCCTCGGCGACCTGCCGAAACGCATAGAAGATGCGAAAATAGCACTACTCGATTATCCCATCGAGCACAGGGAGCCTAAATCGAAGGTGCGACGTGCAGGACGCCAACAGGATGTTTACGTGAAAATAACGGCGCCGTCGCAGCTCTCAGCTTTCATGAGGCAGCGAAAGGCGCTCTTTGAAGAGATTGTCGAGCGGGTTGTCGAGAGCGGTGCCAACGTCCTGTGCTGCCAGCAGGGTATTGACGACGAGGCTTTGGACATTTTCAGGGACGCTGGAATCATGGCGTTGAAACGGGTGAAAAACACAGACCTCAAACGGCTGAAGCGGGCGACCGGCGCGGAAATCGTGAAGAATATCGAGGACCTGACGCCTGAGAAGCTCGGATATGCAAAGCTCGTTCATGAAGTTGAAGTGGGCAACGGGAAATACGTATTTTTCGAGGGCTGTCCTTACCCAAAGGCTTCTGCGATCATCTTGCGAGGGGCGTCTCACAGGGTCTTAGAGGGCGTGGTGAGTCAAGTTAAAAGCGCATTACACTGCGTTGCTGCCACAATTGAGGACGGTAAAGTCCTGCCAGGAGGCGGCGCCGTCGAGGTCGAAGTGGCGAAACGCCTCCGGAAGTTCGCAAACTCGTTACCGGGCAAGGAGCAGCTGGCGGTCAACGCATTTGCGGACGCGCTGGAAACAATACCGCTGGCGCTTGCTAAGAATTGCGGCTTGGATCCTATAGACACGCTCGTTGCGCTGCGGGCGGAGCACGCCGATGGAAACAGAAATGCAGGCCTCTCTGCAAAGGAGAAGGAAATAAAAGACGCTTTTGAAGCCGGGATCCTTGAGCCCTTGAGGATAAAGAAGAAGGCAATCATGTGCGCAACGTCCGCCGCCATCCAGATACTCAAAATTGAGGATCTTCATATCGCAAAACGCAAAGAGGAAAAGAAACTCGACATTGAGAAGGAGGCGCCGGAGTTCAGATTCAAAGGCGGGAGAATAAAATACTATTAACTGGAACTACACAGCTTTAAAGCGTCAAACGACGATCAAGCAATTTCCTGTACGATCCTTGCATATGCGGGTCTCGTGATGAGCACGCCTATTAGTATTCCAACGATCGTGATTATGGCAAAGCCACGGAGCGTGCCGAGCGCCATAAGTGCGAGAGCGAGCATCGCAACCGCCGTCGTAGCTGCGGACGCGAATATTATGTTGAAAGCCTCAGCGACACGCCGTAAGTAAACCTTAACAGGGGTCTTCCCCTTTTTCTGACTCGCTTTTTGCGCCGACTGCATTGTAGCAGCGCCGCTCAGGATTTCATCAGTGATGATGACGAGCTGATCGACGCCTGTCCCGATGACCGCAATGATGCCGGCGACGCTCGGCAGGTCGAGCTGCCAGCCAGTGGCGGCAGCGAAGCCCAGAATGATGATGACTTCGCAGACCAACGTCATTAACATCGGGAGCACGACCCGCCCGTTCCGGTAACGCACGTAAACGACGAGCGCCACGAGCACGAATGCGAGGGCGGCGGCGAGCGCCGCCTCATGCCTGAACTTCTCGCCGAGCGGCGCTGGGACCTCGCCCGAGCCTATAATCTCGACGGGCACGGGCAACGCCCCCGCTTTCAAGTGTATGATCAACTCTTTTGCTGCTTGTCGCCCCTCTTCGCCACTACCGGTCTCTGCGATCAAGTTGTAAACCGGGTGTGCCTTCAGCTCGTTTGCAAGGTCTGGCGAGAGCGGCGCACTGTATATCACAACGTCGTCGAGTAGCATCGCAAGCTCGTGCCGCTCCCGCTCTTCCTCCTCTACCGCCTTGTATTTTATGCACGCATCTCTTAAGGCTGCGGCGCCTTCCCTTGTCAGCGTGAACGGCGCCCCCCAACGCTCGACGTCGTCGGTCCGTCTTTGTTGCGGTATGGCGCCGACGCTCGCAATGCCTTCATCGCCGTAAAGGACGTGCGCCGTTATGTTTTTAATTTCCTCGAGCCGCATACCTTTTTTGATTTCGCCAGCCTCGCCCGCCGTCTGTATTCGAATCTCGAACTTTCCGGGCTTCCCGACGAGCTTGCGTGCCGTCGCTATATCAACGCCTGCGAGGTCTATCAGGATAATATCGGTGCCAACGGTCCTTATCGGAATGTCTCGCAACCCCAGCATGTTAAGCTTCGTCTCCATGATTTCTTTTGCCAAGTCTCTCGTCTCAGGCGTCACGCCCTCCACAAAGAACTCCATTCCTCGCTCGTCACGCCCGATACTAGCATTTACGGCAGCAAGCACGCCCTCCAGCTCCTCTTTCGAAACGAGCTTCCTTATTTCGTAAACTTCGGTGCCCCGATAAACTGCGGGCTCGACATCCGCACCCAGTGCATTTTCTAGATACCTTGTCACAACATACTTCTCGTCCGCTGTCACTGTAATTCTCGTGACGTTTTCCTCCGTAGCGTTTTCTAGCGACGTCTCAACGGAGACAACCCCTATGTTTAAAGCCTCAAGTTCTTCCTTGGTCAGCGGCGCAGCCGTCTCAAGAACCGTTGCCGTCTCGTTCTCAGCCACCACCTCTACGGATGCCCCCTTCTCTCTCAAAAGCTCCTGAATCTCGTGTTTTATGATCTCACTTTTTTCCGCTTCGACCTTTACGAGGACGCCTTCGAGCTTCAGCTGTAAGTAGGAGCCGCCGACCAGATCTAAGCCGTATTTCAGGTTCCCGTTGATTCCCGCACCCATGGGTGGCGGCGGATAAACGTAAATCACGAACAGCGACAACAACACGAAAATCACAAAAACGGACACCCGCACATCTCGGAGCAGGCTGCCGCGCTCACCTACCACGCCGCTCACCTCCTTTTTGCGTTTTTACCCCCTTTTCCGTCTTTCTTGCTTTTGCGACCTCTCCGGTCTCCGCTGCCTTTGTTTTTGACTTTTTAGCCTTTTTCACCATCGTACCCGCTCGCTGTTTCATCTCGGCTGCACGAGCCTCGCCGAGATAGAAGCGAAGGACGCCCGCGTTGAACATCCACGTGTTCATCAAGTCCGCAAGAAGCCCGAAGATGAGTACGATGGAAATGTCCCTAAGCAGCGGTATTGGCGCATAATATTCGGAAAGCGAGGACATGCACGCCGCTACGACGAACATCGCGAAGACGGCGGAAAGCGTCGTCGAAGTCATCGTCAGTCCTGTTCGCATTGCCGCTTTCAACCTTTCAAGAACCTTCAGCATGTCACTTTTCTTACTGCCGCTCACAGGACTTGAGCGTAAGAGCTTGGTCGTCAGGAGGATGTTGCTATCCACGGAATAGCCTATGAGCATGAGAAGCGCGGCGACGGTCCCCAAGGAAAGTTCCAGATGTACTATATCCATACAAGCAGCTGCAATTACGATGTCAGAAGCCGCACAGAAGACGATTGCTGCAGCGGGCACGGGAGTCCTGAAGACGATGAAAATGACGACTGCCATCAGCAAGAACGCGATCACGAGCGCCTTAATCGTCTGCACTTGCGCCTCTTTGCCGAACAAAGGGCTTACGTCTTTTATTTCGTAATCAGGGTAGCTGGTGATGAGCTGGATAAGCCTCTCTTTCTCGGCGGCACTCATCGGTCCGAACTGCAAGATTTTCTCGTCGCCCGCCTCTCGGATGATAACGTTCGGGAATTCTGAGAACTTTGCTAGGAGTTCGTCTTTAGTTTCCGGCGTCGTGATTCTCACGAGCGTGCCGCCGGTGAAGTCCATACCAAGCTTGACCGGCGTCCCGAAGGCAAGCTGTGAATACACGAGCACGCCAACTGCTAGCAACAGCACAATTAACGGGACTAAAACAAGCTTCTTTGCATCAAGCCCTGTAACTTTCTCGATTACAGCATCCAATAACGGCATTAGCACTACCCTCTTTATGCCACCCCTTCCTCTTTTAACCTTTTTATCTCGTCCTCACTGTAACCCAATTCCTTCAAAATCTCGTCGGTGTGCTCGCCAAGCGTCGGCGGCGGCATCCTTATTTCACGGCAGTCAAATTCCGAAAACCTCATCGGAAAGACTATTTGCTTTACCTTTTCACCTTGCCACTCTATTTCCGTGAGCAGCGCACGATGCTTGATCTGCGGATCTGAAAATACTTCGTTCATTCTGTAAACTGGGGCGCACGGCACCTCCGCCGCCCTTAAAATGCGCACCCACTCATCCCTAGTTTTTTCTTTGAAGATGCGGCGCAGCTCATTTAAGACGAACTCCCGCCGCTCGCCTTTCGCATACTGGTCGTTGAGGAGGTCTTCTCGGCGGAGCGCCTTGCACAAGTTTTCCCAGAACCACGTCTCGACAATGCCTAGAGATATATAACCATCTTTGGTCTCAAATATGCCATATCCCAGCGAGTCGCCGACGACGGCATGCTCAGGCATCGTTTCACGTTGATTTACGAAGTGCGCAGAGAAGTGCATACCCATCCACGAAATGACACCATCGACCATGGAAACGTCGATGTAAGTACCCTTCCCGGTCTTCTCTCTATAGAGCAGCGCCGCCAGTATGGAGAGAGCAGCGAACATCGAGCCGCAGACGTCCGCAATGAGCAAGCTTGCAGAGCACGGCTTTTCGTTCAAGCCGAGAACGCCTGCGTACGCCAAATAATCGATGTTATGCCCAACTACGTCCCTATAAGGCCCGTCTTGTCCGAATCCTGAAATCGAACAGTATATGATTTTCGGGTTGATCTTCTTGACGTCCTCATAGCCGACGCCCAAACGGTCGACGACGCCGGGTCTGAAGCCTTCCATGACGACGTCTGCACTTTTTACCAACTTGTAAAATACTTCTCGCCCCTTTTCGGCTTTTAAGTTCAGAGTGATGCTCTTTTTGTTCCTGTTCATCCCTAGGAAACCTGCTCCTTCTCCTTTTATGAAGGGTGGGATCCTTCTTGCATAGTCCCCAAAGCCCTTTCGTTCAACTTTTATGACCTCTGCGCCGAGGTCTGCGAGCAGCATTGAACAATAGGGCCCCGGGAAAAACTGCGTCAGGTCTATGATTCTAATTCCCTCTAAAGGACGCTTAACCGTCATTTCTCGCCGCCCATATCGGTACCAGTGGATGCTTCCGCCTTTTTCTCCCGCTTCTCTCGTAATCTATCTCTGAGGTCGCTCACGCCTATCATCAAGAAGATAACGCCGATGATCAGCACAACCACGCCCACGACGCCTTTCAGCACCGTCAGGAAGTCTCCTAAGAACTTGTAGATGCCGAAGGCGCCGAGTGCAGTCAGGAGCAGCCCGCCCAGCAGGCTTGCATATGGGTTCATCTCACCACCACTGTTTATTCTCCCATGGCATACATTTAAAGGTTTCAGTTTGGCTCTGAAGTTACGCCCTGAGCAAGATTTCGGCGGTTTCGGGTTTGTACTCCCAGTCCGCTGGCAACACTTTCTTTCGCTTGTAATACTTAACAAGCCTTCTTATCTTCGACTCTGTGAGCTGCAGCGCCCGTTTGTTGTGGAAGTCCTTCTTGTGCACTTCTATATGCTTTCGCAGTCTTACTGCTTTTTTTATCAGGTTCTGAAGGTCTTCGGGGATCTTAGGGTTTAGGTCATGCTCTCTCAATATTTGTGTTATTTTCTTGCCCGTTACCAGACGGACGCTGGGCACGCCATAAGTATCCCTAAGAATCATCCCGATGACACTTGTCGAGTACCCTTGCTTATACAGCTCAACAACGCGCTCTTCCACCTCTTCGGGCGTGATCTGCAGCCACTCCGGCGGTTTCTTCCGCAGCGGCGGCTTTGAACCCGACTTCCCCCTACGTCGCGCGTAAATCCTCGCCATCTCCTATCACGACCTCTTCTTCCCTTCCAATTAAAAATGTTTCGGGACGGGAAAGGGGTTGCAACTCCTTCCCTATGAGGCTCCATATTGCACATAACGGCAGATATATAAGGACTGGGGGCGTCCTAATGTAGAGATGCAGGACATCGTGCTCCCTATAGTGGCGGCGTATTTAGGCGTCTGCATGCTCATCGGGCTTTATGGGAGGAAGTTGACCAAGTCTGCTGAGGACTTCGATGTGGGCGGCAGGCGGCTCCCATGGTGGGTGGCGTCGTTTTCGATCGCGGCGACGCTTGTCGGTTCTGGCGTGACGATAGGTGTTGGCGAACTCGGATACAAAGTCGGAATTTCAGGGATGCTCTATCCGCTAATACTCGGCGTAGCTTTAATTTTGAGCATGTGGCTCGCCGCCGCCCGCTTCAGGCGTTCCAATGCCATAACGCTGCAGGAGGTGCTAGAGCGGGACTATGGCGTCGAAGCCCGGGTGCTCGTCGCCGTCATCATGATTCTGTCGCTCATCCCGGCTGTCGCCGCCCTGGCTGCCGGCGCCATCTTGTCCGCAATGACGGGATTGAACATCGGAATAAGCATCGTGATCGCAGCTGCCATAGTCACGCTTTACATTTTCATCGGGGGGATGTGGGCGGTGGCGCTGACGGACACGCTCCAGATGATAATCATATATGTGGGCTTGGCGCTACTCTCAGGGCTAGTCGTCACCGAATACGGTGGCTTCTCGTCATTGCTCTCGCAACTGCCGCCGAGTTATTCGGACTGGACCGCTGCGGGTCCCGTACGCATCAGTTCTTATGTAGCGGCGCTGCTCATGTTCATCTACGTCAGCCAGCCGTGGCTGCAGAGATGCGCAGCGGTGCGGACGCCCGAGGAAGCTACGAGGGCAGGCGTCGTGGCTGGGCTATTGATATTCCCGATAGGTTTCTTTGCCGTTTCTGCTGGGCTGCTTGCAAGAGTGCTGCTGCCGAACACCGATCCTCTGCTCGCGGTGCCGCAGGTCATACTTACGGTGTTCCATCCGGCGGTCGGCGCCCTCTTCTGCGCCGCCATCATAGCGGCGTGCATGTCCAGCACCGACTCTTGGATCCATTCCTGCACAACAATGCTCGTCAGGGACTTCTACCAAAGGCTCATAAATCCTGAGGCTTCGGACAGAAGAATTCTTAACATTTCTAGGCTTGTTACTCTTGTGATTGGACTTTTGAGCCTCCTCCTCGCATTAGCGATCAAGGAAGAGGTCATAATGCTCGTTTTGCTGTTCTTAGCGCCTTGTGCTCTTTACATAGGACCTCTCTTCGTTTCATGGTTCTCCCGCAGGCGGCGGCTGAAGAGGCGTGCGGGCTTCACGATCATGCTCGTAGTGAGCATACTCGGCATCGTCCTGACGCTCCTGATGCTGCGCAGCACGCCGCCACAAATCTTCGGCGTTCATGCCGCACTGCCCACGGTCCTCGCCGCGTACGCGCTCACGCTGTTATTCCTTTACCTCCCTTGGACGTCAGAGCCGAGATGAAGTGAGAGGGGCGACGCACGGCACGCTTTCCTCATCAGGAAAAGATTTGCCCACTGCGGTAGGTTTAAATGTGAAGATTTTTCATTTTATAATATGAAGCTCGTGAGGCTCGTTGCGGCTGCTGTCGCTCTCCTGCTCGTGCTCTTCGCGCTCGGCTGCGTCGAGCGACCTGAGGAGCTCACGGAGCTGCGGATCGGCTGGCAGCCGGCGTTCGAGCACGTCGCCGTTCCCATAATCTTGGAGAAGGGCTGGTTGGAGGAGGAACTGGGAATTCCCGTCAGGGCGCAGCTCTTCACGGGCGGCGGCGCCGAGGAGTTCCAAGCGTTCAGAGCCGGTGAGATCGACGTGGCGGTCGGCGGCGTCGCCCCTGCGATCTCGACGATCGCTTACGAGTACGAGAAGGGTCACAGGGTGGTGGCAGCGGTCGGCATGGACATCGCAACGCTCTCCATACGGGCGACCAACGGCACCCCCGACTTCCGCTGGAACCTTTCGGACCCCGCGGGCTCGATCCTGAGGTTCAAGGAGGAGCACGGCAGACCAATGAGAATAGGCGTCTGGGGCGGTCCCGGCTCCATACAGTGGACGATCACTTGGGACTGGCTCGAAGCGCACGGCATAGACCCGGAGCAGGACGTCGAGATCAAGACCGGCGGCATCGTACTCATGGAGTGGATGCGTTCCAAGGTGATCGATGCGGCGGTGATAGGGGCGGAGCTCGACGACCTCATGATGCAGCAGGGCTACGGCGTCCCGGTCCTCTGGATCTCGAAGGAGTGGGCAGAGCTCCACGGCTACGAGCACTCGCCGTGCTGCATCGTGGCGGTGCGCGGCGACCTTTTAAAAGAGCATCCTGAAGTCGTGAGTGCCGTCGTGCGCGCGTTCGTTCGAGCGCAAAACTTCGCATACGAGCATCCTGAGGAGGCGGTTCGCATCCTCGACAAGCACATGCCCGAGAGCGTGAAGCTGGCGTTCGGCGGTCGTGACGTCTGGCTGCCGGCGGTGAACGCATCGCTCAGCCACTACCTCGGGCTGAACGCCACGTATCTCGGGCGGCGGTGTGAGGGGCAGCTCGTCCCCGACGCCGACCCGCATATGATCGTCGGCTGCGCCCTCGAATTCGCAAAGGCGCTCGCAGAAATGGGACCGCCGCACGGCATCCCCAGAACGCTCGACGAGTCCGACATCTTCGAATTCAGCTTCTACGACGAGGTTGCCCGCACGTCAAAGGGGTAGGAGGGTGGAGTTGGAGCGGGTGTTCGCCTCAGGACGCCTCGCAGGAACTTTGAGCCGGTTTGCGGAGGAGCGGAGATGGCTCGGCATCGCCACCCTCCTCGTTTTCTTTTCCCTGTGGCAGATACTGCCTTTTTACGGCGTCGTCGACCGCCACCTCTTCCCGCCGCCGAGCGCCGTCGTCAGCGATGGGCTGTTACCTTGGCTGAGAAGCACGTTCCTCAGCGACTTGTTGTACAGCCTCATGCACTGGGCTACCGGGCTGGCGCTGGGGTTTGCGGCGGGCTTCGCCCTCGGCATCTGCATGGGCTGGTATCGGGTGGTGGACAGCATTTTTTATTACCTCGTGGAGCTCGTCCGCCCGATACCACCGATTGCTTGGATTCCAGCGATGATCATATGGCTGGGAATAGGGCACACGACCGCCTCCGCCGTCATCTTTATCGGTGCCTTCTTCCCCGCGCTCATAAACTGCTACAGCGGCGCCCGCAACGTGGATCCCGTGCTGATAGACGCCGCAAGGGTCCTCGGAACCCGGAACCTGCTACTAAAGGTCGTCATACCGTATGCGACGCCGTTCATCCTCACGGGTTTGCGGATTGCAATTGCGGCGTGCTGGATGTGTGTTGTTGCGGCGGAAATGTTCGGGACTACTAGATACGGGCTGGGTTGGACGCTGTTCCTCGCAGAAAGCTACGGGAACATGGCGCTCGTCTTTGCGGGAATGATAACCTTCGGCGTCATCGGGCTTGCTATGGACATCGCGTTTCGGCGGTTTGAGCGTTGGGTTTTGCGTTGGAAGCCGTTAGCGGGGTGAGGCTTTTGGCTGATAAGATAAAGATCGAAAACTTGCGCAAGGTCTTCGAAGTAAGGGGAGGGGGCAACGTTGTTGCGCTCAATGATGTGAGCTTTTCCGTGCGTGAGGGCGAGTTCGTGTGCATCGTCGGACCTTCAGGCTGCGGGAAGACCACACTTCTCAAAATCATCGCCGGTCTGGAACGCCCGACAAGTGGCGTCGTCACGCTCGACGGCAAGCCGGTCTCCGGCCCGGGAAGGGACCGCTGTATGGTCTTTCAGGAGTACGCGCTGTTCCCCTGGCGCACAGTTCTCAAGAACATTACGTTCGGTCTCGAAAACCTTGGAATTCCGAAAGAGGAGCGGTTGAAGATTGCTAAGCGGTACATCGAGCTTGTGGGGCTTCAGGGCTTCGAGGACAGATATCCGCATGAGCTTTCCGGCGGCATGAAGCAGCGTGTCGGCATTGCAAGGGCGCTGGCTATCGAGCCCGAAGTCCTGCTCATGGACGAGCCTTTTGGAAGCCTCGACGCACAGACGCGGAACATGCTGCAGAAGGAGCTTCTGGAAATATGGGAGAAGACGCAGAAGACTATTCTCTTCGTGACGCACAGCGTCGACGAAGCCGTGTTCCT